>DATMVT010000338.1:0-3733 GCA_035562895.1 Patescibacteria group bacterium | reverse complement strand
CCGCCGACTCGGCGGCCGGATCGCGGAACTGTGCGAGCAGCTCCGCTTCCTTGGCATTGGCCTTGGCGAGGTGCGCCTCCTTGACGTGGCCGTAGCCGCGGATGTGCTCGGGCACTTCGGCGATCTGCACGGCGAGGCGGTGGTTCGACGCATCGAGCTTCGCGACCAGCTCCTCGAGGGTGCGGAAATAGTCGGCGATCAGCTGACGTTCCATCCGGCGTTCGGCGGTGCGCCCGAACACGTCGAAGAAGCCGCCGCGCAGTCCCTTGAGCTTGGCCATGAACTTGAACGCGGTGAAGATCCACGGACCGTACTCCGACTTCACCAGATGCCCGTCGGCGTCCTTCTTCGCGAACAGCGGCGGCGCCAGATTGAAGCGGATCGTGTAGTCGCCGTCGAAGGTCTCGGCGATCTGCTTGCGGAAGTCGCCGGTCGTGTACAGGCGCGCGACTTCGTACTCGTCCTTGTAGGCCATCAGCTTGAAGGCGTAACGCGCAACCGCTTCCGACAGCGCGCTGCCGGCACCCAGCCTGGCTTCCGCGCCACGCACGCGGTCGACCAGGGACTTGTAGCGCGCGGCATAGGCGGCGTCCTGGTACTCGGTCAGGAACTTCACGCGCAGCGCCACGGTTTCATCGAGGGTCTGCGCGAGCTTGCCGAAGCCTTCGAAGGCCGCCGCGGTCGCCAGATGTTCCTGCGCATCGGTGGCGGCACTCGAGGCACCGACGAAGTCGATGAAGGCCGGTGCCGTGCGCACCGCCGCCGCCTTTTTCACCGCCGCCAGGTCATGCGCGGCGAGGCGACCCCAGTAGAACGCGCGCTTGTTCAGTTCGATCGCGGCGCCGTTCAATTCGATCGCACGCATCAACGCATCCATCGACACCGGCACGAAACCCTTCTGCCACGCATAGCCGAGCATGAAGGTATTGGTCGCGATCGAATCGCCGAGCAGCGACGTCGCCAGTTCGGTGGCATCGATCAGGTCCGGCTTGTCGCCGCCCATCGCGGTCTGCACGGCGTCGACGATCTGCAGCTTCGGGAACTGCATGTCCGGATTGCGCGTGAACGTGCCCGGCATCGCCTCATAACCGTTCAGCACGGTGTGGGCACGACCGGCGCGGATCTTCGACATCGCCCAGTAGTCGTTGACGACGACCATGTCGCAGCCGAGCACGAGGTCGGCTTCGCCGGCGGCGATGCGCACAGCGTGGATGTCGTTCGGCGAGCGCGAGACGCGCACGTGCGTCGTGACGGCGCCACCCTTCTGGGCGAGACCGGTCTGGTCGAGCACCGAGGTGCCCTTGCCTTCGAGGTGCGCGGCCATGCCGATCAGTGCGCCGATGGTGACGACGCCGGTGCCGCCGATGCCGGTGACGAGGATGTTCCAGGGCTGGTCGAGGTCGGACTTGAACGTCGGCAACGGCAAGTTGGCGATGTCCATCTGCGCGCCCGAGCCTTTCTTCTTCCTGAGCCCGCCACCTTCGATGGTCACGAAGCTCGGGCAGAATCCCTTGACGCAGCTGAAGTCCTTGTTGCAATTGCTCTGGTCGATCTCGCGCTTGCGACCAAATTCGGTTTCAAGCGGCAGCACCGACACGCAGTTCGACTTCACGCCGCAGTCGCCGCAACCTTCGCACACCGCCGGGTTGATGAAAGTGCGCTTGGCCGGATCGACCATCTTGCCGCGCTTGCGGCGACGCCGCTTCTCGGCGGCGCAGGTCTGGTCGTAGATCAGCACGGTCACGCCGGGTTCGTCGCGCAGACGCTTCTGCACCGCATCGAGTTCGTCGCGGTGCAGGAATTCGACGCCTTCCGGGAAGATTTCGGGCTTGCTCCACTTCTCGATCTCGTCGCTGAGCACGACGATGGTCTTGACGCCTTCGGCGCGCACCTGATGCGCGATGTCGGACACCGTCAGCGTGCCGTCGACCGGTTGGCCGCCGGTCATCGCGACGGCGTCGTTGTAGAGGATCTTGTAGGTGATGTTGACCTTGGCCGCGATCGCCTGGCGAATCGCCAGCGACCCGGAATGGAAATAGGTGCCGTCGCCGAGGTTCTGGAAGACGTGCTTTTCCTCGGTGAACGGTGCCTGGCCGCACCAGGTCGTGCCTTCGCCGCCCATCTGCGTGAAGGTGTCGGTGCGCCGGTCCATCCAGGTGACCATGTAGTGGCAGCCGATGCCGCCGAGCGCGCGCGAGCCTTCCGGCACCACGGTCGAGGAATTGTGCGGGCAGCCCGAACAGTAGTGCGCGGCGCGCGGGAAGTTGGCGCGCGGTGCCGCCAGTTCCTTCTCCTTTTCCTCGATCCACTTCAGGCGCGACTGGATCGCCTCGCTGGTGAAGAAGCGCGCGAGGCGCGCGGCGATCGCCATCGCGATCATCGCCGGCGTCAGTTCCGAGGTGCTCGGCAGAATCCACTCGCCGCCTTCGTTGTACTTGCCGACGATGCTGGGGCGCGTGGCGTGGTCCCAGTTGTACATCGCCTCCTTCATCTGCGATTCGATGAAGCTGCGCTTTTCCTCGACGATCAGGATGTCTTCGAGGCCGCGCGCGAAGTTGCGGATGCCGATCGGTTCCAGCGGCCAGGTCATGCCGACCTTGTAGACGCGGATGCCGATGTCCTCGGCCATGCGCCGGTCGATGCCGAGGTATTCGAGCGCCTGCAGCACGTCGAGATAGCTCTTGCCGGTGGTGACGATGCCGAAGCGCGCACGCGGCGAATCGACCACGGTCTTGTCGATGCGGTTCGCGCGCGCAAAGGCTTCGGCGGCCGCGACGGCGTACTTGTGCAGGCGCATTTCCTGGTCGAGCGGCGGATCCGGCCAGCGGATGTTGAGACCGCCCGCGGGCAAGGCGAAGTCGTCCGGCAGCACGATGTCGAGCTGGTGCGGATTGACGTTGACCGAGGCCGAGGACTCGACCGTCTCGGCGATCGTCTTGAAGCCGACCCAGCGCCCGGTGAAGCGCGACATCGCCCAGCCGAGCAGGCCCATGTCGAGGATGTCCTGCACGCCGGCGGGATTCAGGATCGGCATCAGCGCCGACACGAACTCATGCTCGGAGCCGTGCGGCAGCGTCGACGAACGGCAGGCATGATCGTCGGCCGCGAGCGCGAGCACGCCGCCGAATTTCGACGTGCCGGCGGCGTTGCCGTGCTTGAACACGTCGCCGCAGCGGTCCACGCCCGGACCCTTGCCGTACCACATCGAGAACACGCCGTCGTATTTCGCGCCCTGGAACAGGTTGGTCTGCTGCGAGCCCCAGACCATGGTCGCGCCGAGGTCTTCGTTCAAGCCCGGCTGGAACTTCACCTTCTGCGATTCCAGATGCTTCTTGGCCTTCCACAGTTCCAGATCGAAGCCGCCGAGCGGCGAGCCGCGATAACCGGAAATGAAGCCGCCGGTGTTGAGGCCGGCCGCCTGATCGCGCAGCGCCTGCATGATCGGCAGCCGCACCAGCGCTTGCACGCCGCTCAGGAAGATGCGGCCTTCGCGGCGCGTGTACTTGTCTTCCAGCGTGTAGGAACGATCCAGTTGCTCGGCGGGAACGGCCATGTCGAGTCTCGGGGCTGCCAAAAAAGGTCGCGGAGTTTAGCAGCCGCCCCTCTGGCCGGCCCGAACGGGTGTTCGGGTCGACCCACGTGCCCGCGCCATGACACGTCGTGCGCGCGAACGGCGTATGGTGTGACATGCGTTCCATAGCAATGCCGGGGTGCCGACCGTGAACCGAGCCTT
>DATMVT010000337.1:0-19456 GCA_035562895.1 Patescibacteria group bacterium | reverse complement strand
TTTCGGCCACGGTGCTGCGCCGCGTACTGATCGACTACCTGCGTGAACGACGGGCCGAAAAGCGTGGCGGTGGCGTCGAGGTCGTGACCCTCGGTGGCACCAGCGCGAGCGATGTACCGGGCGCCGGCGACCAGCTCGACTGGCTGGCCCTCGACCAGGCATTGAATGATCTCGCCGAAGCCGATCCGATGGTCGCCAAGGTCGTGGAATTGCGGCTGTTCTCCGGACTTGAAGTCGACCAGATTGCGTCCTGCTGCGGCACCAGCACTGCAACGGTCGGTCGGCAGTGGCGATTCGCGCGCAATTGGCTGGCCGAGCGCCTGCATCTGGATCCTGCCAAATGACGGCATCGTCGGCCGAGCAGCTGCGGCAGCTCAACCGTTTGTTCGACGAAGCCATGGAACTGCCCCCCGACGTCCGTTCGCACTGGTTGGCACGACTGACCGAACGCGAACCCGAGGTCGCGGCGTCGCTGCGTCGCCTGATCGCCGCCGAGGAATCCGAGTCCGGTCTCGACGCCGGAGTGCTTCACCATCAGATCGACCAGACACTGCGCCGCATGCTGCCGGAATCCCTTGCAGCCGGAACTACCGTCGGAAGTTACCGCGTCCTTGAGGAGATCGGTTCAGGCGGCATGGGCCGGGTTTTCCGCGCTGAACGCAACGATCCTTCGTTGCAGCACGAAGTCGCGATCAAGGTCGTTCGTCGCGACATGATGACGCCGCAAGCCTTGTCTCGCTTCCAGTCGGAACGCGCGGTGCTGGCACGCCTGCAGCATCCGGGCATCTGCCAGTTCATCGACGCGGGCACCCTCGAAGACGGCTCTCCCTACGTGGTGATGGAATTGCTGCGCGACGCGGTGCCGATCGTCACCCATGCGGATCGCGCACGTCTTTCCATCGAGCATCGCATCGACCTCTTTCGACGCGTCCTGGATGCCGTGCACTACGCGCACCGCAATCTGGTCGTGCATCGCGACGTCAAGGCCGGCAACGTGCTGGTGCTGCCGAACGGCCAGCCGAAGCTGCTCGATTTCGGCATCGCCAAATCGATCGCCGACGGCGCTGACCGAGGATCCACGGCAACCTCGGATCGATATTTTTCACTGGCGACCGCTGCCCCCGAGCAACTGACCGGCGCGCCGATCACGGTCGCCTGCGACATCTACAGCCTCGGTGTTCTGCTCTACGAGCTCCTGACCGGGCGCACGCCGTTTGCCGACGCGGGTGACAGCTTGCCGGCGTTGATCGAGCAGATCACGCATCGCATTCCGCCATCGCTGCGCCAGGCGGCGTTGCAACTGGGCAGCACCGGCGTCGATGTCCGGCAAAGCTCGGCTGCCGCGTTGAATCGATCTCTCGGCGGCGACATCGAGGACATCGTGCAGCGATGCCTTCGCAAGGATCCAGCCGAGCGCTACCTGTCGGTCGATGCGCTGAATGCCGACTTGCAGCGACTTCGCGAAGGCTTGCCGATTTCATTGCGCGGTTCGCAGACCGGCTACCGCGTGCGCAAGTTCATCGGTCGTCATCGCATGGCCAGTGCCCTCTCCGCCGCATTGCTGCTGTCGCTGATGGCCTCGGCCTGGGTGGTCGCCTTGCAGAACGTGCGCATCCGAGCCGAGCGCGATCAGGCGGAGGAGGCCTTGTCGATCCTGCGCGACGCCTTTCTCTCGGCAGACCCGGCACGCTTCAGCGGCGAAACCGTCACCGCCCGCCAGGTCACGGACAGCGCCTATGCGACGATGCAACGCCGCATCGCGGAGGGTGCCGTTCCGTTTCTCGACCTGCTCGTCACGATGGCCGAAGTCGAGTTGGCACTGGATGGTTCGGAACGGGCGCTCCTGCTGACGCAGCAGGCGCGGGCTTCGGCGGTCGCGACCGAGCTCGGTCCCGAATTGCGCGACCGACTCGATCTGGCGCAGGCATCGGCCTTGTCGAGCAATGGCAAGATCGAGGAAGCACAGCAACTGCTGGCAACGTTCACGCCCGCCAATGACGCGCAACGCATCGAATGGCTGCTGCTCAATGGCCGCAACCTTGCCGCCGGCGGTGATGCCAAGCGTGCGGAGCAGATGTTGCGCGAGGCCGTCGAACTGACCTCGAAGCTCCCGCCAGGCGATCGTTCAGCCAATCGTGCCCGCCGGAATCTGGCGGAGAATCTGGCGCGACAGGATCGTCCTCACGAGGCCGTCGCGCTGCTCGAGTCCATTTACGCATGGCAGCGCACCGAACTGGCGGACGACCATCCCTACGTGTTGCTGGTCGAACTGCTGATGGCCAACGAGCTTCGCAAGATCGACCGGGCAGACGAGGCGCTTGCCATGGCCAAACGCTCGGCCACGTTGGCCGAGCAGACCTATGGATCGCTGTCGGCCATCGCGGCGAGGGCGCACATGACCCTGGGAAACGTCCTGATCGCGCAGGACGACTACGCTGCCGCCGCATCGTCGCTGCGCCGGAGTCGTGACGCCCTTGAACGCATCCTGGGTCGGCACCACCCCAACACCGTACGCGCGCAATTCAATCTCGCGGTCGCACTTGACGAACAGCGCCCCGAACCTGCCACGACCACCGCGGAACTTCGTCGGGCATTGCGCGATATCCAAGGCAGTGAGGGCCCCAGATCCACCTTCACGGTCCTGTGCACGCTCAGGCTGGCGAAGCACTTGGCGGAAAGCGGCGCCGTCGGCGAGGCAGCGGACCTCCTCGCCGATGACGAGCTCGATGCATTTCTGACGAGCGCGCCACCCTCGCTGAAAGACAGCGCATCGGAAGCGCGAAAGGCGATTGTCGTCGCTCGCGCGTCTCGCCCCCCCGGAACGTCGGTCGATTGATCGATCCCCCGACCCTTTTCCGAGTAATCGAAATGACCCTCCGGAGAAATGTCACATATCGTGATAAATTGCCGGGTCAATGCCCTTGCCCTCGACACCTTCACTTGGACCATCCATGCGCCTGATCTTTGCCCTGATCTTGATTGGCCTGCCGCTCGAACTTCTCGCCGGCCGCGGCGACCCGGAGATCTGCGATCCGCCACCGCCGACGGCGACCGCTGAATGCGGTGAAGGCACCGCGACACTCAATTATTTCTCCCCGTACGTGTTCGGAGTGCGCGCGCGGGATCTCTGCACGCGGCAACCCGATCCAGCGGAGGAAGACATGGGATGGACCCGTGTCTGCGAAGCGACGGACACGGCACCGCACGCCCAATTCGTCTGCCGCGAGGACGACGACCACTCGGTGACCTGCGAGGCCGCGCCCAGCGGTGCGGGTCTGGTCTATCTGTGGGAAAGCGACGAAAGCGTCATCCTGTCCGATGAAACGACCGTCGCCTCCAAGCGCGTGACCAGTTTCGTCTGTTCGAATGCGGGACTTGGGTCCATTTCGCTCACCGTCAGCAAACCCAGTGGCGCGACATCGACGATTGCCAGCGACGTCAAATGTACCGGCGCCTACGAGGAACTTCTTCCTCTACCGTGTGCCGAATGCATTCCGATCGACAACCCGTTCGATCCGCCTGCGGGCGATAAGTGACGGGAGTCACGAGATCAAAGGCCGCCGCAAGGCGGCCTTTCCGTTTCCGGCGATCAATCGTCGGCCGCAAGCTCCCGAACCAATTCGCACATCGTCTTGATGTCTCCGTCCATCGCGCGGTCGCGGTGCATGAACGGGATGCGCGACCGAATCAGGTCGAAGGCGCGGGCGACGCGCGGCGACGGATGGAAGGAGTCCGCCGTTGCCAGCGCATGCATCAGCGCCTCCGATTCCTCCGCAAACGCAGCAGCGTCGGACGCGTCGTCGCGCGGTGCATTGCTGATCTTGCCGCGCAACAACGCGAGGTCACCGCGCGACGCCAGGCGACGCGCCGCATTGAGCATGTCCTGCCGGTATTCCAGCGCCTGCGCCGACGTGTAGAACTCGAGCGCGATCACGCGTTCGAGGTCGTCGCACATGTCGAGCACATGGCGCGCTTCGTTCGCGCCCATCGAGACGTGATCTTCCGCATTCGCGCTGGTCGGGATCGAATAGACCGAAGCCGGGTGTGCACGCGTCGCCAGATCGTTGACCAGCGCAGCCGCGGTGTACTGCACGATCATGAAACCGGAGTCGGTCGCGTCTTCGTTGCCGATCAGGAACGCGGGAAGTCCGTCATTGTTGGCCGGATCCACGAGCTTGTTGGCGCGGCGCTCGGAAATGCTTGCCAACACCGGAATCGCCGCCTTGAGATAACTCATCGCCAGGGCCAGCGGCATGCCATGGAAGTGGCCGGCGGAAATCACCTGGTCCTCGATTTCGCGCGCACCCGGCTGGTCCGGGAAGACCAGCGGATTGTCGGTGACCGAATTCAGTTCGATGTCGATCACCCGTGCCGCTTGTGCCCATGCATCGCGCACCGCGCCATGCACCTGCGGAATGCAACGCAGGCAGTAGGCGTCCTGCGGCTGATGCTTCTTGCCGCCCTTGAACGGCAGGAAGCGCGTGTAGAATTTTTCGCGGCCATGGCGCTGACTCGGGGGCACCCAATCCCAACTGATGTCGAAGCGCTGCGCCTGATCCTCCGGCGCGCGCCACGCATCGGCCAGCCAGGTCTTGAAGCGCGGCACCAGGTGATACGGAATGTCGACCAGGGTCGAGTCCTTCACCAGTGTCCGCATCGATGCGGCAGTCTCGACTTGCCCGGGATGCGGACGAAGCTCGTGGACTTCCGGGCGAAACGCACCGGAACGGCCGGCGAAGGCTTCCAGGGTCATCGCGGCAGCCAGATCGGCACTGCGGATCAACTGCTCGATGCGATTCAGCGCCATCGCGCCGAGCGCCAGCATCTGCGTGGTGCCGTTGTTCAGGGCGAGGCCTTCCTTGAACGACAGGCGCACCGGTGCAATTCCGGCCGCTTGCAATGCGTCCGCCCCCGGCATGCGGGCGCCCCGGAAGAACGCTTCGCCGCCACCGAGCAGCACGATGGCCAGATGCGACAGCGGCGCAAGGTCGCCCGATGCGCCCACCGAACCCTTGGCCGGAATCACCGGGATCACGCCGAAGTTCAACATCGCCGCCAGCGATTCCAGCGTCGACACGCGAATGCCGGAATGGCCGCGCAGCAAGGTATTGATGCGGATGCCCAGCATCGCGCGCACCACCGCCTCCGGAAACGGCTCGCCGACACAGACCGCGTGCGTGATGATGAGGTTGTGCTGCAACTCTTCCATCAAGCTGCGATCACTCGGCTCCGGGTTGCCGCCGGGCAAGTCGTCTCGCGCCCGACGCGCACCGAGCAGCTTGTCGGCATTGCTGCCGAAACCGGTGTTCACGCCATAGATCGGTTCCTCGGCCGTCACCTTCTCGGCGAGAAAATCGGCCGCACGCGCCACACGCTGAAGGGCCTCCGGCGCCAGCGACACCGAGGCGCCTTGCGCCAGCGCCGCGACATCGGCGCGGGTCAGCGAATGACCATCGAGCCGGATCGTCGCGCTCACGACGCCAGTCCCTTCGGCATCGCTGCCCACTGCTCGATCTCGACGCGCAAGGTCTTCGCAAGTTCGGCCCGCGGCACTTCGTACTGCAGCTCACGCGGCATGTCCTTGACCGACACCGTGCCCTTGGCCATCTCGTCCTCGCCCAGCACCAGCACGAAACGGATGCCGGCCTTGGACGCATATTGGAACTGCTTGCCGAGCTTCTTCGGTTCCAGCTGCACCTCGGTATTGATGCCGGCGGCACGCAACTGGTTCGCCAGCTCGATGTATCGGGGCAGGTCGGATTCGTTCATGAGCGCGACCATGGCCTGCACGCTGCTCTGCGCCGTGCCGATCAGGCCGGCTTCGCGCAACTGCCAGAACAATCGCGTCAGTCCGATCGAAATGCCGACACCGGGCAGCTTCGACTTGGTGTAGTGCGAAGCGAGGTTCTCGTAGCGCCCACCCGAGCAGATCGACCCGATCTGCGGGTGGTCGTTCAACGTGGTTTCGTAGACCGTGCCGGTGTAGTAGTCGAGACCGCGCGCGATCGAGAAGTTGATGGCGTAGTTCGCTTCCGGCACGCCGAGCGCGCGCACGAAACCTAGCACCTCCCTGAGTTCAGTGACGCCGGCTTCGAGCATGGCGTTGCCGCCGCCGAGCGCATCGAGCTTGGCGATGGCGTCATCGTGGCTGCTCGATCGCTGCGAAATGAAGGCGAGAATCCGGGCCACTGCATCGGACGAAAGCTTGAAGGGGTCGCCCGTCAGCGTGTCGCGCACGTATTGCTCGCCACGCTTGTCGATCTTGTCGACTTCGCGCAGCACAAGCCCCTGTTGCTCGGGATCGATCACGCCGACACGCTCGAAGAATCCGCGCATCAACTTGCGATTGTTCAACTGGATGGTGAACGGGCCGATCGCGAGTTCGGAAAAAATGCCGTGAATGACTGCCGGCAGCTCGGCATCGAAACGCACCGAGAGCGCGTCCTTGCCGATCACGTCGATGTCGCATTGATAGAACTCGCGGAATCGACCGCGCTGCGCCGACTCGCCGCGATACACGCGCTGCATCTGATAGCGCCGGAACGGGAACTGCAACTGATGCTCGTGTTCCGCGACATAGCGGGCAAGCGGGACGGTGAGGTCGAAGCGCAACGCGAGCTCGGGCTCGTCGCCCTGCTTCAAGCTTCCGGTCGACTGCACGAAGTAGACCTGACGCTCGGTCTCGCCACCGGTCTTGGTCAGCAACACGTCGGACAACTCGATCGCCGGGGTCTCGACCGGCAGGAATCCGAATCGTTCGAAGTTGCGGCGGATGATGTCGAGCGTTCCCTGGAACGCGATCTGCTCAAGCGGAAGCAGCTCGAGCACACCAGGCATGGTGCGGGGTTTGGTCAGGCTCATGGGCGTCATGCGGGCAGTTCCGAAGACCGCGAAGGCTAGCAGAATGAACGTGATCTCCTCCCGGGTGTTGCCACATCCGCATTGCCTCGCTAAGATTCGCGCCCTCAAGTTTCGGGGTGTAGCTCAGCCTGGTAGAGCGCTACCTTCGGGAGGTAGAAGTCGCAAGTTCGAATCCTGTCACCCCGACCAATCCAGACGACGACGCCACCTTCGGGTGGCGTTGTTGTTTCCGAGGCCTGCGTTACCAGGGAATGTTGTTGAAGCGCTGAATCATGCGGCCGTATTCGGCCTTGCTCTGCTCGGTCTTGGCTTCGCTGGCGGCGATCTGGGCCATGCCCGAACCCGGGTGAACGGTGCGCATGACCAGTGGCCACGGCGACTCGTGCCGCATGAACGAGCAGAACTCGGCCGCGCACAGCAGGATGTTCCAGAGATTGGGGCGAGTGCTGCTGATCGCGTTGGCCTCGATCGGCGCAGTCGCCTCAACGAAATGCACGCGCGGGATACGCTGTTCGTTCAGGCGTCCGATCCATTCGCTGTCCAGATGCCAGCAATACGACTCGTCGAAGCCGCCGACGCGGTCCAGCGTTGCGCGCGGCATCACCCACGACGAAGGTGTCGGATAGTCGAGAATCCGGACGACGGTACCGTCGACCGTTCGTTCCAGATGCGTCGACGACGCAAACCGGAATTGTCCGAACTGTGCGATGGCCCGCTCCAGATAGGTCGGCTCCCACAGGTCGTCGTCTTCGATGAAGGCGACATAGTCGCCCGATACCCTGGCCAAGGCCGCGTTCAGCGCCGAAGACTGCAATCGCTTCGCACCTTCGGCGACCAGGATCGCCGGGTCGAGGCGCTGTCGCGCGAGCAAGGCCATGCCGGGATCGACGCCAATGATGATTTCGGGCACGAAGCCCGGCTTGCGGAAGATCGACTGGCCGCGGACACAGGCGATCGAACGTTGCACGAACCACGACCCGTCGGGGTCATCCAGTTGCGGACCTTGCAGTCTGGATGGAATTACAACTGAAATTCGGGGCATGACTTGTGCGCTCACCAGGCCGCCATGTTACCGAATGCGAAACGATAACAACCGACGAGCAGTGCTCATATTGACCCCTGCAAGGCCTTGAGGCGGACCTGCAACTGCGTCATCCCCAGGTCGCCAGCCGCGCCCGGCGATGTCCGCGCCGCGAGGCTGCGCTCCGGCGTGCGCGGCTCGCCATCGCTGCCGATGTCCGCAGCTTGACGATAAGCCTCGCGAAACGGCACGCCGGCCGCCGCGAGTTCGATCGCGCGATCGGTCGCGTACATGCCGGCATCGATCGCGGCGCGCATCGGGCCCGCCTTCCATGCCACGGCATCGAACAAGCGCGTGGCAACGGCCAGCGCATCGAGCCCGTGCGCGAACGCACGCAAGACCGGCCCCTTCCCCGCCTGCATGTCGCGGTGATAGCCGAGCGGCAACGACGACAAGGACTGCAGTTCCAGCATCGCGCCATGCACGACCGACGGGCTGGCACGCAGCAACTCGACCACATCCGGATTGCGCTTGTTCGGCATCAGCGACGAACCGGTGGTGAAGGCGTTGGGCAACGCGACGAAATCGAATTCGGCACTGGTGAACAGGCTCAGATCCCAGGCGAAGCGGCGCACGTCGTTCAGGGCCTGCGCCAGCGCTGCCAGCGCCTGCCATTCGTACTTGCCGCGAGACATTTGCGCCGCGATCGGGTTCATCAGGGTGCGCGCAAAACCGAGATCGACCGTCACGCCTTCGCGATCGAGTGGCAGGTTCACACCGTAACCGGAGGCCGTTCCGAGCGGGTTGGCATCGATCCACGCCAGCGTCCGTACCGCGAGCTCGGCATTGTCGATGAAGGACTCGGCCATGGCCGCCCACCACAGACCGGTCGACGACACCATCGCGCGCTGCAAGTGGGTATAACCCGGCATCGGCAGATCACCTTCTCGCTGCACGCGTGCCAGCGCAAGCCGCGAGATCGCGACACAGCGCGCCTGCAGCGCGCGCAACTGCGCCTTCAGCCACAGTCGCAGAGCGACCAGCACCTGATCGTTGCGACTGCGCCCCGTGTGGATCTTGCGGCCCAGGTCACCGAGCTTGTCGGTGAGCCAGGCTTCGATCGCGCTGTGCCCGTCCTCGAAGCGCTCATCAAGCAAGAAGTCTCCGGATGCGAAAGCGCCGGCAAGTGCCGCCAACTCGGATTCGAGCCGCGTGCACTCCTCGGCGTCGAGCAAGCCGATGCGGGCGAGGCCACGCGCATGCGCAGCGCTGGCAGCGATGTCGTGCACGAACAGCTCACGGTCCAGCCGCACGTCCTCCCCCGCCATGAATCGCATCAGGTCGGCATCGATCTCGACTCCCGACTTGTTCCAGATCGGGGCGCTCACGACATCACTCCCTGCAGCTCGTCGAAACCGAGCGCAAGATTGAGGTTCTGCATCGCCTGCGTTGCCGCACCCTTCAGCAGATTGTCGAGCACGCTGACGATGACGACGCGACGACCGTCTGCGGTCACGGTGATGCCGCCGATCAACACGCCATGCCGGTTCGCGATGTTCGACACCCACGGCGCCTCGTCGCGCATGCCGATCAGCGGCTCGACGTCGTAACGGTCGCGGAATCGTTCAAGCACTGTCTCGACATCGCATCTCTGGTTCAGGTGCGCGTTCACCGTCATCGTGATGCCGCGGAAATGTGCGGCCACGTGCGGCATGAACTCGACCGGATGCGCCAGATGACGGGTCACCTCGCGCTCGTGCAGATGCCCGACCAGGCTGTAGGGGATCAGGTTGTCCTTGAGCTTGAACGGATCGTTCTTGTCGCTGGGCGTGGTCCCGGCGCCGCTGTACCCGGACACGCCGAAACACTGGGCAGGGCCGTCGAGCAGGTCGGCGATCGGCGCCAGCGCCAGTTGCATCGCCGTCGCGTAGCAACCGGGATTGGCGACGCGGCGCTGGCCTGCGGCACCGGCGCGCGTCAGTTCCGGAAGTCCGTAATACCAGCGGTCATCGAAGCGGTAATCGGCACTCAGATCTATCAACAACAGGTCGCGCATCTCCGCATCGATCGCGGCCACATATTCGCCGGCACGGCCGTTCGGAAGTGCCAGCACGATGGCATCGACCGGCCGCTTCGCAATCGCCTCGGGGCCCAGATGCTCGTAACGCAATCGACCGAACGGCTTGTGCTCGCCGATCGCGACTTCCTGCCCGGCCCACTCGCGTGACATCACGAAGTCGAGCTCGAGGCCACCATGATCCGCAACCAGCTTCAGCAACTCCTGCCCGACATGACCGCGTGCTCCGACCAGGCCAATCCGCTTCATCGTCATCGTTGTCCACCCGTTTCCAGCAGGAATTGCAGATTGCGCTTCACCGCCGGCCATTCCGACTCGATGATCGAGAACACCACGGTATCGCGATAGCCACCACCCGGCAGCTTCATGTGGTTGCGCAGGACGCCATCCTGTTTCGCACCCAGCCGCGCGATCGCCGAACGCGAACGATGGTTCATGAAACTGGTGCGCAGCTCGACCACGCCGGCGCCCAGTGTCTCGAACGCGTGCGTCAGCAACAGTTGCTTGGCGGCCGTGTTCAAGGCACTGCGCTGCACCCGCTGCGCGTACCAGGTCCAACCGATCTCCAGGCGCTTGTTCGTTGCATCGATGTTGCAGTAGCGCGTGGTGCCGACGATGTCACCCCTCGCGTCACGCACCACGAACGGCACGGCCCAGCCGCTGGTCTGCTGTTGAATTGCTTGCGTGACGTAGTCGGGCGCCGTCTCCGGCGATGGCACCGAGGTGTAGAACAACCGCCACATCGCGCCGTCGGACGCTGCGCGCCCGAGCGCTTCCGCGTGCTCGATGCGCAACGGCGACAGCGACACGTGCGGGTTCGACAGCGACACCGGCTGAACCCACCAGGAGGGATCGATCACGCCGAGCATGCTCATCCTTTGAGCGTCGCCGGACGCGCGCGGCAATGCGTGACGGCGCGTTCGATTTCATCGAAGGATTCGAGGCCGTACCAGAACACCGTCCATTTCTCGCCCTTGAGGCAACCTTCGCATTCATCGGCGTAGAACTCGTTGACGCTGTTGTCAGGGCGCGAGCGCCAGAACAGCTTCGGCGTCTCGGCGCGCATCACCTGCCACGCCGCCTTGCCCAGGCCTTCGCCCTGCGCGTCGTCGGCGACCGCGAACTTGTCGAGATGCGGCATGCCCTCGTCCAGCGTGATCACCAGCGCGGCGCGATAGTTCTCGGACACGTAACAGCGCAGCAGCCGCGTCTTCTCGAACCAGTCCGGCGTGAGCTTGCGGCGGAAGCCGGACTCGATCAGGGCCTGCAGCTTCTTCTTGTCGAGCGTCGACCACTTCGTGTGCACCTTGATCTTCTCGCCCCTGCGCACGAGCGTGCCGGACCCGCGATGCGTGAACAATTCCTTGGCCAGCTCGGCCGGACGCGTGATCGACACCGAACTCGAGAGTGGCAAGCGATCGAGCAGGTCGGCGATCTGCTCGATCTTCAGGCGCATGCCGGAATGCAGCCACGGCGCGGCACGCAGCGATTCCAGATCGGTGCTCAGGTTGATTGAATCGATCAGTTCGCCGTCGCCATCGAGCAGGCCGCCAGTGCCCGTCAGGAACACGATCTTGTACGGCTTGAGGCGCACGACCAGTTCGTTCGCCGCCATGTCGGCATTGATGTTGAGGATCTGTCCGCCGGGGGTTTCGCCCAGCGAAGCGATGATCGGAATCGAACCGGCGCGCAAGCTGGCCTGGATCGGCGTCAGGTCGATGTTCGTGACCTTGCCGACCAGACCGAACTTGCGCTTGTTCAGCAGATCCGCCTCGAACACGCCGCCGACGACCGCGCTCGCCCGCGCGCCCACCGCATGCAGGGCTTCGACCAGCTTCAGGTTCTCGGCATGGAACACGCGACGCACGACCGCCAGTGCTTCCGGCGAGGTCACGCGCAGCCCATCGACGATCGGCGTGCTGATGCCTGCGGATGCCAGTTCGTCATTCAATTGCGGACCGGCGCCATGCACGACGATCGGCGTCAGCCCGACCTGCTGCAGGAACGCGAGCGCCGAGGCGAGATCCTCGATCTCGTCGCGCAGGATCGCGCCTCCGACCTTGACGATCGCGAATCGCGCCGCGTCGAGCTGCGAGAAGCGCTTGAGGTACTGGTTGATCTCCTTCGCGCTGCCGATGCCCGACAGCAGGCGCAGGATGACGGGACGCACGTCTTTAGCCGAGTCCATGTTGAATCACCTTCGAATAATGCCGTGCAGCGCGTTCAAGTTGATCGATCGCGACCCATTCGTCCGCCGTGTGCGCCTGGGCGATGTCACCGGGGCCGAACACCAGCGCGTTGTAGCCCGCCTGCGAGAACAGCGAGGCCTCGGTCCAGAAGTCCACGGCATTGCCGATCGGCAAGTCCGCGGCATCGGCGACGTCGCGTGCCGACAGTCGGCGCTCTTCCGCAGTCGCGACATCGCCGCTCGGCAACGATGGTCCGCGGAACGTCTCGAGATACGTGGCGCGCTCGGCGATGGGCAACATCGCGCGAAAATCCGCATGCAGGCGATCGATGTCCTGCGACGGCAGCGGCCGAAAGCCGAAGCGCAGCTCGGTCGTCGGTGCGATCATGTTCGCCTTGATGCCGCCCTCGATGCGGCCGATGTTCAGGCGCAGGCCGGTCAGTCCGCCAAAGCGCAGCACCTTGTCGGCCTCGACGCGATCGAGCACGGCATTCGCAAAGCGCACGGCTTGATGCAGGGCCGAATCGAGCATCGCGTTCGCGCCACTGGCGTGGCCGGCATGACCGCTGAAGTTCACCAGTACCGAACTGATGCCGCGATGCGCCAGCACCGCTTCGCAATTCGTCGGTTCCGCCACCAGCACGGCGTCGAACGCGTGTCGCTCGGCAAGAAACGCCGCGACGCCACGCGCGTCGTTGGCTTCCTCGTCGCTGGTGAACAGCAGCGCGATGTCGCCCGGCACCTGCTGCACGACTGCGAGCAAGGCCGCTGCAGCGCCCTTGATGTCGCAGGCACCGAGTCCGATGGCGCGATCATGGGATACGCGCAAGGCATGCGGGTCTGCGGTCCACGCAGGACTGGAGGGCACGGTATCGAGATGCACGTTGACCAGCACCCGCGGCGCTCCGCGCGTCGCGAACAGGCTGACGGAGCCGGCGCCATGGTCACGGATGCGCACGTCGAAGCCCGACAACTGCGACGCGCAGTAGGCGAAGATTCCGGCTTCATCGATCTGGCGCGGCGGATTGCGCGTGTCGAACGCGACCAAGCGTTCGAGCCGGGTCAGGATCGCGTCACGCACCCTTCGCCCTGCCCTTTTCCGCCCACAGACTCGACGACATGCCGTACAACTGGATGAAGCCTTCGGCCTCGGCCACGCCCCAGTCCGCCGACTGCGCGTAGGTCGCACCGCGACTGGTCAGCAGATAGTCGGACACGACCCTGATCGCGTCGACCTTGGCGCCCTCGGTTTCGACGGTCACTTCGCCGGTCACGCGGGTCTGGCTCGACGCGATGAAGGCTTCGCAGTCGCGCTTCAGTGGATCATGGAAGAAGCCTTCGTAGGCGAGCTCGACCCACTTCTGCGCGATCAGCGGCTTGAAGCGGTTCTGCGCCTTGGTCAGAACGGCTTCCTCCAGGGCATTGTGCGCCGCCGCCAATACGGTCAGCGCCGGTGCTTCGAACAGGATGCGACCTTTGAGTCCGATCGTGGTGTCGCCGGTGTACATGCCGCGACCGACCCCGTATTCGGCAAACTCGCGGTTCAGTTGCGCGAGGATCGCCGGCCCGTTCATCGCGACGCCGTCTATGGCGGTCGCGACGCCCTGCTCGAATCGGATCGTGCGTCGCAGCGCCTGCGCCGGCCAATGTGTGCGCGTCTTGCACCAGCCGCGCGCGCCGGGGCCGGGTTCTTCCCAGCGATCGATCTCGCCGCCGGACATGGTCACGCCGAGCACGTTTTCATTGATGGTGTAGGCCTTGACCTTGTCGCGCACGCCGAAACCGCGCGCCTCCAGGTACTCGCGTTCGTACTTGCGCACCTCGCCGACTTCGCGCTGGATCTCGCGGATCGGCGCCAGGATCTCGAAATCGCCAAGCGCCTTCACGGTCAGGTCGAAACGCACCTGGTCATTGCCCATGCCGGTACAGCCATGCGCGAACGCACGGGTACCAAGTTCTTCGCAGCGTTTCAGCGAATGCTCGACGATCAGATAGCGGTCAGAGACCAGCAGCGGATACTGGCCCTGGTACCACTGTCCGCCCCGGATCAACGGCACGACGAACGAGTCCCAGATCGGCTGCGCGATGTCGACGGTACGGTGCGACGCGGCACCGAGTTCCGCCGCGCGCTGCTCGATGTAGGCGCGCTCCTCGGCATCGACGCCGCCGGTATCCGCGAACACGGTGTGTACCGCGTAGTCGCGTTCCTGCAGGTAGGGAATGCAGAAGCTGGTATCGAGTCCGCCGGAAAATGCGAGTACGACGTCCTGGGTCATGCGTTTGCTCCCGTCATTTGCTGATTCGAATGCCACTGAATGAGTTGTTTCATCACTGCCTTCTGCACGTGCAGGCGGTTCTCGGCCTCGTCGACGGCGACGCAATACGGCGCGTCCATCACGCCGTCGGTGGCCTTGATGTTGCGCCGCAATGGCAGGCAATGCGAGAACAGGCCGTTGTTCGTCAACGCCATTTTCTCTTCATCGACGATGAAGTGCTTCAGCATCGCGCGCATCGGCGCTTCGCCTTCCCAGGCGCCGAAATACGGCAGCGCGCCCCAGCTCTTGGCGTAGACGACATCGGCGCCGCGATAGCCGTCCTCGATGTCGTGGGTGATCCGGAACGAACCCCCGGCCTCTCCGGCATTCTGCCTGGCGAAGTCGAGGTAGCGCGGGTCGAGGATGTAGTCGGGGTTCGGGCACAGCAAGGTCACGTCCATGCCGAGACGCGTCGCGATCGTGAGTGCCGAATTCGCGACGGCGGTATTCAGCGGCTTCGGGTGCCAGGTCCAGGTCAGCAGGTATTTCTTGCCGCGCAGGTCCTTGCCGAACTTCTCGCGCAAGGTGAGTGCGTGTGCGAGTTCCTGGCAGGGATGCGTGATCGTCTCCAGATTGATCACCGGCACGCGCGAATGCTGCGCGAACGCCTGGAGCACCTTGTCCTCGCGGTCGTAAGCCCAATCGCGAAATTTCGGGAAAGCGCGCACGCCGATCAAGTCGCAGTAGCGCGAGAGCACCTGCGCGACTTCGGCGACATGTTCCTCGGCATCGCCGTCCATGATCGCGCTCGGTTCGAACTCGATGCCCCAGGCGTCCTTGCCCGGTGCCAGGACGACCGCGTGCGCGCCCAACTGCCAAGCCCCGATCTCGAACGAGGTGCGCGTGCGCATCGAGGGATTGAAAAACAGCAGCGCAATCGTGCGCCCCTCGAGCGCCTTGCCGAGCGGCGACTGCTTGAGGCGCGCGGCCTCGTCAAGAAGCGCATCGAGCTCGACGCGGCTCAGGTCCTGGGTGTTCAAGAAGTGGCGGATCATGGATTCTCCTGGACGAAAACGACAAAGCCCGGCACTGGGCCGGGCTTCGTTGAAACAAACGGAATGCCGGCCGGATCAGTCGGATCGACGGCGCGCGCGCGACGTCATGCCCGAGGCTTGGTAGGCCGAGCTGTTGAACGTGACGTTGGCGTTGAATTGATGCATGGCATCATTGAAACATGCGTTCGGGCCAAAAAGCAAAGGGCCGCACGCGGCGGCCCCGAACTTTGACGATTCCGAATGCCTCAGTCGGCCGGCGCGATCGCGACACGCACGCGCATGCGCTCGCCCGGGTCGTAATCGAGGCGGGACATGAAGACTTCACCGCGATAGCGGTATTCGACGTCGTAGCCGACGACACGACGCTCTTCACGCTGGACTTCGACCACTCGGCAGGTAGTGCCCCCGCGTTCGTAGCGACCGCCGGCCGAACCATTGTTCTTGTCGACGTCGTGGCCGATGGCACCGCCGATCACGGCGCCGGCAACCGTCGCCGCCCTGCGGCCGTCGCCCTTGCCGACCTGATTGCCGAGCGCGCCGCCGATGATGGCGCCGAGCACGGTGCCGCCGGTCGGGTCGCCACCGGAGCGTTCGCGATACTCGCCCTTTTGCTCGTAGCACTCTTCGCGGGGTTCGCTGGTCGTCACGGTTTCGTAGATCGGATCGACGCGGAGCACGTCCGCGTACCCGTAACTGACGTTCTCGATCATCGGTCCGCTCGGCCCGCTGTTCTGCGCCTGCGCATGCGCCATCGATGTGGCAACGAGCAGGATCATCGGAAGAAATCGCTTCATCTTCGGTACCCGGCGGTTTGAACGGGGAAAATTACAGCACGCGCACACTGAATGGCTGCCAATAGACGCCCGGTTGCCGGCTAGAATCCGGGGTCTGCCACGGTTGATTGCAATGTCTCTGAACCTGTTCAATTCCCTGACCCGAACGCTCGAACGATTCGAACCCCTGCACGCCGAGCGCGTCAGCATGTATGTCTGCGGTCCGACCGTCTACAACTACGTGCACATCGGCAATGCGCGCGGTCCGGTCGTGTTCGGCATCCTTGCGCGGCTGCTGCGGCGCCATTACCCGCAATTGGTCTACGCCCGCAACATCACCGACGTCGACGACAAGATCAATCAGGCGGCGATCGACCAGCAAGTCCCGATTTCGGCCATCACCGACAAGTTCGCCGATGCCTATCGCGCGCACATGGGGGCACTCGGCGTCGACCTGCCCGACCTCGAACCGCATGCGACCGCGCATATCCCGCAAATCATCGCGATGTGCGAACGCCTGATCCAGAGCGGTCACGCCTATGCCGCCGATGGCCATGTGCTGTTCGCGGTCGATACCTACCCGGCGTACGGCCAACTGTCGCGCCGATCGACCGACGAGATGCTGGCGGGTGCGCGCGTCGAAGTCGCGCCTTACAAGCGCAACGCCGGTGACTTCGTGCTGTGGAAGCCGTCGACGCCGGAACTGCCGGGCTGGGACTCGCCCTGGGGTCGCGGCCGCCCGGGCTGGCACATCGAATGCTCGGCGATGTGCGAGGCGGCCTTCGGCGAGACCATCGACATTCATTGCGGTGGCATCGACCTGCAATTCCCGCATCACGAAAACGAGATCGCGCAATCGGTGTGCGCCCATGGCGGCCAGCCGTTCGCACGTTTCTGGCTGCACAACGGCATGCTGAACATGGACGGGCGCAAGATGTCGAAGTCGCTCGGCAACGTCTTCCGCATCGACGAGGTGTTGGCGTCGTATCCCGCCGAGGCGCTGCGACTGGCACTGATGTCGGCGCATTACCGCCAGCCGCTCGACTGGACCGACGGACTCATCGAGCAATGCGTGCGCACGCTCGACCGGCTGTACGGCACGCTGCGCGATCTCGCCGACGTCGATGCGACGGCCGGCGCGATTCCGGACGCGGTCGAATCGGCGCTGCTCGACGACCTCAATACGCCGCAAGCATTGGCCGCGCTGTCGGCGATCGCCGCCGAGGCGCGCAAGGCCGACAGCGAGGGAAATCGCGCACGCCTGAAAGCCGACCTTCTCGGCGGCGGCCTTGCCCTCGGCCTGCTGCAGCAGGAACCGGCTTCGTGGTTTGCGCGTGGCACCGGACACGGCGGACGCGATGCAGCCGCAATCGACGCCCGCGTCCAGGAACGTCAGGCCGCCAAGCAGATGCGAGACTTCGCGAGAGCGGATGCGATCCGCAAGGAACTGGTCGACCAAGGCATCGAGATCGAGGACACGCCACAAGGTCCGCGCTGGAAGGTGGCTTCGAAATGAACGACGTCGTGCTGTCTGATCCGATCCAGCAGGAAATCGTCGAGGAGTTCTCGTTCTTCGGCGACTGGAGCGAGCGCTATCAATACCTGATCGATCTCGGGCGCAAACTGCCACCCTTTCCGGAAGCATGGCGCACCGAGGCGAATCGCCTGCACGGCTGCCAGTCCATGGTCTGGGTGGTTGCCGAGGGCACGGCGGACAAGCTGGTTTTCCATGCGATCAGCGATTCATCGATCGTCTCGGGCTTGATCGCCCTCACGCTGCGCGTCTATTCCGGCCGCGGCGCTGCCGACATCCTGACCGTCGAACCGCTTTTCATCGAAGCGATCGGACTGGGCAAGCATCTCTCGGCGACGCGCGCCAACGGCCTCGCGGCCCTGGTCGCGAAGATCAAGCAGACGGCCGCGCAGGCATGAAAAACCCCGCCGAAGCGGGGCTTTTCCGGTTCAATGCCGTAACGGCCTATTCGCCGATCTGACGCTGACGGTGTTCCCAGCGCTCCTGGGCATCGACGGTCCGCTCAGCGGTCGGGCGCGCTTCCAGGCGATCAAGACCGATGTCGTCGCCGCTGTCGATGCAGAAACCGTACTCGCCCTCGTCGATGCGGCGCAACGCGTCGTCGATCTTCGAAATCAGCTTGCGGTAGCGATCACGCGTTCTCAACTCCAGCGAGTTCTCGGTTTCGCGCGTTGCGCGTTCGGCTTCGTCACCGACATCGCGCACTTCATCGCGCAGATTGTCGATCGTCTGCTTCGACTCCTCGACCAGCTCGGCGCGCCAGTTGCCGAGCTTCTGTCGGAAATACTCGACCTGCAGGTCGTTCATGTACGACTCCTTCGCGCTCGGCTTGTAGCCGGCAGGAAGGTCGACGCGGACGGGCTTCTTCTTCTTTTCGAACGGACGAGCTGATTGCATCGGGTCCTGCTGCTTCTTCGGGTTCTTGTCGACTTTGGCGGCGACAGCCGTCGCTTTTCGCACATTCGCCGCCGGTTTGGGCGAGGGTGCGGGCGTCGGTGCGGGCTTCAGTGTCTGAGGGGCAGGTTTCACTGCCACCGGTTTCGTTGCCACCGGTTTCGAGACCGGGGCCGGCGTGGCACTCTTGACCGCCGGCTTGGCGATCGGCTTGACCATTGGCTTCGCGATCGGCTTGACGGCCGGCTTCGCTGCCGGCTTGGCAACAGGTTTCGCTGACGGCTTGGCAACCACTTTCTTGGCAATCGGCTTGGCTGCGGGCTTCTTCGTGGCCGGTTTTGCCGGCTTCGCGGCCTTCACCGGCTTGGCGGGCTTGGCAGCTTTCACCGGCTTGGTGGCCGGCTTGCCCTTTCCGAGCAGCGCCTGCTTCAGCTTGCTCACCAGACCTGGCTTGGCCGCGGGTTTGGCAACGGGCTTCTTGACGGCCGACTTGACCGCCTTCTTGGCAACCGGCTTGGCAACAGGCTTCCTGGCGACGGGCTTCTTCGCCGGCTTGGCAGCGGGCTTGGCGGCTTTCGCTTTCGCGGCAGGCTTGGCGACTTTCGCCTTGGCGACGGGCTTCTTTGCGGGCTTTGCCATGATCGGACAACCTCCAACCTGTTGCTTGCAACCGGGATGCCGGAAAAGCCGACACCACAAACGGGGGCCGCTTTATAGCGGATGCGGCGAGCAGCCACAACCGCGCCGGGCCGGGTAGCATGCTCGCATGCTCGACCGAATCTTGATCAAGTTGCTGCA
>DATMVT010000336.1:0-6290 GCA_035562895.1 Patescibacteria group bacterium | reverse complement strand
GATCGAGGATGGACTCGGCGCGAGCAGCCAGCGCGATCAGCGCCGGCGTGAGGTCACGGCGTATCGGGGTCGAAGCGGGGTGCGCCATCGAGATCGTTCGGGTCGATGATCTGGCGCACGCGCAGTTCGGCCTGGTCGAGTGCGGTACGGCATTGCCGGTACAGGCCGACGCCGCGTTCGAACGCGGACAGGGACTCGTCCAGCGACATCTCGCCCTTTTCCATGCGTGCGACCAGCAGTTCAAGCTCGTCGAGCGACTGCTCGAACTCGGCGACGCGACTCGGCTCGTGGGTTTCGGGGGGCGACATGGATGCACATTAGCCCGGGCGCGGCCCGGATTCAATTCGCCAAATGCAATCCGCCTCGCGCAGCCGCGCAGCGAATCCGGCGTCGAGGAACAGATCACCCACCGCGAGCAGGGTGTCGTCCTGCCACAAATAGGGCAACGATTCGCGCTGCCACGGTGGCACGCCGTATTCCTGAAGCAGCAGGCGCAGCGGTCGCCGCGACGCGTTCGCGCGCAGTTGGATCTTTTCGCCGCCTTGTCGCGGCATCACCCGCAACGGTGCATCGAACAGGCCGGGCAAGGCCGGCAACACGCGGCCATCGTCGAGCCGGATGGGCTGATCGGGGGACCAGGACCGTTCGCGAATCGGGACCGTGTCGATCGGCGCCCGCGCATGCAGTCGATCGCGGTAGCGATGCATCACGCCGCCCGGCCAGCGCACTTCCGGCACGCGATCGGCGCCGGCCGCGCGCATTTGCCGCTGCATCTCGCGCAGCGCCGATGGGGGCGGATTCGGCAAGCCGAGATCACGCAGCCAGGCCTTCACGACGGCCATGGCCGTGCCCTCGGGCAAGTCGAGCGCGCGCACATCGAGCACGGCAGGATCGAGGTCGCGATGGCGCGCCAGCAAACGCAGCACTTCCGGTTCCGCGAGCGCGAGCAGGTCGCCCGCACGTTGCGCCGACGTCGCCAGTGCGGCGATCGCCTGCGGCCAGCGCTGCGTCAACTTGGGCATGATCTCGTGGCGCAGGAAGTTGCGGTCGAGCGCGGTGTCGGCATTGCTCGGGTCATCGATCCATTCGAGCCCGGCGGCGTCGGCTTCGGCGCGAATGGCCGCGCGCGGCACGTCGAGCCAGGGCCGCGCCAGCCAGCCGCGCGCGAATCGCCGCAACGGACGCATGCCGGCGAGCCCGTCGTAACCGGGCGAACGCAGTGCCCGCAACAGGAATGTCTCGGCCTGGTCGTCACGATGCTGCGCGGCGAGCAGCACCTCGTCCTCGCCAAGCGCTTCCGCGAAGGCCGCATGCCGCGCCGCGCGTGCGGCCGCTTCGAGGCCGAGTTCGCCGATGCGCTCGACCTTGACGCGCACGATGTCGATCGGCACGTCGAAGGCATCGCACCACGCCCGGCAAGAGTCGGCCCAGCGCGCCGAATCCGGATGCAGTCCGTGATCGACATGGATCGCGCGCAATCCGAACCCGAGTGCATCGCGCAGGGATGCGGCGACGTGCAACAACGTGCGCGAATCGAGGCCGCCGCTCAGGGCGAGGATGAGCGCGCGTGACGGCGACGATGCGATGAACGTAGTCAAGGCCCGCAGCGGCTCGGACATTCCGTCACTCGAATCCGTTCTCGAACAGGGTGATGCAGGCGCTGGTGCCCGTGACCAGCGGACAGGCATCGCAGGCGTCGCCAATGCCGTCGACATCGACATCGGCCTGGGCGCCGCCATCCATCGGTCGAACCGGGTTGAAGATCGTTGGACAGTTGTCACTGGCATCGGCGATGCCATCGCCATCGCCATCACCCCCGGAGATCATGCCGCTGTAGATCGTGCTGCCGGTCACGGATGCCGGACGCGCCGGGACGCAGATGGGTTCGTCGGCCGGTGCGCCGCAAAAGAACAGGCCGTAGCTGGACGCGTTGGCCGTCATCAATGCCGCGAGCGTCTGGGTATTGCCGGATTCCCGGAACACGCAGGACTTCTTGTCACTGCCGCAGACAATCAAGTCATCGCAACTGCCGTGTCCCAGTGCCGTCATGACGGCCGCGTCGCCATGCATGGGCAGTCCGCCCTTCAGCACCAGCACGACATCGGTCGGCTCGGCCTCGATGACGGCACGGAACTGCGCGTGCTGTGTTGCATCGAAGATGGCGATGTCGGCCTGTTGGCCGACCTGAAGCGCCCCGATCGAACTGCCGAATCCGGCGTTCTGCGCCGGATGGGCCGTCACCATGGCCCAGAGGTCGCGGTCGTCGAAATGCGCATCGAAATAGGTCTGGTTGAGGTCATCGGCGCACGCCAGTTCGCGCAGCAGGTTCATCGAACCGGTCGGTGTCCAGCTGCTCGCCAGCAGCAGCGGGATGTCCATGTGGTCGAACAGCACCGCCGGGCCGGGATCGCCATAGAGACGCGTGTTGTAGCGCGGATGCCAGACGACGCTGGCGCCGCGCGTCTTCAAGGCGGCCGCATCGTTCGCGTTGACGCCGACCACGCCGAGCACCGGTTCGGCGCCGATGACGTCGCTGCCACCGCTGGCTTGCCCGGTCATGCAGACGAACTCGTTGCGCGCCGAGAGATCGATCCCATCGGCGACGACGTAAACGTCGGTGTTGGCGCTGGGCGTGGGGTAGCCGGCGTAGGCGCATGAGCCGACCAGGCGCAGCCCGCTGCTATCGCCCAACGGAAACAGGGAATTCGCAATGCGCGCGGCGCCCAGTGCTGCAGCATCTGTGCTCAGGTCCAGATTGCGGACGAAGCCGGCGACATTGCCGGACCCGTTGACCGACGTCGTGCCGGCGAGCAGTGCCCGCAATTCGATCCAGCGGCGCTGGTCGATCGAGCCGCCCGCCAGCGTCTCGATATCGGTGTGGCCGTCCTGGCCCAGTCGCCATTGATGGCGGTGTTCGTAGCGCTCGCCGCTGTCGACGACCGGCGCAAGATGGCCGAAGGTGACGCGACTCATCGAATCGATCAGGCCGGGCGACACCACCCCCTCCGGGCATTCGATGCGCGTGGCCGTGGCGTAATCGGGATGCGTCGAACAGTCGCAGGCCACGCACTGGATCAAGCCGTCCGCACCGACCATCAACTGTCCGTTGCCGAGCACGCCTGCCGGGCCGAGCAGATCTCCCTGGATGCGCAAGGCGCTGCTGCCGGGAACGACCGCACAGATGCCTTGAGCCGGCGGCGGTGGCAGCGGCCCGGGACACGCGACGTCTGCGGCCTCGATCGCGAATGAAGCGAGGGCCAGCCCTGCGAACGACAGAAGACGTGCGAGATGCATCGGCGCGTTGCTCCTTCGAGACCAGTGCCGAGTCTAGCGGGCGACGCCCGTCAGGGCCGGGCGAACCGATAATGCCCGACCAGCCATTCCGATCCGTCGCGATACCCGAACAGTTCGGCGCAGGCCATCCAGAACATCCGCCAGCGCTGGTGCCAGAGTGGGGCGCGGTCGTCGCCGTAGGCGCCGGCGAGGATCTTCAGCACCTCGTCGCGGCGTGCGTCCTGATTCTGCAGCCAGTGGTTCGCGGTCTTCTGGTAATGCGTGCCGGGCAGACGCCACTGTTCTTCGATCTTCAGGTCGCGCTGGAACCACAGCAGGGTGTCTGCGCTCGGCATCAGTCCGCCGGTGAAGAAGTGCTTGGCCATCCAGTCATTGTCGCCGTCGCGCTCGAACGGATAACAGACTTCGCGATGGCAGAAGATGTGCACGAACAACTTGCCGCCGGGGCGCAGCCAGGAGGAGATGCGACCGAGCAGGGCGTCGTAGTTGCGAACGTGCTCGAACATCTCGATCGAGATGCAACGATCGAACGTTGCCGTGTCGAGTTCGAGACGATTCACGTCCCGGGTCAGAATGCGCACGTTGGCGAGTCCGCGTTCGCGCGCGCGCGCCTCGATGAATTCGCGCTGGAACGACGAATTGCTGACGCCGGTGATGCGCGAGTTCGGGAAGCGTTCGGCCAGCGTCAGGGTCAGCGAGCCCCAGCCGCAGCCGAGTTCGAGCACGTCCTGGCCGTCGCGGAATTCGCCACGCTGCAGGTACAGGTCGAGCATCGCGACTTCGGCCTCGTCGAGCGTCTCGCGGCCTGTCGGGTAGTAGCAGCTCGAATACTTCAGGCGCTTCCCGAGCGCGGCTACGAAGAAAGCCGGAGGCACCTCGTAATGCTGCGTGTTCGCGGCCTCGGTTTCGATCGCGATCGGGCTCTGGCGCAAGTCGTGGACGCGCGCACGCAGGCGTTCGTACCAGTCTCCCGCGTACTCCTGGCGCAGCCGTTCCGCGCACAGATTGCGCATCGCAAGACGCAGCAGCGGGTCGGGCAGCAGGCCGCGTTCGGCCAGGCCGAGGCCCGAAAACAGCGGCTCGTGGCCGGTCAGGGCATGCAATCGTTCGCTGATCGAAGCGCTCATGGTCGGGGCATCCAGGGAATGAAGCGGCTGGTGGTGCGTTGGTAGTCGCGGTAGTCGTCGCCGCGCGAGCGCAGCGATTGCGCCTCGACGAAAGGAATGCCGGTGATCCAGTTCAGCGCAACGAGCATGACCACGGGTCCGATCCAGCTCCAGGCGAACAGCGGCGAGCCCATGGCCAACACCACGTAGGCGAACCAGTGCAGCCATTCGAAGAAATAGTTCGGGTGGCGCGAATAGCGCCACAGCCCGGTGCGACAGGTCTTGCCGCGATTCGCCGGATCGCGCCGGAACGCGTCGAGTTGCGCATCCGCGATCGACTCGCCGCCGAGCGCGAAGCACCAGATCGCCACGGCGACGACGAGATGCGGCACGTCGAGCGGTGTCGGGTTCTGCGCCGCCGCCAGCATCGGTGTCGCGAACAGCACCACGAGCAGGGCCTGGAACATGAAGAAGCCGAAGAGCTTGCCTTGGTCGCCGCGCCAATGCGCGCGCAGGTAGGCGTAGCGACCGTCCTCCGGCTCCCGCAACACCCGATGCAGCAGGTGCAGGCCCAGCCGGAAGCCCCACAATCCGCCCAGCACGGCGAGCGTCAGCCGCGTCGCGACGTCGCCCTGCGCGAACCAGCCGAACGCCAGCGCCGCACTGCCAAGCATCAGCGCCCAGGCAACGTCGACATAGCCGGCATTGCGCGTTCGCCATTGCAATGCCCACACCAAGGCCATTACGGCGGTTGCGAACAGGCCCAGCCACAACAGCGGCAGCAACAACGGAATCATGCGGCCGCCGGTTCGCGCGCAACCAGGCGCGTGGCGATCGCCAGCAGCAGCGGCGTCGCGATCGCCCAGGCCACGGCGATGGCGGCCAGCACCTGCGCGTGCGGCGCGGTGAAGGCCACGGCGTCGAACAATCGCGCGGCACCGACGTAAGCGAGCGGCCCGCCGATCGCACCGAACAACAGGGCCAACGTCACGCGCTGCTTCAGGAAGGAGAGCGAGTGGTTCACGGTGAGCGCGAACCCGGCCCAAAGCACGATGATCCAGACGGGCGCGAACTGGGCAAAAGGCTGAGGCGTGGCGTAACGCAGCCAGCCGCCGGCGATCAACAGCGAATCGATGACGAACCCGAGGACGATGCCGGCGCCGATCAGCGCCAGGTCGGCCCGAGGCCAGCGTGAGACGCGCACCTGCCAGATCGCGAACACCAGCAGCACCGGCAAACCGGTCCACCAGAACCCTGCACCGGCACCCGCCACGGTCGCGAACCAGACCATCTGGAACAGTGCGGCGTTGACGATGACCTTCATCGCGACGATTCGAGGTCGGGCAGGTATTGCGCGCGACGCGCACCCGGCTTGGCCAGCAACATCTGCACGTCGCCGATGGCGCGCTCGATGAAGCCGCCTTCGCAATACGACAAGTACCAGCGCCACATGCGGATGAATCGGTCCGGGTAGCCGAGTTCTCGCACCGCAACGAGCTTGTCCAGGAACCGCTCGTGCCAGCGACGCAGGGTCAGCGCGTAACTGGGGCCGATGTCCTCTAGGTGCGTCAGCCTGAGGTCGGAGACTCGGCCCGAGGACTCCAGCATCGCCGACACCGAAGGAATGAAACTGCCGGGGAAGATGTGGCGCTTGATGAAATCCACCGACTTCAGCGCTTGCTCGTAGCGATGGTCTTCGATGGTGATGGCCTGGATCAGCGCGAGCCCGTCATGCTTCAGCAGCGACGCGCACTTCGAGAAGTAGGCGTCCAGATACTGGTGGCCGATGGCCTCGATCATCTCGATCGACACCAGTTTGTCGTATTGGCCGTCGAGGTCGCGATAGTCGCTCAGCAACAGGGTCACGCGGTCGGACAGTCCGGCATCGGC
>DATMVT010000335.1:0-11325 GCA_035562895.1 Patescibacteria group bacterium | reverse complement strand
AGATCTTCAAGAACAGCTTCGAATAGGTGCGCCGATGATGATCAAGGATCAAGCCGGCTCGTCCGGAATCAGCTTGTCGCTGTAGTAGGTGATCATGTCCTTGATGCGCAGCTTGCGCTTCTTCAGGCGCTTGAGCTGGATCTCGTCGGCTTCGAGGTGGCCGGCGAGACTGGCGATCGCCACGTCGAGGTCGCGGTGTTCGGTGCGCAGTTCGACCAGGCGGCGGGCGATGAAGGCGGGATCGAGCGATTCGGTCATGGCGACACGCGCGGGAGACGCCCGAGTGTAGCCCGGCCATCGCGCGCGCGGGAACGCGTCGACGCCGCTAAACTGCGCGGCCCACCGGAGGCGCGACATGAGCCTCGAACCGCACCGCATCCCCGAACTCGCCTTCAGCAAGTTGCACAAGCGCCTGCGTCGCCAGGTCGGCGAAGCCATTGCCGACTTTTCGATGATCGAGGCAGGCGACAAGATCATGGTCTGCCTGTCGGGCGGCAAGGACAGCTACACCCTGCTCGACCTGCTGATGCAATTGCAGGCCAAGGCGCCCGTGCGTTTCGATCTGGTCGCGGTGCACCTCGATCAGAAGCAGCCCGGGTATTCGCCCGAGATCCTGCCGAACCACCTGCGTGCCCTCGGCGTGCCGTTCGCGATCATCGAGCAGGACACCTACTCGGTGGTGAAGCGCGTCGTCCCGGAAGGCAAGACGATGTGCGGCCTGTGTTCGCGCCTTCGACGTGGCGCGCTGTATACGCATGCGTCGCTGCACGGCTTCACCAAGATCGCGCTCGGCCACCACCGCGACGACATCGTCGAGACGATGTTCCTGAACCTGTTCCACCATGCCAAGTTGTCGGCGATGCCGCCGAAGCTGAAGTCCGATGACGGCCAGCACATCGTCATCCGTCCGCTCGCCTACTGCGCCGAGGACGACATCGCCGAATACGCGGCGATCAAGCAGTTCCCGGTCATGCCCTGCAACCTCTGCGGTTCGCAGGACGCCCTGCAACGCCAAGCGATCAAGGCGATGCTGGCGGACTGGGAGCGGGTCCATCCCGGTCGCATCGAAAACACCTTCCGCGCGCTGGGCCACGTCCATCCATCGCATCTCGCCGACCGCCGCCTGTACGACTTCGCCGCGTTGGGCGGGGGCGGCGGAACGGTCGATGCGCAGGTCTGGCGCGAAGCCTGATGTTTGGCTTGATCGTTACCTGATCGCCGCCATTTGGCGACGAAACCACTATTTTCACGGAGTATCGCTGCATGTTCTTCCGCAATCTGACCCTGTTCCGCTTTCCCGAAGGCATCGAAAAGCGCTTCAAGAAGCTCGATGAGCAACTCGCCGAGCACGAATTGCGTCCCTGTGGCCCGCTGGAACTGCAGACGCGGGGTTGGGTTTCGCCGTACGGTCGTGGCGAGACGATGTTTTCGATCGAGCACGGCGGGCAGGCCCTGCTGGCCTTGGGCGGCGAGGACAAACTTCTGCCAACGGCGATCATCAACCAGCATATTGCCGAGAAAGTCGAGGAACTGGAGAAGCAGCGCGGGCGCCCGGTCGGCCACCGCGAACGTCGCAAGTTGAAGGACGACGCCCTCACCGAATTGCTGCCGCGGGCCCTGGCGCGACCGAGCCGCCTGGCGGGCTATCTCGACATCGCCCAAGGATGGGTCGTCGTCGACACCAGTTCGCGCAAGGCCGCCGAAGGCTTCGTTTCGGCGCTGCGCAATGCACTCGGCAGCTTTCCGGCGACCGGACTCGAACCCGAAGAGTCGCCACGGGCGCTCATGACGGAGTGGATGATCGAGGGTAAGCTCCCGGCAGGATTCGCACTCGGCGACGAATGCGAGCTGAAGGACCCGGCCGACAACGGTGCGATCGTGCGTTGTCGTCGTCAGGATCTTGGCGCCGATGAAATGCGCGAGCATCTGTCGAGCGGCAAGCAGGTCACCCAGCTCGCGCTCACGTTCGAGGAGCGGATGCGCTTCGTGCTCGACGAAACGCTGACCGTGCGCAAGTTCAAGCTGCTCGACATCGCGGTGGAACAACTCGACAAGGGTGACCGCGATTCCGCCAAGGCCGAACTCGACGCGCGCTTCGTGTTGATGAGTGGTGAAGTGGCGCGTCTGCTCGCAGCGATCGAAACCACGTTCGGCGTGCAACGGCCGCAGACACTCTGAGGCCGCTGTCGCCGACTCCGCGAGGTCGGCATGGCGCAGTCGTTGTCGGACATCGTTGAACTGGAAACGCCGAACGGGCGCACCGTGCGCGTGCGCGCGGTCACGCATCCGCGCGCGCGACGCCTGTCGCTGACGATCGGCGCCGGCGGGCCACGCGTGTCCGCGCCCGAAGGCACGCATCCGGCCACCGTGCGTGCCTTCCTGCGCGAACACGCCGGTTGGCTGCAGAAGAAGCTGCGCGAACTGGAACTGACCGGACGCAAGCTGGCGCCGCCGGTGCCGGGTCGTGCCGAGACCTTCACCTTCCGCGGCGTGCAATTGCCGGTGATCTGGCAGCACGATCGTTTTCCGCGCATTGCGGTCGCACCGGGCCGGCTCGATTTCGCGCTCGATCTCGACCACGACGACGCGCTGCGCATCAGCCAGCGCACCATGCGCGCGTTCCTGCTGCGCGAAATGCGCCGTGAAGTCGCGCGCCTGTCGGCTTACTTCGCGCTCAAGGTCGGCAAGCAGCCGAGCGCGCTGCGCTTCCAGCCGATGCGCACGCTCTGGGGAAGTCTCAGCATCGACGGCCGCATGAACCTCGATCTGGCCTTGATGCTGGCGCCGCCCGAGGCGCTGGAATACGTGGTCGTGCACGAGATGTCGCATCTGTGGGTGCGCAACCACGGACCGCGCTTCTGGGCGCGCGTCGCTGCGGTCGATCCGGACTTCGAAACCCAGCGCGACTGGCTCAATCGCTACGGCCATGCCGTGAAGCACGAACTGTCTCGCTGGATCGGCGACGCCATCGACTGAGACTTGCTCGACGTGCGCAATGCCGCCTTCCTGCGCTAGCCTTGTCGGAGAATCGCCATTCATCGGGGGCCGGTCATGCGCGTCGTGTTGTTGCTGCCATTGCTGTGCGCGCCGTGGGTCGCGGTGGCCCAGTCGCCGGACGAGGACGAAAAGCGCATCGAGGAAATCGTGCATGCGCGCTATGGTCCGACCCAGGCCGAAATCGACGCATTGGCGTTGCAGGGCCTCGGCCCGGATGGCCAGCCGCTGATCGATCCGGCGACCGGATTGCCGGTGGTTCCGGGACCGGACATGGTGCTGACGCCGACGACCGAACCTGCGCCGACGCCGCCGGTCGCCGAGACGGCGCCCGAAGCGCCGCCACCACCCGACCTGCCGCCGATCGGTCCGATCCAGTTCGAGGACCTGTCCAAGCTCGTCGGCCAGTGGGTCAAGCTCAAGACCTACAACGGCCGCACCTGGCAGGGCCAGATCAAGGCAGTGAAGGGCAACGAAGTGCAGTTGACCGTGACCCAGCGCAGCGGCGCCGCGCTGATGACGCTGAAGAAGAACGCGATCGCTTCGCTGGAACGGATCTGAGGTGCACCCATGCTGCTGATCGCCACGCTCGTCCTGCTCGCGCTCGCCGGTTGGGCGGGCATCATCTACGCCAAGCTGGCGCTGTGGCGCGGACTTCTGGTCGCGGTCCTGCCGCTGGTCGGCATCGGTCTCGCCGGTGCCACCGGCAATGGCCTGGTCGCGTATGCGGCGCTGTTGCCGCTCGGCTATTTCGCCTACAAGAACCGCGGATCGGAATACGACATCCTGTTGCCGCTGATCGGATTGGTCGCGGCCACCTGGTTCTGGACCTATGCCGCCGAGAGTTCCCGCGTCGCGAGTGCCGCCGCCTACGAGGCTCAGGTCGCGGGATTCCGCAAGCAGAGCGAAGCCGACGCTGCGAATGCCGCGCAGACCGTTGCGCGCTGGCCGCAACTGGCCGCCAAACTGAAATTGCATCGCGGCAAGTTGAGTCTGTCCGATACCGGGGCCGAACTCAGCGTCCCCGCGCATTGGCGCTTCATCGAAGCAGGCCCGTTGCGCGATGGCTTGTCCGGCACCAAGCACTTCCCGGGACTCGGCGTGATCGGCTGGCTGGTGCACGAGCGCGTCGACATCGCCCAGATCGACACGCTCTGGTACGTCGAGGTCTACGCTGAACAACGCGGCCACGTGAAAGCCTCCGGCGTCGAAGCCGGCAACCTCGAGAAGCGCAAAGGCGAGGCCACCGCCAAGCTCAACGCCAAGGCGTTCGCAGGCGGCGCACCCAGCTTCTCGTTCGTGAAATTCCTGGAGGCCCCGACTTACGAGGCGCTCTACGATCGTGCCGTCTGGGTCGACCAGATGAGCTACCCGGGCGAGACCGCGCTGCTGCTCGACTGCTATGCGATCAAGCTCGGCAAGGAAGCGCAGATCTGGTTCCGCATGCGCGAGCAGTACGAGGGCGCCCGCGAACTGTGCACGCGCAGCGTGCGCCTGATGGCGGCGAAGACCCAGTTCGCGAATGGCGCCGGCTATGCCGACTACACCTGGCTGGTCGACGACAGCGCCGGCTTCGATCTCGGCGAGGTGATCGCGAGCGAACACCGCGTCGAGGATTGAGCGTCAGTCGCCGCGCAGCGCGGCGGCGACTTGCGCAGGCGTTTCCATGTGCAGGTGATGTGTGCCGGCGAGACGCACCAGGCGCAGGTCGGGAACGATGCGGGTGCGTGCCAGCATGTGTTCGACATCGACGAATGGCATCGGCGGATCCGCCACGACCAGGCGCACCGGGCATCGGATGCCGGCGAGATAGCCGCACACCTGCGATTCCGACAATCGCATCGCGCTGGTCAAGGTCAGGCGCGGATCGCTGCTCCACTCGTAGCCACCCTCGGCTTCGCGCAGGCCGCGCTCGACCAGCAGACGTGCGCTCGTTGCGCTCAGCGGCATTTCGCGATTGCTGCGGCGGGCGGCGATGGCCGTGTCGATGTCGGGGAAGCGGCGCAACTGCTTGCCGACGATCGCGATGCGGTCTCGCAGCGCCTGCGCCAGCAGCCCCGGCAACTTGTCCTCGCTCGTGCTGATCGGCCCCAGCGATTCGATCAGGTACAGGCGCTCGACGCGGTCCGCGAGCGCGGCGCTCAACACGCTCGCGATCGCACCACCGAGCGAATGCCCGAGCAGCGAGAAACGGGCCCAGCCCAGTGCCTCGACGGCGGCCAGCACGTCGGTGCAGAAGTCGATGAAGTGGTACCAGGCGCCCACCGGCCGGTGCGTGCTGCGACCATGGCCGGGCAGGTCGATCACGACCAGGTCGTGATCGGCGAAATGCGGCGCAATCGGGGTGAAGCTCGCGACGTTGTCGAGCCAGCCATGCAAGGCGAGCAGCTTCGGTCCGTGCGGATTGCCGAGGCGTCGCGCAGCCAGGCGCAGCGGCGGCGTGTCGAGCGTGAATTCCTCGAACATGACTCAGGCCTTGTCGGCGAGTTTGCGGAAGCGCTCGACCACCAGTGGCCGCGCCGTCGCCTCGTCCTGCATCGCGGACGCCGAGAATTCCGGCCAGTGCGTGCAGCGTTCGCGCACCAGCTGCGCGACCAGGGCGGCATGCTCGTCGCGATCGTTCAGCGCCGGAATGTAGTCGAACTGCGCACCGCCGGCGGCCAGAAAGCGCGCGCGGTTTTCGACGGCGATTTCCTCCAGCGTTTCCAGGCAATCGACGGCAAAGCCGGGACAGATCACGTCGACCGCGCGAATGCCTTGCCCCGGCATCGCCGCGAGCGTTTCATCGGTATACGGGCGCAACCACGGTTCGCGACCGACGCGCGACTGGAACGCGATCGTCCAGTCGCGTTCGCCGAGACCGAGCAATTCGGCCACGCGTCTTGCGGTGGCGTGGCAATGGCAATGGTAAGGATCGCCGGCGTGCAGATAGCGTTTTGGAATGCCGTGGAAAGAAAACAACAGGTGGCGTCTGCCGCCCTTCGACCAGTGTGCGCGCACCGATTCGGCCAGCGCCTCCAGATAGCCGGGCTGGCGGTGGTAGTCGCTGACGAAGGCGGTGTCGGGGATCCAGCGCCAGCGCTTCAGTTCATCGGCCAGGGCGTCGAACACGGAGCCGGTCGTGGTGCCCGAATACTGCGGATACATCGGCAGGATGAACAATCGCCGCACGTTGGCCGCCTTCAGCTCACGCAACACCTCGGGCAATGCGGGGCGACCGTAGCGCATGGCGCTGCGCACGATGATCGGACCCGCGGCCAATCCGGCCAGCTTGTCGCCGACGGCTGCCGCCAGCCGCTCGCTGTAGACCATCAATGGCGAGCCGGCCTCGGTCCACACCTGCTGATACGCATGGGCCGACCGGCGTGGACGGATGCGCAGGATCACCCCGTGCAAGATCGGCCACCACTGCCAGCGTGGCAACTCGATGACCCGCGGATCAGACAGGAACTCCGCCAAGTAACGCCGCACCGATCGCGTGTCGGGCGCGTCCGGGGTGCCCAGATTGACCAGCACGACGCCGGCGGCTGGGCGCGCGCCATGGTCGAAGTTCGAGCGTCCGATGTCATTCATCCCGCCTTTCTACTACAACTGGCGGTGATGTCCGCGTCGTCGCCGAACTCTCGCCTGTCGCAAAAAAACAACAAGAAAAAGGCGCCGACGCTTTGATTCGCGGCAGGGCGTGACTAACATCCGGAACGCTGCCCTCGACCCGCAGCTGACGATTACCCATAAGAATCAGAACGAAGGAAGGAAGACGAGTGATGCGACGCAGCCTGCAAGCCGCAGTGCTAGCCGTGTCGGCCGCAGTGGCTTTGCCTGCGGCCGCGGAGCCGCTTGCCTACGCCGTGTCCTTCAACAAGCTGTATCGCATCGACCTGGGCAGTGGCCAGACGACGCTGATCGGCGAGACCGGATTCAACGATGTCGAAGGTCTGGCGCTGTCTTCGACCGGCGTACTCTTCGGCATCGTCGATTCGACCAAGACCTTGATCACCATCGACAAGCAGACCGGTCGCGGCAATGTCGTCGGTGGCAACACCGGCAATACCGGCTTGGCCGGTCAGGGCGTCGGCCAGTTCGACGCACTCGATTTCGGGCTCGCGTTCACCTGCGATGGTCGTCTGTGGGCGTCGTCGGACACCACCAAGAAGTTGTGGCAGGTCGACCCGGCGAACGGACGCGCGACCGCGGCGGGTTCGCTCGGTTTCCAGATCACCGGCCTCGGCGCCAATGCGACCGGGCTGTATGGCTTGGGGTCCACCGGTGACGAAGGCATCTACCAGATCAATACCGCCACCGGCGGCGCGACCAAGCTTGGCGGCCTGGCGGCCAACCTGACGTTTGCTGATGGCGGTCTCGACTTCGATGCGTCCGGCAATCTCTGGGGCATCCTCGATTACCGTCCGCCGGACGACAACCGCGCGAGTGACATCGTGCGCATCGACCTGACGACCGGAAATGCGACCTTCGTCTCCACGACCTTGCCGGAAATGGAAGGACTGGCGATTTCGGCAATGCCCGAGTGCCGCGGACCGAACGGCACCGCGGCACCGCCCTATCTTGCGGTGCCGAGCGTCGGTTGGAGCGGTCGCCTGCTGTTGGCCCTCGGCGTCGTGTTGGCAGGCTTGCTGACGCTGTTCCTGCCGCGCCGCGCCTGACCCCGGCACTCACGGCCGATTCATCGCGGCCGCGTCACATTGCCGCATCGACCCAGTCCCGTTTCCAGACGAAAGGATCCGCGCATGCGCCACCGCTTCGCTGTCGTCCCCCTGTTGCTGATGCTTGTCGCGCCGTTTGCTTCGGCGGGCGACAAGGAAGACGAACGCGCGCAGAATGCGGCGCGCGTGCTCTCCGAAATCATGGCGGTGCCGGACAAGCGCGTCCCCGGACACCTGATCGAAAAGGCGGAAGCGATTGCGGTGATCCCGGACGTCGTCAAGGCCGGATTGGTCCTCGGTGGGCGCCACGGCAAGGGACTGGTTTCGGTGCGCTCCGCGGACGGCACCTGGTCGAACCCGAGTTTCATCTCGATCACCGGCGGCAGCATCGGCTTCCAGGCTGGCGTGCAGTCCACCGACGTGGTGCTGGTGTTCCGTTCCAAGCGCGGCGTCGATCAGATCGTCAACGGCAAGTTCACCCTGGGTGCCGATGCCGCGGTGGCGGCAGGCCCGGTCGGGCGCAACGCCCAAGCCTCCACCGATGCCCAGCTCAAGGCCGAAATCTACAGCTACTCGCGTTCGCGCGGCCTGTTCGCCGGCGTGGCGCTCGATGGCTCGGTGCTGAGCATCGACCACGACAGCAACCAGGCGACTTATGGCCGCAACATCACGCCGCGACGCATCTTCGAAGGCGGCGTCGAGGGCGTGCCGGATGCGGTCGTCGATTTCCGCGATCGCCTCGAGGAATACACGGCACAGTAACCGGCACGGCGCTATCCTTGGTGCCTACACAATTCGAGGTGGATCATGGGTTCCTTCAGCATTGGCCATTGGTTGATCGTGCTGCTGATCGTGGTGCTGATCTTCGGTACCAAGAAGCTGCGCAACATCGGTGGCGACCTCGGCGGCGCGGTGAAAGAATTCAAGAAGGGCTTGGCCGACGGCGAAGATGCGCCGAAGCTCGAGGCCGACAAGAAGACCGCCGAAGACGCCGCGCAGTCCGAAAAAGACAAGTCGGCCTGATCTGCTGAATCATGTTCGACGTTGGCATCAGCGAACTGGCGTTGATCGCCGTGGTCGCGCTGATCGTGCTCGGCCCGGAACGCTTGCCGCGCGCCGCGCGCACGGTGGGCGCGATGTTGCGCCGGTTGCGCTCGAGCTGGACCAACCTGCGCTACGAGATCGACCGCGAGATCGCCGCGGACGAGTTGAAACGCAACCTGCGTGACACCGAAGAAAGCATCCGCAAGGCGGATCCGGTGGCCGCCGTGAAGCGCGAGTTCGACGCCATCAAGGACACCAAGGAACCATGAGCGGCACGCCCGAGGTGGAAGGCGAGTTGCCGTTTCTCGCGCACCTGATCGAATTGCGCGAGCGCTTGCTCAAGGCCGTGGTCGCGATCGGCGTGCTGTTCCTCGCCGGCCTGCCGTTCGCGAACCGGATCTATGCGACGTTGGCCCAGCCACTGCTCGACAAGATGCCGGCGGGCACGAAGATGATTGCGATCGAAGTCGCGTCGCCGTTCCTGACGCCGCTCAAGCTGACCTTCTTCGCGGCCTTGATCATCGCGATGCCCTACGTCCTGTTCCAGGCCTGGTCGTTCGTGGCGCCGGGTCTGTACAAGCACGAGCGACGTCTCGCCGTGCCCTTGCTGGTTTCTGCGGTCGGGCTGTTCTATGCCGGATGCGCCTTCGCCTATTTTCTGGTGCTGCCGGCGGTGTTCGGCTTCCTGCAGGCGGTGGCGCCGGTCGGCGTCGCGGTCATGACCGACATCAGCCAGTATCTCGACTTCGTGCTGGTCCTGTTTCTCGCCTTCGGCCTGTGCTTCGAAGTGCCGGTTGCGGTGGTGATCCTGGTCTTGCTCGGCTGGGTGACGCCGGCACAGTTGCGCGAGGCGCGCTCCTACGTGATCGTGGGGGCGTTCGTGATCGCCGCGATCCTGACCCCGCCCGATGTCGTTTCGCAGCTGCTGCTCGCGATCCCGATGTGCATCCTGTACGAGGTTGGCATCCTCGCCGCACGTTGGCTGCCGGCGCGGGAAGACGTCGCGAAGACTTGAGTCGCCGACGTGCTCGTTCCTGAAATGAAAACGGCCCCGAATCCGGGACCGTTTCGATGCCAGAGGCTTGCTTATTCGGCCGGAGGCGGTGCCGGTGGCGCCGGCGGATCAGCGGGCGGACTCATGGGTGCCGGCGGTGCCACCGGCGGCTGTGCCGGTTCACTGACACCAAACACCTGACGGTGCGCGAAGTACATCGACGGGCCGCCGATCAGCGCGCCCAGGATGCCAAGCGCCAATGCACCGATCAGCGGGATCCAGCCGATCAGCAGCGCGAGCACGACGAACGCGATGCCGACGCACAGGAAGCCGACGACGATCGACACCAGGTTGGACATGCAGATCGCGAAGCTTTCCTTGATCGCGTCGAATGGCGCGACGTTGTCGAGCATCACCCGCGGAACCGCGAAATAGGTCATGAAGGCGACCGCGATCGCTGCCGGAATCATCAACAGGGCGGCAATCGCCATTCCGATGAAGCCAAAGCCGGCGCCGCTGGAACTGCCGCTGGACGCCGCGAAGAGGGCGCCGCCGATCATCACCGCAATCAGGACGCCGGCCACCAGCGCGAGCGCCAGCGTCGGCAAGCACAGCGTGATCATCGGGCCGGCCTTGCCGGGCTGCTGGAAGGCGTTGAACAAGTGGCTGATGTCGGCCTTGCGTCCCTGGTCTTCCTCGCGCGCCGCCCAGACGAATCCGCCCTGGAGCGCAGGCCCGACCACGATCATCGCCAGATTCAGCAGCGGGATCGCCGAAATCACCGCGTAGATCAGCGCCATCACGATGAATACGCCCGGATTCTTCATCGCCAGTTCGATCGCCGACGTGAACCAGTTGAACACGTCACCGATCTCGATCTTCTTTCCGCTCATTCCTGATTCCCCGTCACTTGCGCGGGTTGCGCGTCGGGGAGCATAGCCCGAGCGCCTCGGCGACGCAGCCATTGCGCCGAAGTGCCGATAGAATCCGCACATGCTCGACATCAACGCACGCATCCACATCGCCGACGCCGAACTCGAGGAGCGCTTCGTGCGCGCTTCGGGTCCCGGCGGTCAGAACGTCAACAAGGTCTCGACGGCGGTCGAGTTGCGCTTCGACGCGCGCACCTCGCCGTCGTTGCCGGAAACGGTGCGCGCGCGCCTGCTCGCGAGGTCGGACCGGCGCATCACCGGCGACGGCATCGTCGTGATCCAGGCGAACCGCTTCCGCACCCAGGAGCGCAATCGCGAGGATGCGCGCGAGCGCCTCGCCGAGTTGATCCGCGCCGCGACCGTCGTGCCGAAGGCGCGCATCGCGACCAAGCCGACGCGCGCCTCGAAGGAACGCCGGCTCGATGCGAAGAAGTCGCGCGGCAGCGTCAAGCGCGTGCGCAGCAGCCGCGTGGACCACGACGCATGACGCGCCCACCGGTGGTCGAGCCGCTGCCGCCCAAGGCACCACATCGCTACCCGCTCCCGGTGCGCTGGCTGGCGAAGGTGTGGCTGCGCTTTCTCGGCTGGCGACTGGTCGGGCAGTTTCCGAACGAGTCGCAGGTGCTGTTCCTCGCGGCCCCGCACTCGTCGGCCTGGGATGCACTCTACGGCTTGCTGATCAAGGTCGCGGCCGGCGCCG
>DATMVT010000334.1:0-8004 GCA_035562895.1 Patescibacteria group bacterium | reverse complement strand
CGTCGTGCTGCAGCATGCGTTGGAGGTGGTCGGCGATGCCGAAGCCTTGCTCGATGAAGCACTGCGTGTCCTCAAGCCGGAACGCAGCATCGTGCTCGTGATCGTCGGCGCGTTGGGCTGGACACGATGTCGCCTGCACTTTGGCGACAGCGGTGCGCCGATCCTGCGCCTGCATTCGACGCGTACCCTGCTCGAAGCGCTTGCGGCGCGTGGTTGCGTCGATCTGCGTGTTTCGCGCATCGATTTCGATGGCCGTGACGACGCCCGGGTTGCGGCGCCGGCGCGCATGTGGTCCGGCCTGTGCGTGATCGAAGCGCGCAAGCGGCGCGAATTGCCGAATGTGCGACACCTGCGCGCGCGCAGCCGCGTCGTCGCGCCGGCATCGGGCTGGATCGCTCGACCCACGCCGCGCAGTGGACTGGCCGCATGACGATCGAGCGCGTGGCGATCTTCACCGATGGTGCGTGTTCCGGAAATCCGGGTCCCGGGGGCTGGGCGGCGCTGTTGCGTTTTCGCGGTGTCGAGCGCTGGATGAATGGTGCCGAACCCGGGACCACGAACAACCGGATGGAATTGACGGCGGCGTTGCGCGCCCTGGAGTCGCTGAAGAAACCTTGCGAAGTCGACCTGACGACCGATTCGCAGTACCTGAAGAACGGCGTCGAGCAATGGATGGCGGGCTGGAAGCGCAATGGCTGGCGCACCAGCGGGCGCGAGCCGGTGAAGAACCGCGATCTGTGGGAAGCGCTGGACAGCGCATTGGCGCAGCATCGCGTGAAGTTCCATTGGGTGCGCGGTCACGACGGCCACGCCGAGAACGAAGCGGTCGATGCGCATGCGCGTGCCGCGATCCGCGACTTGCTCGACAAGGGAGTTCGCTGAATGCGCCAGATCGTCCTCGACACCGAGACCACAGGTCTTGATGCGGTGCGCGGACATCGCGTCATCGAGATCGGCTGCGTCGAGCTGTGCGAGCGCCGTCCGAGCGGTCGCGTCTTCCATCGCTATCTGAATCCGCAACGCCAGGTCGATCGCGGTGCCGCCGAAGTTCATGGCTTGTCGGACGAGTTCCTCGCCGACAAGCCGCTGTTCGCTCAGGTCGCCGACGAGTTCATCGCGTTTATCGATGGCGCCGAGTTGATCATCCACAACGCCGCATTCGACGTCGGATTTCTCGATGCCGAGTTGTCACGACTGGGTGCAGAGGCGGGCCGGATCACCGACCGCTGCCGAGTGCTGGATACGCTCAAGCTCGCGCGCGAGCGGTATCCGGGACAGCGCAATTCCCTCGATGCCTTGTGCAAACGCTTGGGCGTCGATCATTCCGGTCGCGACCTGCACGGGGCGCTGCTGGATGCGAATCTGCTGGTCGAGGTCTATCTCGCGCTGACCGCCGGCCAAGGCGAAATGAGTTTCAGTGCGCCGGTGTCGGCCGCCGCGACCAGGACTGAAGTGCTGGACGGAGCGCGACTCGGTGCCTTGCGCGTGCTTCGGGCCGGCATCGACGAGTTGGCGGTGCACGAGGCCCGGCTCGATGCGATTGCCAAGGTGGCCAAGAAGTCCGCTCTCTGGCGCGAACTGCAGGCGTGAACCGCTGCGCTTGCGAAGCGCAGGGCTGCGGGTGGAAGATGCGACGGCGCAGTGCGGACCTGGGGAGAATTCCGTGAAGCAAGCATGGATTGTCGGTGCGTTCCTGGGGGTGGCCACTTCGGTCGTCGATGCCGGTTCGGTCAGTGCGACGATTTCGACGCACAAGCACCTGGGTGTCGCCAGTTGCGCGAACAGCGTCTGCCACGGGGCGACCGAGACGTCGCCCAAGGCAAAGATCCAGATGAACGAGTTCGCCGTTTGGCAGGAATTCGATCCGCACGCCAAGGCCTACCAGACACTGCTGTCGGCGGAATCGCAAGCGATCGCGAAGAAGCTCGGGCTGGGACCCGCCGACCAGGCCGGCGTTTGCCTCGATTGCCACGCCGACCATGTGCCGGAAAGCCAGCGCGGCGAGAAATTCCAGATCGAGGACGGCGTCGGCTGCGAAGCCTGCCATGGCGGTTCCGAGCCCTGGATCGCTTCACATGTCGAGGCCAACCATGCCGACAACCTCGCCGCCGGCCTGTATCCGACCGAAGACCCGGTGCAGCGTTCGGCCCTGTGCCTGAGTTGCCACGCCGGTTCACGCGATCGCATGATCACCCATCGCATCATGGGCGCTGGTCATCCGCGCTTGTCGTTCGAACTCGACACATTCACCTGGTTGCACCCGCACTACACCGTCGACGAGGATTACGAACAGCGCAAGGGCCGTTACGACGGTGTTCGCGACTGGGGTGTGGGCCAAGCGTCGGCGGCGATCAATGCGCTCGACATCCTGCTTGATCCGAAGGCCGGTTGGCACGGCATCTTTCCCGAGCTCGTGCTGTTCGACTGCCATGCCTGCCATCGTCCGATGTCGGGCAAAGCCTGGGGGCCGCGCCAAGGGACCGGTCTGGGTCCCGGTGTGGTCCGACTGAACGACGCGAACCTGCTGATGTTCCGGCACGTGCTCGCGGCGGTGGATGCGACGGCGGCGAAGCAGGCGTTCGATTTCAATCGCCGCCTGCATCAGGCGACGACCGTCGAGCGTGACCAGACGCTTGCCGTGGCGCGTGCCCTGCGCGAGCAATTGATGCAATGGCGCGAGACCACGAAGGCGACGGAATTCCCCGCGGAATCGCTCGGCGTCATTCTCGGCAGTCTGGTCGTCGATGCCGAGCGTGGCGAGTTCCGCGACTATGCCGCGGCCGAGCAGGCGGCGATGGCGGTGCAGTCGGTCGTGGTCGCATTCGAGGGTGCGGGCCTGCTCGACGATGCGGCGGCGAAACGCCTGCAGGATCGGGTCGATGCGCTGTATGCAACGATCGAGAACGACGAACGCTGGTCGCTGGCGGAATTCACCGAAGCACTGCGCGCCACGCGTGCCGCTGCGCCCTGAATGCATCCTTCCGACTGCCTTGGCGCGCGCTTTGCTATCTTTGCGCGATGATCGCGCACGGACTTAGAACGCCATGAGTGTGACCCAGGTGTTGCAGACCGTTGATCTTCCCGGCTATCGCATCCTGCGCAGCCTGGGCGAAGGCGGCATGGCGTCGGTCTTTCTGGCGATGCAGGAGTCACTGGATCGCGAGGTTGCCCTCAAGGTCATGGCGCCCGCGCTGGCCGAAAACTCCGAGTTCACCGATCGTTTTCTCAAGGAAGGCCGACTCGCCGCCAAGCTGAGTCATCCGAATCTCGTGACCGTCTACGACATCGGCCAACACAACGGGCTGTACTACCTGGCTCAGGAGTTCATTCCCGGCGGCACGCTGCGCGAACGCATGGGCAAGGCGATGTCGGTGCCGGAGACGCTGGACGTGATGCGCGACGTCGCGCTCGGACTCGCCTATGCGCACGAGAAGGGCGTGGTGCATCGCGACGTGAAGCCGGCGAACGTGCTGTTCCGTGCGAACGGCACCGCCGTGCTGGCCGACTTCGGCATCGCCAAGGCGATGAATTCGAACACCATGGCCACGCTGGCCGGCAACTCCATCGGCACGCCGCACTACATGAGCCCGGAGCAGGCGCGTGCCGAGAAGGTCGATGGCCGCTCGGACCTCTACAGTCTCGGCACGATGATGTACGAACTGTTGACCGGCGCGCCCCCTTACGATTCCTCCGACCCATACACGATCGCGCTGATGCACGTGACGCATCCGATTCCGAAGTTGCCGGCACCGCACGCATGGCTGCAGCCGTTGCTCGACCGGTTGATGGCCAAGTTGCCGGACCAGCGCTTTGCGACCGGCGACGAATTCGTTATCGCCAGCGAGAAGCTGATCGCGACGGCACCCGAAGCGAAGGCGATGCGCGAGTCGATGGCGACGCGAAAGCGCACCGCGACACGTGCTGCGGTGCGCCCGACCGATGATGCCGAACCGACGCAGCGTGGTGTCGCGATTGCGCAAGGCATCCATGCCGGGGTGTCGCCAAGCCGCCCGAAACCCTGGCTGTGGGCCGCATCGGGTGCGGTGGCGTTGGTGCTCGCTGTCGTTGCCTGGTCGATGTTCGGGCGCAAGCCGGCGGATGTGGCGGAGATCCGGACCGCCGATACGCCCGTCGTGGTGGCTGACCCGACCGATTCGCCACAAGGCTCGGATGCGCCGGTGATTCCGGATGCGCCGCCACCGATCCCGATCGAAGGAGATGTCGGCAAGCTGCTGACCAGGGCCAACGAATACGTCCGCGCGGCCATCGTGCCGACCGACGAGACGCGCATGCTGGGCCGGAAACTGGCTTCGCCACCGGGCGACAACGCGATCGAGTTGTATCAGCAGGTCTTGCGGCTTGATCCCGGAAATTCCGAAGCCGGCGAGGGGTTGCAGCGTATTGCCGATCTGCTTGCAGACCGCGCGCAACATGCGCTGGATCGTGGCGCCAAGACCGGCTGTGCATTCCTCGTGGAGGATGGATTGCGCGCCGTGCCCGGTCATTCCGGACTGGTCGCGATGCAGCAGAAGGGCTGCCGTCTCGAGTAAGCGCGTCGCGCGCCGCTTCAGCTGCTGCGCAGCAGGATCACCGTGACATTGTCCGATCCGCCGCCATCGAGCGCCGCGAGGATCAGGTGATCGACACATTCCTGCGCGGACAGGTCGGTGCGCGACAGGATGCGCGCGATGTCGCCGTCATCGACCTCTTCGGTCAGTCCGTCGCTGCACAGCAGGAGTTGGCTGCCGGATGAAAGCGTTCCCTTCAGCGTTTCGACGCGCAGGCTTTGCGGATCGGTGACGCCGAGCGCCTGCGTCACGACGTTGCGGTGCGGATGCGTGCGCGCCTGCTCGGCGCTGATGGCGCCTTGCTCGACCAGTTCGCGGACGTAGGAATGATCTTGCGACAACTGTCGGAACTCGCCGTCCTCGGCGCAGTAGACACGGCTGTCGCCGACCCAGGCGATCTCGTACTGATTGCCCTGCACATGCACGGCGGCGACGGTCGTGCCCATCGGCAATGCCTGTGGTCGGCGATTCGAATGCTTGATGATTTCCTCGTCCGCGAGCTGGATGGCACGAGCCAGCACCTCGCCGGCCTTGATTTCACGCACCAGCGTGTCGCGCGCGAGGGCGCTCGCGACTTCGCCGTTCTCGTGGCCACCCATGCCGTCGGCGACCAGCCAGAGGCCGAGTTCGCTGTCGGCGTAATACGTGTCTTCGTTGTGCTCGCGGCGGAGCCCGACGTGGGTGGAGTGCCCGAATTCGATCATGTTGGCTGCTGCCGCATATGGATTGGGATTATGACCAATTCGAACATTCCGCCAAGCCCCCGTCAGAATTCGATGCGCACGCCGATGGCGAGGCTGTCCGAACGCATGCGATCCTGGCCGGCGACATGTTCGTAGTACACATAGGCGCTGCGGCCATTGGCGAAGACGCCGGACAGACCCAGGCCGAGATTGACGTAGTCGCCGTCGATGCGATCGCTTTCGACGAGGATCGCGGTGTTGGTCGGGTCGAATGCGAAGCGCGACACCAGCATTTCCGGGTCATCCTCGAATTCCTTGACCCATTCGAACTGCGCGTTCGGCACCAGCACGCCCCAGGACGTGCTGACGGCGTAACTGAACTTGCCGCCGATCACGCCTTGAAGGCTCTTGAGCGTGCGTGCATCGACCGCCAGGGCGAGGCCGCTGCCCGGGCCCGCGGGATCGGACATCGTTTCGGTATAGGCATCGAAATCGAGTTTCGAATAGGACGCGCGGACATAGGGGCCGAAAGTCCAGGCGCCGCGGTTGAAATCGCGCCCGAGCGACAGCGACAGCGAAGTCCGGTCACCGTCCGGGGACGCCGACGCGATCTGGTTGATCAAGGTGCGACTGCCGGCCAGTGAATCGATGCCGTAATTGATGCGGCGATCCAGGTCGAAGTGGTTGCTGCCCCAGCTCAACACCGCATCGGCATACCACGCCGATGCGTTGAAATAGCTCGCATAGCCGGAAACAGACCAACCACTGGCATCCATGCTGCCGCGGTCATCAGGCAGGTCGGTGTTGTTGCGGTTGAGGCCGAGTGCGCCGCCGAGGATCCAGGAATCGGTCAGTCGATGGTCGATGCCGGCGGTGATGTCATAGCTGTCGTATTCGAAGCCCGGGTCGAACGTGTCGGGATCGCGCTTGCCACGACCGATCGTTCCGGTCGCGAAGAAGCCCCAGCGCGAGAACGCGGCACCGACTTCCTCGGGCGGTTCGCCCGCAGCCATGACCACGGCGCTGGGCAGCAGGCCGAACGACAAGGCGCCGCCCGGGACGAGCACATTGAGCCCGGCCAGATCGAGGCCGCGCGCACCGGCGCGCAGTGCCGCGAAGCGCGCCTTCAGGTTGTCGAGCTGGCCGTTGGCGGCCATCAATGCGGCGTTGTTCTGCGACGTCGCCTCGTCCGCGAGCATTTCACCGAGCGCACGGCCGACATCGCTCGGGTCGTCCTCGGCATTCACCACCAACTCGGAGCAGCGCGCCAGCAAGTCGCTTTGCTGCGGGGACAGGTTGGTCATCCCGGCGAGCTGCGGGCAGGCCGCGTCAATGGCATCGGCGACACCGACTTCCGCGGGTGCGAGGCCCTCGGTATTGCCGACACCGACATTCAGGGTGAACTCGACGCCCGCGACGTCTGGGGCGTCACGCAGGCGCGCAACGACGCGCACCCCGGTCGGCAGGCCGATGCGGACGATGCTGCTGGCGAGGCCATTGCCGGAGGAGGTCGCCTCGGCGGGTGTCAGCGTCGCCTCGGCGCGGTCGGCGACGAAGCTCACCACTGCACCGGCGATCGGTTCACCGCCGGCGGTGCGCACGCGCACTTGCAACGGCGACGAATCTTCCAGCGGAACCAGCGCCTGACCGTTGCCGGCCACGATTTCGATCACCGTACCGGCAGGCACGCCGCCGGTGGCGTTGAAGATGACGCTGCCGATACCGGCAACCGAGGCCGTGACATCGTTGCATCCGGGTGTCGTGCCGAGCGTCAGGTGATTGGCACTTTCGCCGGCGGCATCGGTGGCGGTGCTGGCGGCCTGCAGCGTGCCGTTGCCGCACACCACCTGCCAGTTCACGGCGACGCCGCCGAGTCCCTTCGCCGACCCCGCAGCTGCCTGCGACAGGCGCACCACGAGGGCGTCGGGCAGTTCGATGCCGGGTGCGCCGGTTTGCTGATTGCCGGAGCGAATCGCCAGCGTCGGCGTGAAACTGGTGGCAATCGCGCTTGCGGGTGTCGTTCCGGAGCCAAGACTTGCAGAGACCGTGACAACGCCCGGCGTACTGCCGAAGCGGAGCTGTGTGGCGGCTTCGCCACCGGCGTTGGTGATGGCGGACGTCTGTGTGAGCACGCCCGGTCCGGTTGCCGAAAACTGCAGGATCGCATCGCTGATCGGCTCGCCGCTGGGCGATTCGAGCCGGAACACGATCGGCTGATCGAGCAACGAGCCGACCGAGCCGGTCTGGGCGTTGCCGGAGACGACGATGATGCGCGCCTCGGGCGCACCGACGGTGACCGAAAAATCGGTCGAGACGACGATGTTGGTGCCTTGCGACGACATCGCGGTATGGCTGGCGTGCACGATCACGGTGCCGGCAGCGGCGCCGAACAACGCTGATGTCTGCGCGCGCCCGCTGCTGTCGGTCTGGGTATCGGATGCGGTCAACGTGGCGTCGCCGGCCATCACTTCCCAGTGGATCGCGGCATTCGGAAGCGGCGTTCCGCCGCGCGTGAGCGCGACGATGAATGCGCCGCTTTCCGAGTTGGGCACACCGGTGGTCGGTCCGGAAACGCGGCTCAGCACGATATCCGAACCTGGGGCGAGTGCCGCGAGGTTGAAGGTGGCTGGCGCATAACCGGGGGCGGTCGCAGTGACGGAGACCGAACCGATCTCGTTGCCCAGTCGGAGCTCGGCTGCTGCTTCGCCGGTCACCGCATCCGGCGTCAGCAGGATCGATCCGGCATTGTTGGC
>DATMVT010000333.1:0-1596 GCA_035562895.1 Patescibacteria group bacterium | reverse complement strand
CGCTCCATCGTTGTTCTACGACGGTGCCACCGGTGATGCGGTGCCCACCATTTTTCGAGCATTGACGCGAAGAGGCGATATTCAGTGGATATGGATACGTACCGACGATTCCAATCAGATCGGCGACATCGAAAAGATCGTTGCTCAGACACTTGAGGAGTTCGGACTTCCCTTCCAACGGATCGAGGCTCGAATGTTTTCGGACGCGATGCGGGAACGGTTGCAGCCGCAACTGACGGAACGCAATACCGCGTTGACGGCGAGTTTCGTCTTGCTCGCACTGAGCGTCGTTGCTTCGTTTGCGCTGTTTGCGTTCGCTGGAAGGACACGGGCCAAGGAATTTGCCTTGCGACTGGCGATAGGCGCTACACCGGCCAGTGCAATGATCGGACTGTTGCGGAGCGGCGTCTGGATGCCCGTTGCAGGACTCGCAATGGGATGGATCGTCTCGGCATCCGCCGTCCTTCCGGTGTTGGCAATTCTCGGACTCCGCCGAGGTGATCTGGCACTGGCGATGGTGATCGCCTCAATGGTCACTGCCTTACTGCAAGTCATGGGCTTGTTGTCTACGGCACGAACGGTAGCGCAAGGCAGTTTGCGAGAAACACTCGCGGAGACGTGAATTCAGGCGATGGCTGGCATCGGCGCACGCGCGAAGCCTCAGCTCCCGCGGAGGGCATCTCAGTTTCCTTTGGCGCGATGTTGGGCGCGCGGCGTCCAGCGCCGCAGCAGCAGGGTGTTGGCGACGACGCTGACGCTGGAGAATGCCATCGCCGCGCCGGCAATCACCGGGTTCAACAGGCCGGCGGCCGCGAGCGGGATGCCGACGATGTTGTAGATGAAGGCCCAGAACAGGTTCTGGTGGATCTTGCGGGTGGTGCGGCGCGAGATGTCGATGGCGTCGACGATCAGGCGCGGGTCGGAACGCATCAGGGTGATGCCTGCGGCCTGCATCGCGACATCGGTGCCGCTGCCCATGGCGATGCCGACATCGGCCGCGGCCAGTGCCGGCGCGTCGTTGATGCCGTCGCCGACCATCGCGACACGATCCAGCGCCGCGAGCGCGCGCACTTCCTCGGCCTTGTCGCCGGGCAGCACGTTCGCATGCACATCGTCCGCGGGAATGCCGACGGCCCGCGCCACCGCGTTCGCGGCGCCGGCGTTGTCGCCCGAGATCAGGACCGTGCGCAGGCCGAGTGCATGCAGTGCCGTGATCGCCTCGCGTGATTCGGGCCGCAAGGTGTCGCCGAACGCAAGCAGGGCACGCAGGCGGGTGCCGTTCGCGTCGCGGGTCGCGAGCCAGGACACGGTGCGGCCTTGCGCCGCCTGTTCGAGGGCGGCAGCGCGCGCGTTCGCGATGTCGATGCCTTCGGATTGCATCAGCCGTTCGTTGCCGATCCACACGTCGACCCCATCAACGCGGCCGCGCACGCCGAGCCCGGACAGGGCGCGTACATCCGACGCAGGTTCGCTGCGGAGGCCGCGTTCCGCCGCTGCCGCGAGCACCGCCTTCGCGAGCGGATGTTCGCTGCCCGATTGCACCGCGGCAGCGCGTTGCAGCACGCCGGCCTCGTCGCCGTCGCGCGCATCGATGTG
>DATMVT010000332.1:0-8103 GCA_035562895.1 Patescibacteria group bacterium | reverse complement strand
CTTTGCCGGCTGGCTCCGGTATAAAGCGCGCCCCCTTTGGTGCCGGCGTTCCCGGCAGGCGTGCCGCACGGGGCCGCCTGGCAACACCAACCTTTCCCGAAACCGTGCGACTGCGCTGCAGATCGGGGCCGATATCGTCTGGGCTACAGGCGTGATGCCGTAATGAGGTGTGCAATGGCGAAGGTTTGCCAAGTCACCGGTAAGGGCGTGCTTACCGGAAACAACGTTTCCCACGCGAACAACAAGACCCGTCGTCGCTGGTTGCCGAACCTGCACGAGCGCCGTTTCTGGGTCGCTTCGGAAAACCGCTGGGTGAAGCTCAAGGTCTCGACCAATGCGCTGCGCACCATCGACAAGAACGGCATCGACGCCGTGCTCGCAGACCTGCGCGCACGTGGCGAAAAGGTTTGAGGAGGACTGAACCATGGCATCGAAGCGCGACAAAATCCGCATGATTTCGACGGCTGGCACCGGTCACTTCTACACGACCGACAAGAACAAGAAGACCAAGCCGGAAAAGCTCGAAATGAGCAAGTACGACCCGGTCGTGCGCAAGCACGTCCCGTACAAGGAAGCCAAGATCAAGTGATGTAGGAGCGACGCGTGCGTCGCGACCGCAACACCGATCAAGACAAGACCCGCCCTCGTGGCGGGTTTTGTTTTTTGCAGCGCGAACGTCCATGCGGTCGCGCGCCGAGTCGCGCGCCTACGAGCTCGGCGCGGTGCTCGGGATCACCCGCGGAAAGCGGATCACGAAGCGCGTGCCCTGCCCCGGTTCGGATTCGCAGATGATGGTGCCGCGCAGCAGTTGCGTGACCAGGTTGAAGACGATGTGCAGGCCGAGGCCGGAGCCGCCCTGGCCGCGCTTGGTCGTGAAGAACGGTTCGAAGATGCGGTCGCGCACGTCCGCGCGCATGCCGTGGCCGTCGTCGCGGTAGTCGATCAGGACGTCGTTGTCGTCGAACGTCGCGATCAGGGTGATGTGCCCGCGCTCGACGCCGTCGAAGGCGTGCACCAGCGAATTGATCACGAGGTTGGTGACGATCTGGTAGATCGCGACCGGATGCGTGCTGATGCGGATCGGCTCCGGCACGCGCACCTCGACCTGATGCTGGGTCTTGCGCAGCCGCGGATGCAGGGCGGTCAGGACTTCATCGAAGTACTCCGCCAGGTCGATTTCGCGCGGGGCTTCCGACGCCGTGTCGACCGCGACCTGCTTGAAGCTGCGCACGATGGTGATGCCGCGCTCGAGATTCGCGAGGATCATCTCGGAGCCCTGCATGATCTGCGATTCGAATTGCGCCAGCATCGACGCCGTCATCGTCTTGTCCTGGTGCGCGCGCTGCAGCTTGCGCGCTTCCTCGCGCAGGAAACTCGCGGCGGTCACGGCGACGCCGATCGGCGTGTTGATCTCGTGCGCGACACCGGCGACGAGCGCGCCCAGCGAAGCCATCTTCTCCGACTCGACCAGTTGCCGCTGCATGTCCTGGATGCGCGTCAGCGAGGCCTGAAGCTCGGCGTTGGCCTTGCTCAATGCCTCGGTGCGGCGCTCGACGCGATGCTCGAGCTCTTCGGTCAACTGGCGCAACTCCTCTTCGGCGCGCTTCAGGTCGGTGATGTTCTGGTTGGTGCCGACGAACCGGTGCGCGCGACCCGAATCGTCGCTGGCGATGGCGCGGCCGCGGGTCAGCATCCAGATCCAGTGGCCGTCGCGATCCTGAGTGCGATAGGTGGTGTCGACGGTGCCGCTCTCGCCGCTGAGCACGCGTCCCATCGCCGCGCGGACCGCAGCGCGATCGTCGGCATGGATGTAACTGCCGAACTCGTCGATGCGCGCGCTTGCCGGGGCATCGTTGACGCGCAAGCCGTCGAGGCGGTGGTCGCGGGTGAGGGTGCGTGACGGGATGTCGAGTTCCCACAGTTCGGCACCGCTGCCCCAGAGCGCGGCGTTGAGACGCCGTTCCTTCTCGATCAGCACGGCCGCCGCGGCTTCGCGCTCGCGCACGCGGGCCCGTACCCGCGACCATGCCAGCCCGGCCAAGGCCAACAAGGCAGCGGCATAGGCGCCATAGGCGGCGGGTGTCGCCCAGGGCGCGGCCGCGACTCGGATCAGCACGCTGGCCTCGTCGCCGCCGCGGACGCCGGTCGCATCGAGCGTGCGCAACCGGAACACGTAGTCGCCCGCCGGCAGACGCGTGTAGGTCGCGCTGCGCTGGTTCTCGCCAGCGCTGATCCAGTCGCGGTCGTAGCCGTCGAGCAGGTACGAGAAGCGGGGCCGGTCGCTGGCACCGAAGCCGGGCGCCGCGAAGCCGATGCCGAGCATTTCGTCGCGATGCCCGAGTTGCAGCTCAGCGCTGCCGTGCTCGTCATAGCGAAGGCGCGCGCCGGGGAGTGGCGCCAGCGTTTCGTTGAACACCGAAAAGCTCGTGAACTTCGGACGCGAGGGTCCGCGCCGGTCGCTGATCGCCTTCGGATCGAGCAGGCTCAGTCCTTCCATGCCGCCGGCCGCGATCCTGCCATCGCGCAACGTCGCCATCGCGCCGAGGAAGTAGCCGCTGGCGAGTGCACCGGCGCGCAGGCCGAAGCCGCGGATGCTCAGGTCCTTGCGGTGGAGGCGGTCGATGCCGCGCGCCGTCGCGATCCACAGGCTGCCATCCGCAGCCAGTGCCAGCGCCGAAACATGATCGGCCGAGAGTCCGCGCGCGGCATCGAAACGCTGCGCCGGCCAGGGCGAGCCGACGTCGTCGCGTGGTTCGACCTGGATCACGCCGTCGCCATAGGTCGCGATCCACAGTCGCCCCTCGTCGTCTTCGACGAGGTCGCTGATGCTGAGGCCGGCAGCGTCGTCCATGGCGAGCGGCACGCGCACGAAGGACCGGCCACCGGGTTCACGCAACAACAGCCCGCTGCCGCGGGTGCCGATCCACAGGCGCCCGTTCGCCGACTCGGCCAGCGCGGTGATGCGTTCATCGGGCAGGCTGCCGACCGCGGTTCCGCGACGGTGCGCGACGAAACCGGTGCAACCGGCGCAGCGTTCGGCCAGACCATGGCCAAGCGTGCCGACGATCAGGTCCCCCGCGCGCGTGACCAGCAATGCGCGCACGGTCGGGCCAGGAAGGTCGTCGGTCGAGCCGAAACCATAGTGGGTGAACTGACCCGTTGCAGGATCGAGTCGGTCGAGGCCGCGATCGCCGCTGCCGATCCAAAGCGATCCATCGCGGTCGCGAGCGAGGCTGAGCAGGTAGTCGCTGGCCAGTCCGGTTTCGGCACCGCGCCGATAGGCATGGTGCTTGAGCACGCCGCGCTCCGGATCCATCTGCACGAGCCCTGCGGATTCCCCGAGCGCGAGCCACACCGATCCGTCCGGATCGGGTTCGATGGCGACCACCGGATCGCCCGGCAACGACTTCGCGTCGCCGTCCTGATGGCGCAGGGTGCGGATCATCGCCGCGCTCGGGTCATGCGAAGACAGGCCGCCGATCCAGGTACCGATCCAGATCACGCCGTCACTGCCCTGGGCCAGCGTGGTGACGCGACTGCTGCCGAGACTCTGGCGGTCGGCGGCGTCGTGGTCGAGTCGCTCGATCACTTCCTGACGCGCGCGGTCATAGATGAAGGCCCCGCGGCGCGTGCCGATCCACAAGCGGTTGTTGCGGTCGAGCAGCAGGCTTTCGACTTCGGGGCGGTCGGCGTCTTCGGGCGTCGCGAACGGCAAGTCGATGCGGCGCGTGCCGTCGCGCGCGAGCCGCCACAGGCCGTCGCCGGCGCCGACCCACACGGTTCCCGAGCCATCCTCGAGCATGATTCGGGTCTGGCTGGTCGTGACCGGACCCAGGCGGGTGTCGCGCAACAGCTTCGGGGTTCCGACTTCGAATCGCCACAGGCCGGTCTCGGAGGCCAGCCACAACCCACCCGCGGGACCGGGGCTGATCGCGCGCACGACACCCAAGTCATGGGTGTTGATTTCCGAAAGCGTCACCGCGCGCTGGGCGACGCGATCCAGCCACTGCACGTCACCGTTCTGGAACAACACCCAGAGCCGGCCATCGCCGGAGCGAACCAGACTCTGCACGCGATCCGATGCCAGCCCGTGGCTGGCCGCGCGCCAGTGCGAAATCAAGCGACGACTGCGGTCGAGCACGCTGATCCCGGCGACCGGATGCGCCGCATACAGTCGGCCCTCGTCGTCCTCGGCCAGCCCGATCACATGGCTTTCCGCAAGGGCGCCGGCGTCGTTGCGACGATGCCGCCAGACATCGATGTGCTCGCCGTCGTAGCGCGCCAGTCCGTCCTGGGTGCCGACCCAGACGAAACCATCACGATCGCTCAGCACCACGCGCACGGAATTCGCCGGCAGGCCGCGATAGACGTCGAGCGTGTCGAGACGCGTGCGGTTGGTGACCGCCGCCGCCGCAGCACCGGCGCACAGGCAGGCGATCAGCCCCAGTCGGATCAAGTGCGCGGCGCCCCGAGTCATGCCGCCGACTGTCTCGCGCTTCCCTGCGCAGGGCAAGCCGGCGGATGGTTAACATGCGTCATGCCCGAACTCCCCGAAGTCGAAACCACGCGTCGCGGCATCGCGCCGCATGTCGAAGGCCGCATCGTGACGCGCGCGGTCCTGCGCCGTCCCGACCTGCGCTGGCCGATCCCGCGCGAGATCGCGCAGGTCTTCGCCGGCCAGCGCGTCACCCATACCGAACGGCGCGCGAAATACCTGTTGCTGCACAGCGAACCCGGTGCCGCGATCGTGCATCTCGGCATGTCCGGTTCGCTGCGCGTGCTCGATGCCGACGTGCCGGTGCGTGCGCACGACCACGTCGACCTCGTGCTCGACGACGGTCGTCTGTTGCGCTTCAACGATCCGCGCCGCTTCGGCTGCCTGCTCTGGCAACCCGCGGACACCACGCACGATCTGCTGCGCGAGCTCGGCCCCGAGCCGCTCGGCGACGCATTCGACGGCGATTACCTGTTCGCGCTCAGTCGCGGACGCTCCGCGCCGGTAAAGGCGTTCCTGATGGACCAGCGCGTCGTCGTCGGCGTCGGCAACATCTATGTCGCCGAAGCCTTGTTCGCCGCCGGCGTGCGCCCGATGCGCGCGGCCGGAAAAGTCACGCGCCGCGAATACGCGCTGCTCGCCGACGCCATCCGGCGCATTCTCGCCCACGCCATCGAACGCGGCGGCACCACCCTGCGCGACTTCCTGAAACCCGACGGCGAACCCGGCTACTTCGAACAGGAATTGTTCGTCTATGGCCGCGACGGCGAGCCCTGCAAACACTGCGGCACCGAGATCACCGCGCGCCGCGACGCGCAGCGCTCGAGCTTCTATTGCCGGGTCTGCCAGCGTTGAGCGCGAATGCGATCAGTCGGTGCGTCCCGCGACCAACGCCAACGTGAGGCCGGTGCCCATCAGGATCGATGCGGCGCCGAGGGTCCGGGTGTATCGCGTAGCCATCGGCACGACGCGCCGCGAGATCTGGGCATGCCAGCGCCAGGGCATCAATGCGAGCACGAGACTGGTGCCGATCAATACCCAGCCGATTGCGACGAAGAGCGACGGCGCTGCCATTGTCGGCGCATGTATGACGAAGGCCGCGCCGATGAAGATGCGCAGGCCAAGCTCGAGGGAGTGCACGAACGCCGTCTGCGCGAAGCCGGCGAGGAATCGTCGACCCAGCGTGGGCCGCGTCAGCAGCATCACGCCGAGCAAAACCAGATAGCTGGCTGCACTCCACACCGCCGTAGCCGCAAGGGTGTCGATCATTCGGAGAATGTGCGCTTCAAGTCGCGGCCGGCCTCGCTGAGAAACGGCTCGGCCTCGCGCCACGGCAGCACGATGTCGTCGCCGCAGGCGCGCATGGCGTGGAAGAAGCTGTTCGGGAAGACAAGACCGTCGCGGGTTGGATAGGGCGCCGACACGGTCATGTGATCGATCGCTTCGCGGCAGTCGTCATCCGCCAGGTTGCGCGGGTGGCGAGACTTGAGCAGTGCGCTGAACGCCGTCGTCTCGACGCCGCCGTCGTCGCGGTCGTCGCCGCGCAGTGCGGCCTCGCCTTCGATGATCCAGGTCCAAGCGTCGATCCGTTCGCCGCCGCGCAGGTCCCATACCCGATAGTCCGTCGAGAAATTGCCGTGCGCGCCACCGCAATAGGTATCCGGTAGCCCGTCACGTTGCACCAGCCAGGTGTCGGTCCAGACCACGGGCTCGAGACTCGCGCCGAGCGGCTCACCTGCCATGCCGCGGCCAGCTTCGCATTGGAACGCGAACACCGCACGATCGCGCAGCCAGGCCTCGCTCGCGGCACGGATCGCGGCCGCGCCGGGTGAATCCGCCGCGGGCGCCATCGCGACGGCATCCGCCGTCGTCCATTGTTCATAGGTGCGGCCTTCGAACGTGGTGGTGTCGCGGCTGATGCGGACCGCTTCGGCGATCGGTGCGTAATACGCGGCGTCGCATTCGCCATCAGATGCGCCGCGTGTGGCCGCGCGGCTCAGGCGCAGCGGCAACACGCGTTGACCCGCGGGATCGGTCCATTCGCCGAGCAGAGCGTCTTCACCCTCTGCGTGCAGCGACCAGTGGCCGGTGGGTGGTGTCGGTTCGAAAGCGGGTCCGCCGACTTCGCTGACGCGGATGCGGCCGTCGGCGAGTGCGGCCATCAACTGCGCTTCGCGTTGTTCGATGTCGTCACCCTCGCCTTGCAGGCGCAGCGGGCGCCGATGTCGCAGGTAGTAATACTCGCCATGGCCAAACATGTTGAAGCACGCACGAATCTCGCTCCGCCCGAGCGTGCCGGACCAGGTGCCGGCATAACGCGACTCGGGCGCATCATCCGCCTGGGCCGTCATCACGGCGAAGACGCACGGCAAGAACCACAGCAAGAACCACAGGTGTCGTGAAATCGACATCGATGTTGACCAGAAGCGGCACGGGGCCGTCACTGTATCGCTGCAGCGGGCGGTGACGCGAGGACGGGCAGCCGATGGGCATGGCGGCGTGCTTGACCCGAACTTCACGTCACGACAGTCAGCCTGCAGGCGATTCCAGAACATCCTTGGGTAGGTCTTGCATGAAGATGCTCGTGCGTTCGCTGTTGATCCTCGTCGTACTTGGTGCGTCCCATCAAGCCGCACGGGCGCAAGATGGAAAAGCCGTCCTGGTTCCTTTGCCTTCGGTCGACGACTTCACCCGAGGCGAAGACGGTTGGGGCTTCGGGCTCGGCCTTGGCGTCGAGTATGAATCTGCCTACGAAGGTTCGGACGAATTCGGCTTCGAGGTCGAGCCTGCGGGTTCAGTCCAATGGCGTCGCGGCGATGACGTCTTCTTCTGGGCGGGTGAGGCGGTCGGCTGGCGTGGTCTTCGTGCCGAATCCTGGCTGCTCGAGGCGGTCGTCGCCTTCGACGAGGGTCGCGAGGAAGGTGACTCCGACGATGGTCGTCTGGATGGACTCGGTGATGGCGATGAAGAGACCGATTTGGTCCTTCAGGCACGTCGCGCACTTGATGCCGATTGGCGCTATTGGCTGATTGGCCGGGTCGTGACGGGCGGAAGCGGCAATCTTGGCCTGTTCGGTCTGGGGTATCGCTTCGAGGACCGAGATGACGGCACCGGCTCCGAGATCAATGTCGTCGGGGTCGTTCACGACAGCGAGTTTGCCAATCGGGACTTCGGCATCACGGCCGCGCAGTCGGCCGCGTCAGGCTTGAATGAAACCGAGATGAGCGGTGGACTTCGCTCGTTCGGGGTCAACTACAACTACCGTCATCACATCAATGAGGATTGGCAGGTTTTCGGCGAGGCGCTCTACGAGCGCTACAGCAGCGACGTTGAGGACAGTCCGATCGCACGCAGCGATTACGAAGCCGAGGTCAGCGTCGGCTTCATTTACGTGTTCTAGATCGACTGGCGCCAGGCGGCCCCGGGCCGCTGGTGATCGGCATCACTTCCGCGACAGGCTCGCCACGGCCGAACCGATCACGACGACGGCGGCACCGGTGTAGCCGAGTGCGGTGATGGTTTCGGCCGGCACCAGCGCCGGGTTGAGCCAATGCGCGGCTTCGACCGAGACCACGGTGAGCAGCGGCGTCACTGCCAGCACCACGCCG
>DATMVT010000331.1:0-1693 GCA_035562895.1 Patescibacteria group bacterium | reverse complement strand
ACGCCTTCGGCGTGTTCGGCGTCCGCGGCCTGCGCCTGCTCTGGCGCATCGGCGGCGGCACCGGCAGCGACATCCATCGCGGCAGTGCGCCGCCCTTGGCCTACACGCCCTACCTTTGCGACCTGATCGACCACTGCCCGGGCGAAGCCGGCGTGACTCGCCCGCTGGATCCGCACAAGATCGACAGCGGCATCGCCCTGTCGCTCGGCGGCCCGCACCTGTTCACGCGCTCGCAGCTGCTGCTGTTCGGCGACCCGACGCGCCTCGCAATCGAGGTCGAGACCGACGAATTCCGGCGCTACTTCCTGCCGCTGACGCGGCGTGTCGCGGAACTGATCGATCGCGAGCGCCTACGCAGTTCGCTGTACCGGCTGGAATCGGCCCAGCGCCTGCAACGCGCGCTGTACGCCATCGCCGACCTCGCCTCGGCCGACCTGGAAATGCCCGAGATGCTGGCCGGCATCCACGAGATCGTCGGCGACCTGATGTACGCCGAGAACTTCATGATCGTGCGTTACGACAAGGCACGCGGCAAGGTGCGCTTCATCTACTTCGTCGACTCGCACGACAACGACCACCCGGACCCGGACATGGAGTTCGGCGTCGACGACCTGCAGAACAGCCTGACCATGGCCATGCTCCGCCATGGCCGTCCGGTCATGGGTCCGTCGCGGCAGCTGCGCGAGGAACTCGGCGTGGCGCGCGACGAAAGCTTCGGCCCGGACAGCGTCGATTGGCTGGGCGTGCCGATGTTGTCGGGCGGCGAGGTGCGCGGCGGCATCGTCGTGCAGACCTACGACGACAGCCTGCGCTACAGCGAGGAAGATCGCGCCCTGCTGAGTTATGTCGCCCAGCACATCCTGACCGCGCTGGTGCGCAAGCAGGCGCACGAAGACCTGGAAGACCGCGTCGAGGCGCGCACGCGCGAACTGCGCGAGCAGATCATCGAACGCGAACGCGGCGAGCGCCTGCAGACGGCCTACCGCGCCATCGCCGAAGCCGCGACCAGCGCCGAGACCATGGACGGCTTCTACCGCGAGTCGCATCGCATCGTCGGCGAACTGCTGAATGCCAAGAACTTCTTCGTCGCCCTGCTCGGCAGCGACGACATGTTGTGGTTCCCCTACGCCATCGACGAGCGTGATCCGCTGGCGCGCTTCGAGCCGCGCAAGCGCGGCAAGACCCTGACCGACTACGTGCTGCGTACCGGCCGGCCGCTGCTCGCGAATCGCGACGAAATCGCCCAGTTGCGTGGCCTCGGTGAAACCGTGGCCGTCGGCACGCCGGCCGAGTGCTGGCTCGGCGTACCGTTGCGCGGGGAATCCGGCCTGCTCGGCGTGATGGCGGTACAGAGCTACCAGGGGCACATCCTCTACAACCGGCGCGACGAGGAAATCCTCAGCTTCGTCTCCAACCACGTCGCGCTCGCGCTGGAACGCAAGCACGCGCAGGATTCGCTGCGCCGCGCCTATGCCGACCTCGAGCGCCGCGTCGACGAGCGCACGCGCGAACTCGCCGACACCAACCGCGAACTGCGCGACCAGATCAAGGTGCGCCAGCAGATCGAGTTGCGCCTGAAGCATGAAGCCCTGCACGACGCCCTCACCGGGCTGCCGAACCGCGCCTTGCTGCTCGACCGGCTCGGCCATGCGCTGGCGCGCTACCGCCGCGATCCGTCACGCCAGTTCGCGGT
>DATMVT010000330.1:0-1740 GCA_035562895.1 Patescibacteria group bacterium | reverse complement strand
GGCATCGACTCCTGGTTTCGTGTCGATCTGGAAGCCGCGCATGACGCCGCCACGGCGCTCGGTGCGCAGGTGCTGGAACGAGAACAGCGTGCGACCTTGGCCAATGTCGAGGCCTTGGCGGCGCGTGTCGCTGCCGATCCGCTCGGCGACGTGCAGGCGGTGCTCGACCAGACGCTCGAGGCCGAACGCGCACCGATCGCGCATCTGGCGAGTTACGACGGCAACGGCAACTTGGAAGCGCTGGCCTTCAGCACGACCGCGATCACCCAGCCGCCGGCGCCGGACGAAGCCTTGCGCCTGCAGATCGGGGAGTCCGGACAGATCGCCCAGTCGATCAGCATCGGCGACGCTTTGGTCGTGCGCGCCGTCACGATGGCCACCGATGCGTTCGGGCGCAGTCACCTGCTGCAGTGGATCCAGCCGTTGCCGCCGGAGCTGGCGCCGCAACTCGCGCTGCTCGAACGCAGCAGCATCGACTACGCGCAATTGCGCTTCCAGCGCGCTGCGTTGAAGACCACCTTCGTGTTGATCCTCGGCTTCGTCACCCTGCTCGCCTTGCTCGCCACCTTGCTGGCCGCGCTCGCGGCCACCCGACGCCTGACCCAGCCGATCGCGCGCATGGCCGCGGCGACCGCCGAGATCGGCGAGGGTCGCTTCGGTGCGCAGATCGAGGTCGACTCCGGCGACGAACTCGGCGCATTGACGGCGGCGTTCAACCGCATGAGCCGTGATCTCGCGGAGCTGGATGTGCGCGAGCAGGCCAGTCGCGCCGAGACCGAACAGGCGCGCGCGCATCTCGCGGCGGTGTTGTCGCGGCTCTCGGCGGGGGTCATCAGCGTCGATCGCGAGCGTGTGCTCACCGCGAACGCGGCGGCGGCGGAGTTGCTGGCCTGTCCGATCGAGGCGCTCATCGGGCAGTCGCTGGAACGCGCTGCCGATGCGTCGCCTGCGGCGCGCGAGGTCATCGCCGGCATTCGCGGCCGCGGCACCGAAGCGCGCGCCGAATGGCGCGAGGAACTCGCGTTGCCCGGCGATCCGCCGCGCGCGTTGTTGCTTCGCGCCGTCCAGCTCGCCGGTGATGCGTCGCGCTACGTCGTCATCATCGACGACATGACCGTGATCGCGCAGGCGCAGCGCGAGGCCGCCTGGAGCGAGGTCGCGCGGCGGCTCGCGCACGAAATCAAGAACCCGCTGACGCCGATCCAGCTCGCTGCCGAACGCATGCAGCATCGCTTCAAGGGCAAGCTCGACGCGGCCGACGCGCAGGTGCTGGATCGCGCGACGCAGACCATCGTGGCCCAGGTCGAGGCGCTGAAGGGCCTCGTGAACGCGTTCGGCGACTACGCCAAGCCGGCGCGCATCGACTTGCGTCCGCTCGCGCTCGATGCGTTGTTCAACGAGGTGCTCGACTTGTACGAATCCAGCGGCCAGTGCCGCATCACCCGCGACATCGCCGAGTCGCTTCCACCGATCCGCGGCGACCGGGAACGGCTGCGGCAACTGCTCGTGAACCTGTTGACCAATGCGGTCGAGGCCGGGGGCCATGGGGTCGCGATCGAAGCACGATTGTCGCAACACGACGATGTGCTGGAACTGGTCCTGCGCGATCACGGTCCCGGCCTGCCGACCCAGTTCGATGGGCGCTGGTTCGAGCCCTACATGAGCACCAAACCGAAAGGCGGCGGGCTCGGCCTGGCGATGGTGCAGAAGATCGCCGAGGAACACGGAGGGCAGGTGCGG
>DATMVT010000329.1:0-15460 GCA_035562895.1 Patescibacteria group bacterium | reverse complement strand
GGCATCGTCCGAGGGACCGATGCTGCGTCCGCCGATGCGCACTTCGGTCAGCACCGGGCGTGGTACCTGCCGGCTCAGGACCACCTGTCGCGGATCGAACATCTGGAGGCCCGCGGGACTGCCGAAATACAGGCGTCCGGAAGCGCCGGCATGGGCGGCGCCGGCACCGAACTCGTCGCTGACCAGGCCACTGCCGAGGTGGAAGGCCTGCGCCTCGGCCTGTCCGGGCGCGAGTCGGCGCAGGCCGCGCAGCGAGCTGATCCAGAGCGCGCCGTCGACGCCCGCGACGATGCCCTGGATGCCATCCTCGGGCAGGCCATCGCTGCGGCCGAGACAGGTCGGCGGCGCCGGCGTTTCAGCGTGCGTATCGATGCGGCACAGTTGTGTGCTGCCGATCCAGAGCACGCCGTCGGCCTGCAGGTGCAGGGCACGCACCAGATCGCCCGGCAGGTCCGGGCGTTGCCAGGCCCGGAGGATGCGATACGACGGGTCGAGCACGATGAGGCCGGCATGGGTGGCCAGCCAGATGCGCCCGAGGCGATCGCGGCGCACCGCGTTGATCGTGCGCGACAGCGCTTCGTCCGGGCCCGGGCGGCGGTAGTCGATGATGCGGATCGCATCGTCGCGGCCGATTTCGGCGAGGCCGCTGGAGGTCGCGACCAGCGTGCGACCGTCGTCCAGTTCGAGCACGTCACGGACGCCCGGTCCGGGCAGGCCGCGTTGATCGATGTTTGCCGAGAAGTGGGTCCAGACGGTGCGCGTCGCATCGAGACGGTCGAGGCCGCCATCGCTGCCGACCCACAGTCGGCCGGCACGGTCTTCGTGCAGGACCCAGACCGCATTCGCGCCGGGATGGGTGTTGCCGATGATCGGGACCGGCTCGAATTGCACCGGGCCTGCAGCCACGGTGGCGAGCGACCGCTGCAAGCCGGCCCCGAAGCTGCCGATCCAGAGATGGCCGCTGCGATCCTCCAATGCGGCCTCCACGCGCTCGGTGGCGAGTTCGGTGTCCGCTGGATGCGCTGGCAGCAGGCGCTGGAACACCGCGGCATTCGGCGGCACTTGGAACACGCCGTTGAACCAGGTGCCGACCATCAGTCCGCCATCGTCGGTCGCCGCCAATGCCCGCACGAACGCGCGCCGCGCCACGCGGTCGCCGGTCTCGGCAAGCGCCAGTGGGCGCAGGCAGTCGCAGCTGCGCTGATAGTGCGCGACCCCGCTTTCGAAGCCCGCGATCGGCTCGCCGTTCTGCAGGATCAGGCTGGTCACGCGCGCGGACGCCGATGGTCCGAGTCGGCCGCCGCCGAGTACGGCACCGTCGCGGACATGGAACAGTCCGTCGTTCCATGTTCCGATCCAGTAGTCGCCCGGTGCCGCGACCACGATCTCCTCGATGTTCGCGCGGCCTTGCGCCGGAAACGGCGCTGGCAGCGCCTGCAATTCGAAGGTCGACGCGCCGGCTGCGAGCGTCGCCAAGCCGACTTCGGTGCCCGCGAGAACGACGAGGCCGTCGCTGGCGATCGACCACACCCGTGCATGCGGCAATCCGCTCGATTCCGGTGCGTAGTGACGAACCTCCGGATGCCCGTCGCGCCAGTCGATGCGAACCACGCCGGCGCCATCGGTGGCACACCAGACGCGACCGTCGGCGTCCAGCGTCATCGCGGTGATGCCCGCTGCAGGCAGGCCGTGGTCGCCGGGTCGCAGGTGCGTGATCGATTCGCGCCGCAGATCGATGCGTTTGACGCCGTCGTGACGAGTGCCGAGCCAGAGCGCATCGCCGTCGACGAGCAGCGCGCGGATCGAGACCCCTTCGAGTTCGGACGCGATCGGCGCCGGCGGCGCCCCGAAGCGTCGCCCGTCGAAACGGTTCAGGCCGGTATCGGTCGCGAACCAGTAGAAGCCGAGTTCGTCGCGGACGATGGCATTCGCGGTGTTTTCGCTGAGGCCGTCGCGGCTGTCGTAGCGGCGTGCCGCCTCGGTCGGCGGGCAGTGGAACAGCGCGACCAAGGCGATTGCGGGCCAGAGCCAGGCCAACCGACTTCGATCGCGATGTGCTGGAGCGCCCCTGAGTCTCATCCCGTTCTCATGCCGAGGATGCAAGCCTATCGCTTGCACACCGGGTCTGCGCGTGCCCGCGGCAAGCCACCCGCGCGCCCGATCCGCCGCGGGGGCTCGGCTAGAATGCCCCCTGCATTTCTGGAGAACTGCCGCATGTGTGGAATCGTTGGCGTGGCTGCGCGGCGGGATGTGGTCCCGACCCTGATTCATGGATTGAAGGCACTCGAGTACCGCGGTTACGACTCCGCCGGCATCGCCTTGCTGACGCCGAATGGCCTGGAACGCCGACGCGCCAAGGGCAAGGTCAGCGAACTCGAGGCGCTGCAGGCGGCGACGCCGATCGGCGGCCATACCGGCATCGCGCACACGCGCTGGGCCACGCATGGCGTGCCCGCCGAGCGCAACGCGCATCCGATGGTGTCCAACGACACGGTCGCGGTGGTGCACAACGGCATCATCGAGAACCACGCCGAGCTGCGCGAGGCGCTGCGCACGCAGGGCTACACCTTCACCAGCGACACCGACACCGAAGTGATGGCGCACCTGATCCATGCACTCCACAGCCGCGGCGCGAGCCTGCTCGATGCGGTCAAGCAGGTGTTGCCGCGCCTGCAAGGCGCCTATGCGATCGCGGTCGTGTCGACGCGGGAGCCCGGCGTTGTCGTCGGCGCGCGCAAGGGTTCGCCGATGGTCATGGGCCTCGGTGACGGCGAGCAGTACCTGGCCTCGGACATCCACGCGCTGCTGCCGGTCACGCGCCGCTTCGTCTATCTGGCGGAAGGCGACATCGCCGAAATCCGCACCGATTCGACGCGCGTGTTCGATGTCGATGACCGCGAGATCGTGCGTCCGGTCAAGGAAGCGCATTTCAGTGCCGACGCCGTGCAGCGTGGCGAATATCGCCACTACATGCTCAAGGAAATCCATGAGCAGCCGACCGCGATCGCCGACACGCTGGAAGGTCGCTTGAGCGGCGGCCACGTGCTGACGCAGATCTTCGGCCCGAGCGCCGGTGACTTGTTGACGCGCACGCAAGCGGTGCAGATCGTCGCCTGCGGTTCCAGCTATCACGCCGCGCTGGTCGCGAAATACTGGATCGAATCGCTGGCACGCATTCCGGCCCAGGTCGAGATCGCCAGCGAATACCGCTACCGCGACTTCGTGGTGATGCCGGACACCTTGCTCGTCACCGTGTCGCAGTCCGGCGAGACCGCGGACACGCTGGCGGCGCTGAAGCTCGCCAAGGGCATGGGTTATCTCGGCACGCTGGCGATCTGCAACGTTCCGGAATCGTCGCTGGTGCGCGAATCCGAACTGTCGCTGATGACGCGCGCCGGCCCCGAGATCGGCGTCGCCTCGACCAAGGCCTTCGTCACCCAGCTCACCGCGCTGCTGCTGTTCGCGCTCGAACTCGGGCGCCATCACGGCCTGTCGGCGCAGCGCTATGCCGATGGCGTCGCGCAGCTGGAACACCTGCCGAGCGCGGTCGCTGCCGCGCTGGCGCTCGATCCGCAGATCCGCCAGCTCGCCGAGTTCTTCGGCGACAAGAAGGACGCCTTGTTCCTCGGGCGCGGCACGCAGTTTCCGATCGCGATGGAAGGCGCGCTCAAGCTCAAGGAGATTTCCTACATCCATGCCGAGGCGTATCCGGCGGGCGAGCTGAAGCACGGTCCGCTGGCCCTCGTCGACGACGAGATGCCGGTGATCGCGGTCGCGCCGAACGATCATCTGCTCGAAAAGCTGAAGTCGAACATCGAGGAAGTGCGCGCCCGCGGCGGCCGCCTGATCGTGTTCGCCGACCGCAGCGTCTCGCGCGGCATCACCACCGCGCAGGAAATCCTGCTCGAGCTCGAACCCTGCGGGGATCTGATCGCCCCGATCGTGTTCACCGTGCCGCTGCAACTGCTCAGCTACCACGTCGCCGTGCTCAAAGGCACCGACGTCGATCAGCCGCGCAATCTGGCGAAGTCGGTCACGGTGGAATGACGACATCATGCTGATCTTGCTGCGCAATGCCACCGTATTCACGCCCGACGCATTGGGTCGCCGCGATCTGCTGATCGGGGGCGGGCGCGTGCTGTGGATGGGCGATGCCGCCGAGGCGAGCGGCGCGGTGGCGATGGCGGACGAGGTCGTCGATCTGCGCGGGCGCCGGTTGCTGCCGGGCTTCGTCGATGGTCATGCGCATCTGACCGGTGGCGGTGGCGAAGCCGGCGCGCATACGCGCGTGCCGGCGCTGGCGCTGTCGCGCTACACGCTGGCCGGCGTGACTTCGGTGGTCGGCGTCCTCGGCACCGACGACACCACGCGCAGCACACGCGAACTGGTCGCGACCGTGCACGGATTGCGCAACGAGGGCCTGAACGCGTGGGCCTACACCGGCGGCTATCACTTGCCGCTGGCGACGTTGACCGGCAGCGTGCGCGACGATCTCGCCTTCGTCGACGGACTGATCGGCGTCGGCGAGCTGGCGATCTGCGACCACCGGTCCAGCCAGCCGACCTTGGACGAACTGCTGCGCGTCGCCGCCGATGCCCATGTCGGCGGCCTGCTCACCGGCAAGGCCGGCGTGCTGCATCTGCACCTCGGCGATGGCGTCCGCGGTCTGTCGCTGGTGCGCGAGGCGCTGGATCGCAGCGAACTGCCGGCGCGGGTGTTCCATCCGACCCATGTCAATCGCCGCAAGGCGCTGTTCGAGGAAGCGCTCGCGCTGGCGCATCGCGGCTGCACCATCGACATCACCGCGTTTCCGGTCGACGATGGCGAAGACGCCTGGCCCGCAGACGAGGCGCTGCTGCGTTTTCTCGACAGCGGTGCGCCGGTCGAGCGGGTGACGCTCAGTTCCGATGGCGGCGGCTGCCTGCCGCATTTCGATGGCGATGGCCGCGTCGTGCGCATGGACATTGGTTCACCGAGTTCGCTGGCCGACACCTTGCGCAACCTGCTGTTGCGCGGGCAGGATCTGGCGCGGGTGCTGCCTGCCTTCACCCGCAACCCGGCGCGTTTGCTGCGGCTGCGCGGCAAGGGCGAGGTGGCGGTCGGCAGCGATGCGGATGTCGTGGTCTTGGACGAGGAGCACCGGGTGAATGACGTGATGATCGGCGGACGCTGGCACGTGCGTGATGCGGTGGCCGTGGTCCGCGGCACCTTCGAGGAAGCACGCTGATGCCGAGCCAGGTTCCCCAGGGCGGCAACCGCGGCTGGATCATTCCGATCGGCGGCGCCGAGGAAAAGGAAAACGACCGCGCCATCCTGTCGCGCTTCGTCGATCTTTGCGGTGGCCGCGACGCCGACATCGTGGTGATCCCGACCGCAAGCAAACTGGCCGACACCGGCACGCGTTACGAAGCGATCTTCCGCAGCCTCGGCGTGACCCGTGTCGATGCGATCGACTTCGACACCCGCCGCGACGCCGAAGAACGCGGCCGCATCGTCCGCATCGAACGCGCCAGCGGCGTGTTCATCACCGGCGGCAATCAACTGCGCCTGGCCACCCTGCTCGGCGGCACCTCGGTCGCGCGCGCGCTGCGCCAGAGCAATGCCCACGGCACCCACATCGCCGGCACCAGCGCCGGTGCGGCGTTCCTCAGTGAGCACATGATCGCGTTCGGCGAAGAAGGCGCGACACCGATCGCCGGCAGCGTGCGTCTGGCGCCGGGCCTCGGCCTGACCAATCGCTTCATCATCGACCAGCATTTCCGCCAGCGCGATCGTCTGGGTCGACTGACCACGGCGCTGGCCTACAACCCGTTCGCGATCGGCATCGGCCTGGACGAGGACACCGCGGCCTTCATCGCGCCGGACAACACCGTCGAAGTCGAAGGCAGCGGCGGCGTCACCATCGTCGATGCCTCGGAACTTGAATTCTCCTCGATGGACCAGGTCGACGAGGGCGAGCCGGTCTGCCTGCTCGGCCTGCGCCTGCACGTGCTGGTGCGCGGCGCCACCTTCAACCTGCACACGCGGCGCGCCTGCGCCCACCGGATCGCCTTCGTCAAGGCCTGAGCCGTCGCGCGATCGGCTATCGTTGGCCTCTCTCGGCCAGGGGTGGAATGCCGCATGCGTATCCTCGATCGTCAGGTCTTCGTCGGGCCGTCGCTGTACGCCCATTTCCCGGTCATCCGGCTGGAACTGGATCTCGGCCCGCTCGAAGCCTGGCCGACCGCACGCCTCGGGCCGGCCTTCGTCGAGGCGCTGGTCGCGGCCTTGCCCGGACTCGCCGAACACGGCTGTTCCTATCGCGAGCCCGGCGGCTTCATCCGGCGCATGAACGAAGGCGAGGGCACCTGGCTCGGCCACGTGCTCGAACACGTCGCGATCGAATTGCAGAACATCGCTGGCGAGGACATGACCTTCGGCAAGACCCGCAGCATCGACGACCGTCCCGGCGTCTACTCGGTCGTGTACGAATACGCCCAGCGCGAGGAAGGGGTCGAGGCCGGCGAGCTGGCGCTGCGCTTGCTCAGCTCGCTGTTGCCGACGGCGTTGCGGCCGGCCGACAGCGTGCCCGACGACTGGCACTGGCCGGATGCGCGCGACGGCTTCATTCGCTATGCGCAACGCCGCGCGCTCGGCCCGTCGACGGCCTCGCTGGTCAAGGCCGCCGAAGATCGCGGCATCCCGTGGTTGCGCCTGAACGAGCAGTCGTTGGTGCAACTCGGACACGGCAAGTACCAGCAGCGTATCCAGGCCACGGTGACCGGCAAGACGCCGCACATCGCGGTCGAGCTCGCCAGCGACAAGGAGGAAACCAACAAGATCCTGCGCTCGCTCGGCTTGCCGGTGCCGCGTCAGGAACTGGTTCAGAGCGAGTCCGGCGCCGTGCGTGCGGCGAAGCGCATCGGGTTCCCGGTGGTGACCAAGCCCTACAACGGCAACCACGGGCGCGGCATCTCGATCCGACTGATGAACGACGACGAGGTGATCGCCGGCTTCAACAAGGCCAAGGAGATCTCGCGCTCGGTGATCGTCGAGACCTATCTCGAGGGCGACGATCACCGCCTGCTGGTGGTGAACGGCGAACTGGTCGCGGCGACGCGACGCACGCCCGGGCACGTGGTCGGCGATGGCCGCCACACGATCCGCGAACTGGTCGAGATCGTGAACCAGGATCCGCGCCGCGGCATCGGTCATGAGAAGGTGCTGACGCGCATCGAGCTCGATGCCCAGGCCGAGATGATGATGACCCGCGCCGGCGTGACCGCGGATTCGGTGCCGGACGTGGCGCGGATCATCTATCTGCGCTCGACCGCGAACCTGTCCACGGGCGGCACCGCGACCGATGTCACCGACGTGATCCACCCCGACAACCGCGACATGGCGGTGCGCGCGATCAAGGCGATCGGGCTCGATGTCGGCGGCGTCGATTTTCTCAGCACCAACATCGCCGAAAGCTACAAGTCGATCGGTGGCGGCATCTGCGAAGTGAACGCCGCGCCCGGGTTCCGCATGCACGTGGCGCCGAGCGAAGGGCGTTCGCGCGATGTCGCCGGTCCGGTGATCGACATGCTGTTCCCGACCGGCACGCCGTCGCGCGTGCCGATCGCGGCGCTGACCGGCACCAACGGCAAGACCACGACCGCGCGCATGTTGGCCCATGTCGTCAAGATGGCCGGATACACGCCGGGCCTGACCACGACCGACGGCGTCTACATCGACGGCCAGCGCACGGTCGAGGGCGACATGACCGGCCCGGTCTCGGCGCGCATGGTGCTGGCCGATCCGCAGATCGATTTCGCGGTGCTGGAAACCGCGCGCGGCGGCTTGTTGCGCGCCGGCATGGGCGTGCCCAAGGTCGATGTCGGTGCCGTGCTGAACGTGCAGTCCGACCATCTCGGCATGAAGGGCATCGACACGCTCGAGCAACTGGCCGAGGTCAAGCGCATCGTCGTCGAAGTGGCCGAGCAATGCGCGGTGCTGAACGCCGACGACGCCAACGTGCTGAAGATGGGCGCATACACCGATGCCAAGGTGATCTGCTACGTCACGATGAATCCGCAGCATGGCCTGGTGCGCGAACACATCCGTGCCGGCGGCCGCGCCTGTGCGCTCGAAGCCGGCGTCAATGGCCAGATGATCACGCTTTACGACAAGGGCGGGCATATCCCGTTGCTGTGGACGCATCTGATCCCGGCCACGCTCGAGGGGCGTGCGCTGCACAACGTGCAGAACGCGATGTTCGCGGCGGCGATGGCGTTCTCGCTCGGGATCAAGCTCGATGCGATCCGCCAGGGACTGCGTACCTTCGACAGCACCTTCTTCCAGGCGCCGGGCCGCATGAACGTGTTCAACGAGCACCCGTTCAAGGTGCTGTTCGACTATGGCCACAATGCGCACGCGGTCTCGGTGATGGCCGATCTGGCACAGCGGCTCGACGTGTCCGGTCGGCGCATCGTCGTCGTGGCCGGACCGGGCGATCGCCGCAACGAGGATCTCGTCGACATCGCGAACGCGGTCGCCGGACGATTCGATCACTACATCTGTCGCCGCGATGACGACCTGCGCGGCCGCGACGGTGACGAGGTGCCGAAGCTGATCGCGGCGACCTTGCGCAGCCGCGGCGTGCGCGACGACCAGATCACGCTGATCCCGGATGAGCAGGAAGCGATCGATGCGGCGCTGCGCATGGGCGCGGCCGGCGACCTGTTGCTGGTCTTCGCGGATGCGCTGGTGCGTTCGTGGAAACAGGTGATCAAGTTCCGGCCCGAAGGTGCGCCGACGCGAGCGGACACGCCCGAAGTCTTGCCTGCAACGCCGGTGGCGCAGCCCGTGATCGAGGAACCGACCGCCGCGGGAAGTTGGGAAGGATTGGTCCGTGACGAGCGTGGCGTGCGTTTGGCGCGCGAGGACGCCGACTGAATCCCGTCACGCCCGAGCTGTTCGAGGACTCGCGTCGCCTCACCGGTCCGAACCTGTTCTTCGCGGACTGCGGCGCCGTGCTCGACGTGCCCGCGACGACGCCGGAATGCGCGCAGCGCTGGGTCGCGCAGTTGCGTGCGCTGCGTGCCGAACTCGGCTGGCCGGTCGACGCCGCCGTCATCACGCGGCTGCATCGCGATGGCGCGTCCTTCGCCGCGGCCGCCGACGAGGACCAGTTGTTCACCGCGACCGAGGTCAACGAGCTGGCGTGGCTGCGGCTGGTCGCGGAGCAGGGCGTGATCGCTTGGCCACTGGCGCCGGGCTATCCCGCCGTGTTCGATGCCGAGTCGGCACGGCAGACGCTTCGGCGCGCCGCCGCGGCCGAGTGCGCGCCACGGTGGCGGGAGCTGTCAAACAAGGCCGCGCAGCGCGGCCTCAGCGTGCTCTGCGACGACGATGCATTCAGCCTTGGCAGCGGCTGCGGCGGCCGCACGTGGCCACTGCAAGCGTTGCCGGAAGCGGTCGACTGGCCGTCGTTGAGCGACGTGCCGATTGCCTTGGTCACCGGTTCGAATGGCAAGACCACGACGGTGCGGCTGGTCGCGGCCATGTCCGCCGCCGCTGGACGCGCGCCCGGTTTCAATTGCACCGACGGCGTCTTCGTTGATGGCGAGTGCGTGCTTCGCGGCGACTATTCCGGCCCGGCCGGCGCGCGCGCGGTGTTGCGCGACCCGCGCGCGCAGATGGCCGTGCTGGAGACCGCGCGCGGCGGCATCTTGCGCCGTGGCCTGGCCGTGCGTCGTGCCGATGCCGCGATCGTGACCAATGTCAGCCCCGACCATTTCGGCGAATACGGGGTGCATGATCTCTCCGACCTCGCCGACGCCAAACTCGTCGTCGCGCGTGCGTTGGGCCCGAACGGCACGCTGGTCGTGAATGCGGATGATGCGCTGCTGGTCGCGAAGTCGACGGCCCTGTCGGTTCCGCTGGCGTGGTTCGCGCTGGACGATGCGCATCCGTTGTTGGTCGCCCATCGCGCACGGGGTGGCGGTACCTGCGCCGTCGCCGATGGACGCCTGCGTCTGCACTGGCAAGGGGTCGCGCATGACCTCGGTTCGGTCGCGGCGATGCCGTTGACGGTGGGTGGCAGCGCTGCGTACAACGTCGCGAATCTTGCCGGTGCGGCCTTGCTTGCCGCGGCGATCGGCATCGGCGTCGCGCCCATCGCCGCCGTCTGCCAGCGCTTCGGCGCACGCCGCGACGACAATCCCGGTCGCCTCGAACGCTGGCAGATCGGCGCCGTCGACGTGCTGGTCGACTACGCGCACAACCCGGAAGGACTGGCCGGGTTGCTGCGGGTCGCGGAGCAGTTGCGCGAGACGCGCGACGGCCGCGTTGGTCTGTTGCTCGGCCAGGCCGGCAATCGCGAGGACAGCGCGATTCACGCATTGGCCCAGGTCGCCGCGGCGCATCGCCCGGACCAGATCGTGCTCAAGGACATTCCCGGCATGTTGCGCGGACGGGCGCCCGGCGAAGTGCCGGGTCTGTTGCGCGATGGTTTGCTGAACGCGGGGTTCGCGGCATCGGATCTGCGCATCGAACTGGACGAACTGGAAGCGGCGCGACAATTGTGGTCGTGGTCACGGCCCGGGGACGTGCTGGTCCTGCCGGTGCACGCCGCGGCAACGCGCCTCGCGCTCGCGCAGTGGTTAGATGCGCTGGCGCGCTAGCCTCGGACCGAGGCATTCGCTTGCGCTGGCACTGATGCTGGCGGCGGCGGTCGCTGCCCGTGCGCAGGTCTCCGAGGTCGATGCCCTGCGCGCGGCCACATGCGGTGCTGCGACGACGCGGGTGCGCGCGACCGAATCGGCCGACGCGCTGTGCGTCCTGTATTCGGTGCGTGCATTCCGACCGCTCTGGCTCGATGCCGCCGGGCAGCCGACACCCGCGGCGTGGCGCATGATCGCCCTGATGCAGCGCGCCGAGCAGCGCGGGCTGCGCGCCGCGGACTACGACGCCGAAGCTTGGGCGGGCAGGGCGGTGGCGTTGCTCGCTGGCGGTCCGGCCGCACGCGCCGAGTTCGACGATGCCTTGACGCGACAGGTCTTGCGCTTTGCGCTCGACCTGCATCGCGGGCGCATCGATCCGCGTCGCCTCGGCGTCGGCATCGGCATCGATCCCTCGGGCAAGCGCCTCGATCTGCCGATGCTCGTGGAAGCGCTGGCGCGTGCGCAGGATCCCGAGCCGTCGCTGGAGGCACTGGAGCCGCCGTTCGCGGGATATCGACGATTGCGCCGCGCCTTGGCGACGCTGCGGGTCGAGGCATCGCGCGACGATGTCGTCGTGCCGGCCCTTTCCTCACCCGTGCTGGAGCCCGGCGATGCCGATGCCGGCGTTCCGGCGTTGCGCGCGCGGCTGCTGCAGCTCGGTGATCTGGTCGCCATCGATGCCGTCGTCGAGGCGGGCGGCGAAACCCGCTACGACCCCGCGCTCGCGGCAGCGGTGCAGCGCTTCCAGGCGCGGCATGGGCTGATGGTCGACGGTCGTCTCGGCGCGAAGACATGGTCCGCGCTGAATGTGCCGTTGTCGCAACGTCTCGGCCAGGTCCGTTTCGCGATGGAACGCTGGCGCTGGGTGCCGAGCGGATTTCCGGAGCCGCCGATCGTCGTCAACATTCCCGAATTCCAGTTGCGTGCTGTCGGCGACGATGGTCGGCTGGCGCTAGAGATGCCGGTCGTCGTCGGTCGTGCGTTCCGTACCGAGACGCCGGTATTCGCCGAACTGTTGCGCACGCTGGTGTTCCGGCCGTCGTGGACGGTGCCGCAGTCGATCGTGCGCGATGAGTTGCTGCCGCGCGCGTTGCGGGATCCGGGCTACTTCGCCCGTCAGGGATTCGAGATCGTCGGGGTCGATGACCCGTCGCTGACGCCGGAAACGCAGGCAGGCCTGCGTCGTGGACAGTTGGCACTGCGCCAGAAGCCGGGTCCGGGCAATGCCCTCGGTCGCGTCAAGTTCCTGTTTCCGAACGCGCATGCCGTGTACTTGCACGACACCCCGTCGCGCGGTGCGTTTGCACGCACGCGTCGCGACCTGAGCCACGGCTGCGTGCGCGTGCAGGACCCCGAAGCACTCGCGAATTTCGTCTTGCGCAAGCAGCCGGAATGGACGCCGGAGCGCATCCGCGCTGCCCTCGACGGCGATCAGGACGATGTCGCGGTGACGGTGTCGCCGCCGATCCCGGTGTACCTGGTGTACGTCACGGCGGTGGCGCCCGGAGATGGGACGGTGCACTTCTTCGACGACCTCTACGGTCACGACGCGCGCCTGCAGACGGCACTGGACCAGGACTCAGGGAGACGTTGCGGCGTGGTTCCGCTGCGCGCCTGCGCGCGCGACTGAATCGCGCCGGCATTCGGCCAGGGCCGAGGCCGCGGACGTGTCGCGCGCTTCCGCGTACAACAACTGGCCTTGCTTGATCGAATCGATCAGCGGCCGGGCGACGGCGCTGCGCACCGCCGGACAGCCGAAGCTGCGCCCGAGACGTCCTTGGCGCAGGGCCTGGAGCGGATCGACGTAGGCGGCGCCATGCATGACGATGGCGCGCGCCCGGGCGCGATCGTTCAGGCCCGGTTCCAGGCCATCAAGTCGCAGCGAATAGCCGTTGCCGCCGTCGTAGGTTTCTCCGGTGCGGAACAGTCCGAGGCTGGACTGGTGGCTGCCCTCGCGGTTCGAGAAGTGTTGCGCGAGGTTCTCGCCGCTGCCCTGACCGTGGGCGACGTGCTCGATGAACAACAGCGACGGACCGGCCAGGTCGAACACCCACAGGCGCGGCTCCGTCGACGGTCGGGCGTAGTCGATCACCGCCAGTCGCTCGCCGGGCGAAGCCAGTCCGCGTGCGATGGCGCAGTCGCGTGCGACCAGCGCGCGTGCGAGCAGTGCGCTGTCCGCCGCAGGCGCCAGTGCCGCGAGTTGATCGACCAAGGACGTCGCCGCCGCGGGCGCAGCAGTGAACAGCAGACTGATCAGGCCGAGCAGGGACGGGACACGCATCGGCGAAGCATAGACCACGACGACGCAGCGCGTGACGCGACCGTTCAGGTCGTCATCAGCGTCGTGACAGACGGTGCGCGGCGCCGGCCGCTAGACTCCGGCGATGGATATTTTCAAGATCTTCACGATTGAAGCCGCGCATCGACTGCCGAACGTGCCGGCCGGGCACAAGTGCGCGCGCGTGCATGGGCATTCGTTCCGGATCGAGCTGCATGTCTCCGGCCCGGTCGACCCGCAGTTCGGATGGGTGCTGGACTTCGCCGAGCTCAAGGCCGCCTTCAAGCCGTTCTACGAGCAGCTCGACCATCACTACCTCAACGACATCGACGGGCTCGACAATCCGACCAGTGAAAACCTCGCGCGCTGGATCTGGTCACGCTTGAAGCCGCAGCTGCCCTTGCTGTCGGAAGTGGTCGTGCACGAAACCTGCACCTCGGGTTGCCGCTACCGCGGCGACTGAGCCGGTTGCCGCGAATCCGGAAGGGCGTTCAGCTTCGTGCCGGGCATTATGTTGCAATGCAACAAAATGGCGGATATGCTGCACCGCAGTAACGTCACCCATGGTGGGTGCGTCCAGGGGCAAAGCCATGTTTGAGCAGATCAGCACTCCGTTTATCGCAGCGACGAAGCAGTTTGCCGAAGCCGGTTTCAAGGCGCAGGGCATTGCACTCGAAGGATTCGAAAAAGTCGTCGGTGCGCAGATCAACACCTTCGAAAACCGCATGAACGCGACCCTCGACTTCTGGTCGCAGGCGGCCGAAGTGCGCAACCTCGACGGCGTCAAGGCGATCATGCCGAAGTCGGTCGCGCTGGCGAAGGAAACCGCCGAAACCGTGTTCGCGACGACCCAGGAAGTGGTCGGCATCACCGTGAAGACCGGCGAAGCCCTGAACGCCATCGCCAAGACCCAGATCGACGCGTCGAACGACGTGTTCGTGAAGCCGGTCGTGGCGGCGCGCAAGGCCAAGTAATTCCGCTGCGGCCGTCAAGGCCGCAGTCCACGTCAGTTGCGTGGAAGACGCTGCACGATCCTCTCCTCCCTCCCCTTGAAGAGCAGTGCAGCGTCCTTTGAAGGCCGACGGTCCCCCGTCGGCCTTCTTTTTTCAGGCGCCGGCGGCGACCGCGAACAGCGCGACCGTGCAGCCGAATGCACCGGCCCAGGCCAGGCTGCGCTGCCAGTGCAGGTCGGCGAGGTAGAAGCCGCCATAGATCAGACGCAGCACGATGAAGGCGATCGCGAGCTGGTCGATGCGATCGCCGGCGGCACCCAGCTGGTGCGCGATGATCACGCCGGCCGCGAACGGCGGAAATGCCTCGAAGCTGTTCGTGTGTGCCCAGTGCGCACGCTGCCGGTACCCGCTCAGTCTTGCCTGGAACTCCGGCACCTTGCGATTGTTGTATCCCGCACCGGAAAACTTCGCGATCCCGGTGAACAGGATCGGCATCAGCGCGGCGGCCAGAACGCACCAGAAGGCAATGGGCATGAAGCGACTCCTGAACGGTTGATCGGGGGAAGCGCAGTCTTGCACTTGTGAGACACTCGCGCCCGAATTTCCGTCAGGCTGCGCATGATCGAACTGTTCGTCGAATCCGGTCCCCAGTCCGGCCAGCGTTTCGCGCTGGCGGCGAGCACCGTGCTCGGTCGCGGCCAGTTTGCCGACCTCGTGATCGCCGATCTCGCGGTGTCGCGCCGCCATGCACAGATCGAGCCCGAAGGCGCTGCGTGGTTGCTGCGGGACCTGGAGAGCGCCAACGGCACGCGCCACAACGGCAAGGTGCTGCTGGCGCCGGTGCGGCTGGATGACGGCGACGCCGTCGAGCTTGGCCAGACGCGCTTGCGCGTGCACCTCGCGGATCGAAGTGAGGCGACCTCGGCGCCGCCACCGGCCGCATCGCTCGAGCCACCCGAAGCGACGATGATGGAGGCCGACGTGCGCCTGCCGGCGCCGCGCGGCATCTACGAAACCTCGCCGCCGGGCGAGCTGCAGGCCTTCGTGCCCGGATCCGAGCGGCGGCAGATGGTGGTGCAGCGGCTGCAGTTCTTCCAGCGCATGGCCGAGCTTTTCGCGATCGCCGGCGTGCGCGATCACCAGATGCGCGACGCACTCGCGGCGCTGGCCGACGTCTTCCCGCGCTGTCGCCGCTTGGCCCTGGTGGTGCGTGATTCGCCGCATCGTCCGTGGCGCGTCCTCGCGCAGCGGCTGTCGGCGGGTGACGAACTGGATCTCGGCATCGTCCAGGCGATGGCCTCCGCCGCGACGGGCGCCCACCGCGTCGTGATCGCGGCGGCCGATACCGTGCCGCCGCCGATCGCACCGGCGATGCTGCCCCGCATGCCGGCCGCCGCCGCTGCCGCCGTCCTGGCGAACGCGGGTGCCCAGCTCGGCGTGCTTTATCTCGACGCCCAGGACGATGCCGATGCGCTGAATGCACGCGATGCCGAATTCCTGCTCAGCTGCGCCGGTCAGTTCGGTGCCTTGCTGGCGGCCTA
>DATMVT010000328.1:0-5625 GCA_035562895.1 Patescibacteria group bacterium | reverse complement strand
GCTTCGAAGCGACCCGCTGATGCCTCGCCGCAGCCCGCGCGGCGCCGAGCCCGCACGGCATCGCGATCCTGACCTGCCCGGTGATTTCGGACCGGTTGAAAGTTGAGAGGATGGCTCCCGCCGCCAAGCGAGGAGCGTATGCGCAAGTCCCGATTCAGCGAAGACCGGATGGTCAAGATTCTCCGCGAAGCTGCTTCACATCGGCGGCCTCAAGCTGGCCATATCGCTTGCGCCAGACTTACAACGTCTGCTCGCTGATGCCGTGCTTCTTGGTCACCCCGGAACGATGCGCCACCGCGTTGTCCTCGGCGGCGACGCGTTCAGCGCCGCATCGGCGGCAGGCGCAGGTAGGTGAGTGCGCGCCAGAGCCATTCGAGCGGGCCGAAGCGATAGCGGGCCATCCACCAGCGCGACAGCGCGACTTGCGCCGCGAACAACGCGATCGCGAGCAGGATCTGCCCGCCGCGCTGCAGGTGGCCGTGCAGGCCGAGACCGTAGGCGGCGAAGATCGTCGACAGCACCGCCGACTGCAGCACGTAATGGGTCAGCGCCATGCGCCCGACATCGGGCAGGAAGCGGAAGCGCTTCGACCACACGGGCGACTGCGCGATCAGCACGAACAGCGCGAAGTAGCCGACACACATCGCCACCACGGCAACCTGGCTGGCGGCACCGATCAGCCCCCACCAGGCCATCCCGATCGCCTCGCGATTCGCGGCGGCGATCGGCTGCGCCAGTGCCAGCACGATCCCGAGCGGCAATCCGACCCACGCCATGCGCTTGAACGCGCCGATGTGCGCGGGAATGTCGCGCAACGCCCCGGAAAACACGAACCACGCGCCCAGCATGAAGATCAGCACCACCTGCGAACCGAAACTGCCGAACAAGGCCATCTGATGTGTCAGTTCCTGCCAGCGAAGCGCGGTGATCTCGGCCCAGGAACCGGTCTGGTAGACCTTGCGCGCCGCTTCGTATTTTTTGCGACCCTCGGCCTGACGCTCCGCACGCAGTTCGTCCCGCGTCTTCTCTCGCGGCTTGGCTTCGGGCGCGTCCGGCGCGCCTTTCGCGGACGCTGTCCGGCCCGGTTCGGCCGCGCTGGCCGAAACGGGCTTGGGCGCCGCCTTGGGCGCTCCGACGAGCTCGGGTCCTCCGGTCGCAAGCTGGTAGGTGGTGTAGGCCACGCCACCGATCACCGGAAGCACGACCATCAGCGTCAGCGGAATGATCGCGAGCCAGCGCGCACGCAGTCGGCGACCGCCGCGGAACCGGGCGATGCCGAGCACGAGGCCATAGCCGATCAGCAGCGCGACACCGCCCAATGCGTACGCGTGCAGTATGTCGCCGGGATAGAACAGGACGCCATGCAGCACGCCGAACGCGAACAGCGCGAGCAGTCGCCGCAGGTAGATCGCCACGAAACCGCCGGCGCCGGCGCGCGCCTCGCCCCGCTGCAGCATCAGCGCGAAGCCCATGCCGAACAGCAGCGAGAACAAGGGATAGAACTTGCCCTGGATCAACCATTCGACGAGCCGATCCAGCCACAGGTGCAGGCCGGTGTACTCGCTCGGAATGCCGTTCAGCAGGCCGGCGATCGGCCGCTCGAACCACTCGACGTTCATCAGCACGATGCCGAACAGGGCGAAGCCGCGCGCGTAATCGAGCGCGTCGATGCGCGCTTCGGCCGGCGCCGGCACCGCTTCGTCAACGATCGACGTCATCGCGGAAACTCCCTGTCACTCAATTCGATGATCGACGCAGCGGCTGCCATTTCAGGTAGGTCGCGGAACGCCAGAGCCATTCCATCGGACCGTAGTTGAAATGCGCCAGCCAGAGCCGCGAGTAGACCGCCTGGAACGCGATCATCGCGACCACCAGTCCCATCTGCTGGAAGCGCGGCACCTGGCCGAACCAGCCGGCTCCGTAGCCGTAGAACAGGGTCGAGAACACCAGCGAATGGGTCAGGTAATTGGTCAGCGCCATGCGTCCGAGCGGCGCCAGCCAACCGAACAATCGCTTGAAGAAATGCTTGCGCAGCAACAGCACGAAGGTGCCGACATAGGCCGCGCACAACAGCACCTGACCGCACCAGCCGAGCAAGCCGGCCAGCATGTCCGACCCGCGGCCCTCGATCCAAGCCGGGTGGTACATCAGCGCGCTCGAGGTCACGGCAAACGCCAATCCGAACGGCCAGCCGATCCAGGTCATGGCCCGGAACAGGACCAAGTGCTGCTCGGGATCGCGCATCTTGCCGGTCTCGACCAGCCACCAGCCGAGCAGGAAGATCGGCAGCAGCAGGAAAAACGCGAAGAACGGCGCACCGGGGAGGCTGTGCAAGGTTTCGCCGGCGCGGAACCGGGTCACGACCGCATAGCTCGGACTGGTCATCGCCTGGAATTCCCAGAACATCGCCTTCGTCTGGTTCTCGCGCCGCTTGAACCAGTTCTCGGCCGGCAGCTTGTCTTTCTTGTCCTTCTTGACGTCGCCCTTCTTGACGTCAGCTGCCCCCGAGGTCGGCTTCACCGCGGGCTTCGCGCTTTGGTCAGGCTTCGCGGCCTCCTTCGCGTCGCCCTTCGCCGCTTGCTTGCCGTCGTCGTCTTCATCCGCGTCGAGATCACCGATCTCGCCGGGCGCGATCTTGCGCGCTTCCGCCAGCAACGCTGCTTCGCGCTTCGGCCATTCCGCGGTCAACGCCACGCGCCGGGCTTCGCTCTTGGCGAAGCGTTCCTGCAGGTCGACCGGATCACGCCGAACGCTTTCGACGATGCCGACCGTCGACATCATCAGGATCGGAAACAGCGACATGCCGATCGCGATGCGCAGCAACCACTGCGGATTGCGCAGGAACGCGAATCTCGTCTTGGTGCGCAGCCAGGCGATGCCGAGCAAGAGGAAGGCTCCGATGGCGTAGTCATGCAGGATGTCGCCGGTCCACAGGAACACGCTGTGCGCGATGCCGATCAGGAACAGCACGCCGGCACGACGCGCGAACCACGCGAAGAACGGTCGCCGCACTTCTTCCGCGCGCAGCAGCATCACCGCGAAACCCATGCCGAACAGCAGCGAGAACAGCTTGTAGAACTTGCCCTCGACGAACACCTTCACCAGGAATCCGGCGGCGTGGTCGAAGTCGCGTGCGCCGAGATCGGGCATCGACAGCACCACGATGGTCCGATTGAACCATTCGATGTTCATCATCAGGATGCCGATCAGGGCGAAGCCGCGCAGCACGTCGAGCACGTCGATGCGCTGCGACTCCTTCACCGGCACGAGCTCCGGGGTCGTTGCGGCCAGGTCGGGCGGCACGGGTTCGCCCGCGGTCGCCGCGCTCGGATTCAGTTCCTGCGTCATCGTTCAAGTCCCCGGGATGATGCGCCGTCTGGGCGGCGTGCACGAAGGGTAGTGGCCGGACCGCCAAAAACGCCGTGCCATGCGTCATGGCAACCGCGGACCCGCGTCAGGCATCGTCGAGGACGAGTTCGAAGCAGCGATGGCCCGAAGCGCGGTATTTGCGCTCGAACGGGCTGAGGACGTCGGACTCCGCCGCCAACGGCAGGACTTCGCCGACACGCCCGAACAGGCGCGCGGCCTGCGCGAATTCCTCGGCGTAGATCCGCCAGTTGGTCCGCAGTACGACGCAGCGCGCGTTCCCGATCAGCAACGGAAACACCGGATGTCCGTGCCAGCGCCGCATCAGGTGCTCGGGCTTCGGCCACGGGTTCGGATACAGCAGGTACAGCGCGTCGATGCCGATGCCATCGCCCGCCAGCAAGCGCAACAGCGTCGCCGCCTCGGCTCGCATCAACCGCACGCGACCATGTTGCGCGTACCCCGATGGGGCAAGTCGCGCCAGCCGATGCGCGGACTGATCGACGCCGAGCAAGACCGCGTCGTGATGGCGCTCGGCCAGAAGCAGCGTGCTGTCGCCGTGACCGCAACCCAGATCCACGACCAGTGGACGGGTGCGATCGCGTTCACCCCGCCAGCGCGCGAACTGGGCTGCGGTCGGCGCGTGCAAGGGCGCGCGCCACGCGTGTTCGCGATGGCGCTGCACGATCTCGTCGAGACGACCATGCGGCCCGTCCTGCGGGCTGACGATCTGCGGGGAGTTGCCGGTCATCGCCTGATCTTGACTGCATTGGCCACGGCGCGCGCTGCGGCTAAGCTGCGACTCCGTTCGCCAGACCGTCCCGCATGAGCGCCACCCGCCACATCGACCTGCCCTCGCCCTACCGGCTGTATCGCGGTGATGCACTGCTCGGTGCGCGGCTCGCGTACGAGACCTGGGGCACGCTGGCGGCCGATCGTGGCAATGCGGTGATGATCCTGACCGGCCTGTCGCCAAGCGCCCATGCCGCATCAAGCGCGGACGACGCGAGCCAGGGTTGGTGGGAGGCCATGGTCGGGCCCGGCAAGGCGATCGACACCGCGCGTCATTTCGTGATTTGCGTCAATTCGCTCGGCAGTTGCAAGGGCTCGACCGGACCGGCATCGATCGATCCGGCGACCGGCCAGCCGTATCGACTGACGTTTCCGGAGCTCGCGCTCGAAGACATCGCCGATTCGGCCAAGCACGTGCTCGACGCGCTCGGCATCTCCCGGCTGCGCGCGCTCATCGGTCCGTCGATGGGCGGCATGACCGCGCTGGCCTTCGCGGTGCTGAACCCCGGCCTTGCACCGAACCTCGCGCTGATCTCGACGGCGCCGCATTCGCTGCCGTTCGCGACCGCGATCCGCTCGGTGCAACGCGAAGCGATCCGGCGCGATCCGCTGTGGAAAAACGGCCACTACAGCGCCGACGCCTGGCCCGAGAACGGCTTCCGCATCGCCCGCAAGCTCGGCATGGTCACCTATCGTTCGCCGCAGGAATGGCGCAGCCGCTTCGGCCGCAAGCGCATGCACGATCCGGATCCACGTCCGTTCGAACGCGAATTCGAAGTTGAGGCCTATCTCGATGCCCATGCCGACCGCTTCGTCGGCAGCTTCGATCCGAACAGTTACCTGTACCTGTCGCGCGCCATGGACTGGTTCGACCTCGCCGACCACGGCGGTGCCGTCGACATCGCCCTCGCGAAGACGCAGGCCCGGCGCGCCCTGGTGATCGGTGTCACCACCGACATCCTGTTCCCGATCGAACAGCAGCGTGAAATCGCCGAAGGCCTGCGCGGCGCCGGCGCCATCGTCGACTACCACGCGCTCCCCAGCATCCAGGGCCACGACTCCTTCCTGGTCGACTTCGAACGCTTCGCGCCGCCGGTCGCGGAGTTCCTCAATTCGTTGTGATGCAGGCTTCCGCGCATCGGCTTCGCCCGCTATCATGCGCGCCCCTGCACGGCCGGTGTGGCGGAATTGGTAGACGCGGCGGACTCAAAATCCGTTTGTGGTGACACAGTGTGGGTTCGAGTCCCTCCACCGGCACCAAAGGAAGGTTTCAGGGCGTCCCAGCACGACCCGCAAGACCACGACAAACCGCGCTATGGCGCGGTTTTTTGTTGCACGACGTCCCCCATCGTCTCATTGCATCGCGCGCACTGCGTGAGTAGATTTGCGAGTAGACCCAGCTTCCCTGGCCCGAAGGGCTGATTCTGAACGGTCTCTCTACTCACACCAGATGGCGTGCACATGTTG
>DATMVT010000327.1:0-10247 GCA_035562895.1 Patescibacteria group bacterium | reverse complement strand
GCGCGGTCACTTCGACGGTCGGGCCGCGCGTGGTCTTCGTGTCATCGCCCGCGGTCGCGCACGACGCAGCCAGCGCCAACGTGATCGCGACGGACAGGGAAACGGCATTCGGGTTCTTCGAGAGCATGGAGTCTTCCTCGTACGGCACGCACCCGTGCCGGTGATGGTGAGACGCCACGCGGGACCGAGCGGTCTGCGGCAGCAAGCGAATTCGCGATGTGCATCAGCCCCCGCCGCCCCACGCAGCGCTGGTGAATGCCATCGGGCCGGTCTCCGGGCTCGCGAGCGGGTTTCCCCGGAACGTCGCCTTCCCATGCTTGCGCACAGTGGCTCTGACATTCCAACTCGCTTACCGTTGCGGGGGCAGCGTCGGTCTTGCACCGACTTCCCGTTTCACCCCGACCATTTCATCCGAAACAGGCGGGACACCAGACAGCCCGCGCAGCCTAATGCACCGCCCGCGGCTTACGGCAAGGGTGGGGGATGTGTTAGCCGCGAGCGCAATCAGCGATCGTCGTCCGCGCGCCAGTCCATCAGTTCGCCGTCGAGGTCGGTGCTGAGGTGGACGGTGATGGGTTTGCAGCAGACCGGGCAGTCTTCGATGTAGTCGGCGTCGCCGCCGGAGGGGTCGGCGACGGTCTCGAAGCGTTCGCCGCACCAGGGACAGGTCAGTCGGATCGTGTCGAGCATGGGTGGACTCCACGTGGACACGTGGAGTCTGCACCCGGGATGTCGAGGCGATGTGTGCGCGCGGTCAAGCCTTCTGCGCGCGCCAGAGTTTCAGCAACTCGTCCTGGCGTTCGCGCGTGATGCCGGCGTTCGGCTTGGCGCGGCGTTCGGCGGGCAGCTTGTCCCACCAGTCGAGCAGATCCGTGATGGTGGTCGCGAGCGGGCGGTAGGTCAGGCCCTGGTCGATCGCACGCTGCACGCTGACGCGATGGAAGCCGGCGGTGTCGCCGGTGCCGGGCGCGAAGATCGGCAGGTCGCCGCCGACCACGACTTTCTGCGCTTCCAGGAAATCGATCGGCACGTGCACGAGTCTCGCGTTGCCGCCGGTCGCCGCCTGGATACCGTAGAGCGTGGCATCGGTGCTGCGTTCGAAGGCCGGGCCGGTGGCGTTGTAGATGCCGAAGCTCTTGTTTTCGACCGTGCGGATCGTCCATTCGGCGAGGTCGCGGGCGTCGATGACCTGCATCGGATCGGAGCCGTCGCCCGGCACCAGCACGTCGCCGCCTTCGCGGATGCGCAGCGGCCAGTAGGTGAAGCGATCGGAATCGTCGCGCGGACCGACGATGTAGCCGGGACGGATGATCGTGGTCTGGCCCGGGAACCACTTCTCGGCCTCGGCTTCGCTCAGCGCCTTCAGCGGGCCGTACAGGTTCTCGATGTCGGCGATCAGCGTCTCGCGCGTCTCGGCCATCGCGTCCTCGCCCTTGTACTTCGCCAGCGGCGCCGTCTCGTCCGCACCCGGCGTGCTGTTGTCGGCGTAAACCGAAATCGTCGAGATGAAGACGTATTGCCCGACGCGGCCCTTCAGCACCTTGCCGGCGTCGCGCACCCACACCGGCACGCTGGTCGGATTGTCGATGCAGGCATCCCAGGTACGCTCGCCTTCCAGCGACTTCAGGTCATTGTTGCGATCGCCGTGCAGTTGTTCGACTTCGCCCGGCCATTCCGGCGACGGGCGCTGGCCGCGATTGAACAGCGTCACCTTGTGGCCGCGCGCCAACGCATAGGCGACCTGGAACGGGCCGGTGAAGCCAGTGCCGCCGAGGATCAGGAGATTCAGCGGTTTCGCGGCCTTCGGAACGTGCTTGAGCTCGCCGGCATAGGCGCGCCATGCCGGTGTCAGCATCGCGCCGGCAGCGGCGATGCCGGCGAATTTCAGGAGATCACGACGGGTGCTGTTCATGGCGTACCTCTTCGGAAGATGGAGACGATGCGGCCTGTGCCGCGACCAGACGACGATGCGCGCGACCGAGCCAGATCGCGAGGACGAGCCACAGCGCCGAGATCGGCGCGGCGACGAAACTGATGCCGCTCGCGGTCAGGCCGAGCAGGCCGAGGCCGGTATGCGTCCACGCGCCGATCTGGTCGCCGGCGCGGAACATGAACGTGTCGATCAGGTTCTTGGCCTTGTATCGCGACTCGCGCGGCAGCGGGAAGTACAGGTTCTCGCGCGCCGGTTGCGTCAGCGCGAAATTGCCCATGCGCCGCAGCGACTGGAAGGCGATGACGACGCCGATCACGGGGGCGACGCCGAGCGCGAGATAACCGAGCGTGAACAGCAGGGGCAGCACGCACAACGCCAGCGCGATGCCGAAGCGATTGAGCAGGTGCGCCGAGACGAACACCTGCATCAGCAAGGTCGCGGCATTGGCCCAGACATCGATCTGCGCGAACAGCGCCGAGCGCGCGGCGCGATCCGGCACCGCGGTCGCGACGATGTCGGCCTGCAGGAAATACAGGAAGGTCGAACCGATCGTGTACAGGGCCATGAAGCCGGCGATGCCGAGCAGATACGGTGAACCGATCATCAAACGGAAACCGGCCAGTGCCGAACCGCCGATGATCTCGCGCTGGCGATGTCGCTGCGTGTCGCAGTGCGCCGCGGCTCGGGCGGAAAGCGCACGCATCGCCCGCAGTCCGATTTCGAGCAGCAAGGCCGACACGATCAGCAAGGGCAGGATGCCGAACCGGTCCGCGACGAGCGAGGTGATGCCGGCACCGACCAATCCGCCCAGCGTGCCGCCCGCGGAGACCACGGCGAACAGGCGCCGGCCCTGGTCGGGCGTGAACACATCGCTCATCACCGCCCAGAACAGCGAGACCGCGAACACGCTGTAGACGCTGGTCCACCAATAGAAAATGCGCCCGACCCAAAGTTGCTGCGACTCTTCGGTCAGCCCGATCACCGCGAAAAACCCGAGCAGGCACAGCATCAGGCCGCGGTATGACCAGGTGACGAAGCGCGCGCGCGGCATGCGCGCGACCAGTGCCGAGAAGATCGGGCTGATGATCAGCGTCAGGATCAGCGTGCCGAGGAACAGCCACGGCAGTTCGTCGGTGCCGCCGGCGATGCCCATGGCGTCGCGGATCGGGCGCAGCACGTAATACGCGCCGAGGACGCAGAAGAAATACAGGAACGCGAGCGCGAGTTGGGCGCGTTCATCGCCGCGCACCAGGGTCAGTGCTTCGAGCACGCTCAGCCGTTTTCGTTCGTCGCTCATCGGGACACTCGTTGCAGCGCGAGTCTAGGCACTGACGCGCCGCCGCAGCGGGCGGAAAGTCATGGGCGCGGGCCGCGACGGGACGAATCGGGCGAAAGCCGGGGTCGGTCGGCGCTTGCCTTCACACCATGCCGGCAACCACACTGCGCCCATGACCTATGCCCCGAAAAAGTCGACCAAGTCGAAATCCGCCCCGAAGGTGGAGTTCAATCCCTCGAAAGCGCTGGCCGCGGCCACTTTCCTGCTCTCGGCGCCGACGCCCGAGCACCTGCCGCCGGACCGCGGTGCCGAGATCGCCTTCGCCGGTCGCTCGAATGCCGGCAAGTCGAGTGCGCTGAACGCGCTCACCGGCCAGGGCGCGCTGGCGCGCGTCTCGAAGACGCCGGGTCGCACCCAGCAACTGGTCGTGTTCGAAATCGATGCCGACCATCGCCTGATCGACCTGCCCGGCTACGGCTTCGCGAAGGTGCCGGGCGAGATCCAGGAGGTCTGGCACAACGCGCTCGACCAGTATTTCCGTGAACGACAGACCCTGTCCGGCCTGCTGCTGGCGATGGACGTGCGCCATCCGCTGACCGAATACGACCAGATCATGCTCGCGTTCGCGCGTGCACGCGGCTTGCCCGTGCATATCCTGCTCACGAAATGCGACAAGCTCGGCCGCAGTGCCTCGATGAACGTGATGCATGCCGTGCGCAAGGGTCTGGCCGATCATCGCGCGGCGGCCAGCGTGCAGTTGTTCTCGTCGACCGAACGCATCGGTCTCGATGTCGCGACGAAATGGGTGGAGCAGCGGCTGGGAATTGCGCGCGACTAGCGCGATCCGCCCGAAGCCTCGACCGCGGCGAGGTAGTCCGCCCAATTCCGATCATGGTCGCGACCGAGCGTGTACAGCGTGTCCCAACTGTAGATGCCAGTGTCGTGGCCGTCGTCGAAGACCAGGGTGACGCCGTATTGCCCGACCGGGCGGATCTCGACGATGTTCACGTCGCGCTTGCCGAGTTGCAGGATGTGCTGGCCCGGGCCGTGACCCTGCACTTCGGCACTCGGTGAATGCACGCGCAGGTATTCGCAGCCGAGCGAGAACGATTCACCCGTGTCGAAGGCGACGTCGAGCAGGCGCGACGCACGATGCAGGGTGATCGCCGTCGGAGTCGGCATCGTCGGCGTGTTCAATGCTGGGTGCGCGAGTCGATGCCGGTTTTTTCGAGCGGCGGCGGATCTCCGGCCACTTCGTGCAAGGCCAGCGCATAGGGTTCGTTCATGCTGATGCAACTGACTTCGTCCCAGCCGAAGAACGAAGGTTCGCGCAGCCATTCCGCATGCGGCGAGACTTCCTGGACCGTGAATCCCTCGGCCTCGAACGCGAGCAACTTGCCGATGTAGCAGATCTCGTTTTCGGCTTCGGTATCGACATAGATGCTGGTGACGGGCGCCCGTTGCGTCGCCGCGGTCAGGATCTGCTGCAGGTCGTCGAGCGGGAACGCGATCGGCAGTTCCGGCGTCAGTCCGCGCAGCTTGATCGCCTTCTCGAGGAAATCGGCGTGGTGATCGGGTGTTTCCAGCCGCGAGACATCGCGATAGCGCAGGACGAACAGGCCGTCGAAGCCGATGTAGTCGCCCAGTGCCCACAGCAGGAAACGATCCTGTCCGACCGCCGCGATGTAGCCGGTGAAACTGCCGGGCTCGAGATTTTCGCGCCACACGCGCACCAACGTGCGCTCGCGCAGGGCTTCGCGCAGCCGCGCCGGAATGGATTTGGGTTTGAGTTCTACGATCTTGGTCATGGGTGCATTCTACCTGCGGCCGTCGGTCAGGGGTGACCCGCGGGTTGCGAATGCTCAAGCTCAACGGCGCGTCACGGACCGGTGGCGCCGGTCTCCGACGGAAACACGGCGGCTAAGGCCGCTCACAACGCCGCGACATCTGTGCAGATCAGGCTCACCCGAAGGTCACGGTCTCGCGACGGCACATGCGCAACGCTTCGTGCGGCGCAGGCTTGCTGCGTTACTCAATCCACGGAGCGCATTCCCATGAACGTCCGCAAATCTCTGGTCACGATCGCCCTCTCCAGCGTGCTGATGCTGGGTCCGCCTGTGTTCGCAGACAACCACGGTGACAAGGCTGCAACCCCTTCCATCGTCGCGATCGCCAGCAGCAACGAAGACTTCGAGACCCTGACCGCCGCACTGAAGGCAGCGGACCTCGTCGATACCTTGCAAGGTGACGGCCCGTTCACGGTGTTCGCGCCCACCGATGCGGCATTTGCCAAGCTCCCGGCCGGTACCCTGGAGAACCTGCTGAAGCCCGAGAACAAGGCGCAACTGGCCGGCATACTCACCTATCACGTGGTGGCCGGAAAGGTCACGGCGGCCGATGTCGTCAAGCTGAAGAGCGCCAAGACGGTGAACGGAAAAGAAGCGCGCATCACGGTGCAGGAGGGCAAGGTGATGGTCGATGGTGCAACCGTCACGACCACCGACATCGCCGCCAGCAACGGCGTGATCCACGTCATCGATCGCGTGATCCTTCCCTGATCACTTCGTTCCAGCTGCCGCGCCAAAGTCTTCCGATTTGGCGCGGCAGTGGAAGCAGGCCGGCGCCGGCATTGCACTGCCAAGCGGCACCGCCACCAGCAACGCCCTGCTCAGAGAATGTACCTGCTCAGGTCCGGATTGCCGGCGAGCTCGCCGAGTTCGGCGTCGACATAGGCGGCGTCGATGACGACGGTCTTGGCGTCGGCATGCGGGGCTTCGAAGCTCAGTTTGTCGAGCAGGCGCTCAAGCACCGTCGACAAGCGCCGCGCACCGATGTTCTCCTGGCGCTCGTTCAATGCGAACGCGAGTTCGGCGAGACGGCGCACCGCTTCCGGTCGGAACTCGAGTTGCACGCCTTCGGTGCCGAGCAGGGCCGAGTACTGCTTGGTCAGCGCCGCCTGCGGCTCGGCCAGAATGCGTTCGAAATCGTCGACCGACAGCGCGCTCAATTCCACGCGGATCGGGAAGCGGCCCTGCAATTCCGGGATCAGGTCGGATGGCTTGGCGACGTGGAAGGCGCCACTGGCGATGAACAGCACATGGTCGGTCTTCACCGGCCCGTGTTTGGTACTGACCGTCGATCCTTCGACGAGCGGCAGCAGATCGCGTTGCACGCCTTCGCGCGACACGCCGGCGCCGCCCCAGTCGGAGCGCTGGCAGACCTTGTCGATCTCGTCGATGAAGACGATGCCGCGCTGTTCCGCGGCTTCCAGCGCCTGTGCACGCACGTCGTCTTCGTTGAGCAGCTTCGCCGCCTCTTCTTCGACGAGTTGCGGGCGCGCCTTGGCGACGGCGAGCTTGCGCTTCTGCGATTTCTGGGGGCCGAGCTGCGAGAACATCTGCTTCAGCTGCGCGCCCATTTCCTCCATGCCCGGCGGCGCCATGATGTCGACGCCGACGTTGAAGTTGACCTCGAGTTCGATCTCGCGTTCGTCGAGCTTGCCTTCGCGAAGCATCTGCCGGAACTTCTCGCGCGTGACATTCGATTCTTCCGAATGTTTGGGTTCTTCGCCCCAGACGCGCACCGCCTGCGGCCGCGGCAACAACGCGTCGAGGATGCGCTCTTCCGCGTTCGCTTCGGCCTGCGCGCGCACGCCGGCCTTGGCCTTCTCGCGCACCATTTTCACGGACACGTCGATCAGGTCGCGGATGATCGCCTCGACGTCCTTGCCGACATAGCCGACCTCGGTGAACTTGGTCGCTTCGACCTTCACGAACGGCGCTTCTGCCAGCGTCGCCAGGCGACGCGCGATCTCGGTCTTGCCGACGCCGGTCGGACCGATCATCAGGATGTTCTTCGGCGTGACCTCATTGCGCAGGTCTTCCGGCAACTGCATGCGCCGCCAGCGATTGCGCAACGCGATCGCGACCGCGCGCTTGGCCGCGTGCTGGCCGACGATGTGCCGGTCGAGCTCGGCGACGATCTGCTGCGGGGTGTAGTGGTCCATGCTCACAATTCCTCGAACGACGTATGGCCGTTGGTGTAGATGCAGATGTCGCCGGCGACCTTGAGTGCGGCCTCGGCGATCTTGCGGGCGTCGAGATCGGTGTGTTCGAGCAGCGCTCGCGCCGCCGCTTGCGCGAACGGTCCGCCGGACCCGATCGCGATCAGGCCGTGCTCGGGTTCGATCACGTCGCCGTTGCCGCTGATGATCAGCGAAGTGTGCTTGTCGGCGACCGCGAGCAGCGCTTCGAGCCGCCCGAAACGGCGCTCGGTGCGCCAGTCCTTCGCCAGTTCGACCGCCGCGCGCACCAGTTGCCCGCCATGCTTTTCGAGTTTGGCCTCGAACAGTTCGAACAGCGTGAACGCGTCGGCGGTGGCGCCGGCAAAACCGGCGAGCACGTCGCCGCGACCGAGGCGGCGCACCTTGCGCGCGTTCGACTTCATCACCGTGTTGCCGAGCGTGACCTGGCCGTCGCCGCCGATGACGACGCGGCCGTGGCGACGCACCGAGACGATGGTCGTCGCATGAAAGGTTTCGGGTTTGGACATGCGGAACTCCCGTGGGAAGCGGGAAGATGGGGGCACCCGTCCTCGCCTCAAGTGAAGGCGAGCTTTCCTGCCGCGATGGCCAGCACGACCGCGAGCACGCGCTTCAGCATCGGCACCGGCAACCTTGACGTACCAAGGCGCGCGCCGAGCAGCGCGCCCAGGGCGACGGCGACGAGCCACCCAGGCATCGCGGTCGGGAAGGTGACCGCGGCGGCGTTCAAGCCGGCCAGTCCGGCCAGCGAGTTCGCGAGCACGAATCCGGCCGACAGGCCGCTGGCCTCGCGCGTGCGCGCCCAATGCGCGAACAGCAGCAACGGCGTCAGGAAGATCGCGCCGCCGGTGCCGGTGAGTCCGGAAACGACGCCGATCGCCGCGCCGGCCGCCAGCGCCAACGCCGCCTTCGGTGTGCGCAAATCCGCGTCGTCGCGCAGCGGACCCTGCGTCGAGCGCCACAACTGGATCGAGGCGACCAGCAGCGCGGCCGCGAGCACGAATCGGATCAATGCCGGCGAGTGCAGGTATTTCGCGGCCAGGAACGCCGCGGGCATCGAGCCGAGCACGAACGGCAGCAGGCGCCTCCATGCGATCAGCCCCGCCCGATGGAAGCGCCAGACGCCGATGCTCGCGACCAGCACGTTCAGCGCGAGCGCGACCGGACGGATGGTGGATGGAGCCAGGCCGAACAGGCTCATCGCGGCGATGTAGCCGGATGCGCCGGCATGGCCAACCGAGGCATAGGCGATCGCGATGACCAGGAACAGCAGCGCCAGTGCCGATTCGCTCAAGCTCACGCGGATTTTTTCCGGGCGCGTGGATGCGCGGCGTCGTAGACCTTGGCGAGATGCTGGAAATCGAGGTGCGTGTAGATTTGCGTGGTGCCGATGTCGGCGTGGCCGAGCATCTCCTGCACGGCGCGCAGGTTGCCGCTGGATTCCAGCAGGTGGCTGGCGCAGGAATGCCGCATCAAGTGCGGATGCACGCGCTTCCACACCCCCGCGGATTGCGCCCAGCGCTTGAGTCGGCTGCGCACCATGTTGGTCGACATCGGTGCGCCGTGGCGGTCCGGGAACACCGGCGCGTCCGGAGATGCGGCACCAAGGCTGTGCCAAGACTGCAATGACCTTGATGCGAGTGCGCCGAAGGGGACCACGCGCGTCTTCGCTCCCTTGCCGACGACGCGCACCAACTGTTGTCCGAAGTCGAGGTCGTTCCAGCGCAATGCGGTGAGTTCGGATACACGCAGCGCCGACGAATACAACAGCTCGAACATCGCCTTGTCGCGCACCGAAGCCGGCGAGTCGTCGCCGGCATGGTCGAGCAGGGCCTTCATCTCGTCGACATCGAGCACGTTCGGGAGCTTGCGTGGCGCCTTCGGTGCGCGGATGCCGTCGGCCGGATTCACCTGCGCATGGCCCTCGCGCAGCAGCCAGCGGTAGAAACTGCGGATCGCCGACAGCCGTTTCGCCAGCGACACGCCGGACAGGCCGTTGCGGAATTCGTTCGCGACATGCGCGCGCACCGTCTCCGGCTTCAGGTCCGGCCAGGCCGCGAGCGGCATCTGCCCGCCGAGCCAGTCATCGAAGCGTTCCAGCTCATGGCGATACGTCGTGAGCGTGCTTGGCGCCAGCCGCTTGATGTCGCGCAACCCGCCCAGGAACTGCTCGATGGCGGCGCGACGCGTCGTCATTCGAAGCCGTCGTCGAACAGGGAGGCTGCGGGCATGACATCGATGAACACCGCGACCGGCGCGCCGGCGGCACCGCTCGCGTCGCTGGCCTGCAGGTAGACCCGGTGTCGGCCCGGTGACCACGCGCTGGTGTCGAGTTGCACCGTCAGGTTCTCGGTGCTGGCGTTGAACGCGCCGTCCGAGGCCAACACCGGCTGCGCGACCGCGAGCGGATCCCACGGCAGGCGGTCGACGCTGGCGATGGCGGCGACGATATTCTGCATCGGCTCGACACCGTTGCTGTGATTGAAGCGCGCGTCGCTGGCCTGGGCGCTGAGGGTGACCGGATCACCGGCGATGACGCTGGCCGGCGTGGCCGAGGCGCCATACGCATCGGGCCCCGCGGGCAGTTGGTAGGGGCGATGCAACACACGCGCGGCATAGCGCAGCATCGCCAGGTTGTCCGGAAGGATGGTGCTGTTGAACGCGGTGCAGCTCTCGAAAAAGCTGTTCCCGAGTTCGATCGTGAACGCCGGCACGCCGAGTCGTCCGTAGGCGTTGTCGTCGGAGGCGCCATCGGTGGCGTAGAGCTGCGCGGCGGGTTCCGGGGAATAGTCGTTGAACCAGGCCATGCGTCGTGCGATCGCCTTGAACGCCGCATCGTTGCCGGACGCGGATTCGGTCACGCCCCAGGGATGCATGACGATCTGCGAGTAGCTGTGCAGGTCGAAGTAGGCCCCGCGCGTGTCTACCGATGCGGCCTCGGTGAGGCTGTTCTCGTTGCCGCCGCGGGTGTCGGGGAACAAGGCATCGACATAGGC
>DATMVT010000326.1:0-2366 GCA_035562895.1 Patescibacteria group bacterium | reverse complement strand
CCCGCCACGCCGTTCCTGCTCAAGCTGCTCGCCGGCTTCGATCCCAGGCCGGACGCGTGGACCGACACGCTCCTGCGCTACACCGACCATTCCTACCCGGAGACGCGCGAACGCGCCTGGGACCTGATCGGCGACCAGCGTGACGCCGCTTCGCTGGAGCGCTGGGCGCCCAAGGCGGCGCGACTGTTGTCCGATCGAAGCATGCGCAGCGTGGCGCTTGCCGCGCTGTCCGACGCCGCCGGGCGCAGCACGCACGGCTTGCCCGAACTCGCCGCGTTGGTCGACGACCCGAGCGCCGACGCCGAGCATCGCGTGCGTGCGATCGGCATCCTCGCCGATGCCGCCGACACGTCGGATCGTGACGGGCTCGCGGCGGTGCAGCGCGTGGCGCGCACGCATTGGGAACGCGTGTGCACGCCGATCCTGGAGACCCATGCGGTCGACGAGGCATTCAAGGCCTGCCGCAACGACAGCAGTGACATCGTCGCCGACGATGCCGAACGTGCGCGCTTGATCGCGTCGTGGCTGGCCGCGAATGCGGAGGTCGAGGCCAAGATCGTCTTTCTCGGCAGCCTCGAATCGATGTGGTCCAAGGCGACGCCTGCCGCCGCGAGCGTGCGTGTCGAGCGGCGTCACGCGGATGCCCGCGTCGTGCAGGCGGCGGAGGCCGCGCTCGATCGCATCGAACCCGCCTGGCGTGAACGCGACGCACGTGGCGCGACCGCAGCCGCTCCGACGACTTCGACCGTGGCGGCATCGACGGCCGTCGAAAAGTCGGTTGGCCAGGGCGCCGATGGCGCCTCGCTGTATGCCGCGATTGCGAAAGGGGATGTCGCGAGCGTCAAGAAGCTGGTCAATGCCGGCAACGTGCACCTGCCGGTGCGTTATCCGCAGATGCAGGGCACGCCGCCGTCGCCGATCGTCGTGGCGGTGAACTATTGCGGCATTCCGCAGGCCGCCGCCGGGTTGGCCGCCATCATCGACTACCTGGTCGGCCTCGGTGCGAATCCGGACGTGACGAACCACGATGGCACGCCCTTGCTCGACCAGGCCAAGTACACCTGTCCGCCCGAGATCATGGCGGTACTTGCACGCTGACCACGGTTCGTCACATGGGTGGTGAAGAATCATTGAAGCGAACGATTGAATTTGCGCGCGGCGGTCCCGATCCGGACAATGACCGCCTACACCGGAGAAAGAACTTGTCGCAACCGAACCCGCTCCCGTCCAGTGCCGCGCAATTGCGCGCGCTTTGCGCCGAATACGCGAAACCGCATTTCGGTCGTGCGCTGTGGCAGCTGATCAACACCTTGCCCCTGTTCATCGCCCTGTGGGCGCTGATGGCCTATGGCGTCACCCATGACTGGAACTACGGCTGGGTCTTGCTGCTGGCCATTCCGACGGCCGGCCTGTACGTGCGCATGTTCATCGTGCAGCATGACTGTGGCCACGGTTCGTTCTTCAAGTCCGAGAAGGCGAACAACCTCGTCGGTGGCGTGCTCGGCCTGATCACGCTGTTTCCCTACGGGTACTGGCGCAAGACGCACAACATCCACCACGGCAGTTCGGGCAACCTCGACCGTCGCGGCGTCGGCGACATGGAAACGCTGACCGTGGCCGAATACCAGGCGCTGTCGTGGAGCCGCCGCTTCGCCTACCGTTTCTATCGCAGCACCTTCGTGCTGCTGGTGATCGGCCCGGCCTACCAGTTCGTGATCAAGCACCGCTTCCCGTTCGACATGCCGTTCTCGTGGAAGAAGGAATGGGCCAGCGTGTGGGTCAACAACGCGCTGCTGCTCGCCTGCGGCGGAACGCTCGGTTACCTGATCGGCTGGCATACGGTGCTGATGGTGCACCTGCCGGTCGTGCTCATCGCTGGTGCGGCGGGGGTATGGCTGTTCTACGTGCAGCACAACTTCGAGAACAGTTACTGGGCGCGCAAGGAAGAATGGGATTCGACCGAAGCGGCGATCCGCGGTTCGTCCTACTTCGACCTGCCGCAGGTGATGCACTGGTTCACCGGCAACATCGGTTACCACCACATTCACCACCTCGCCAGCCGCATTCCGAACTACCGTCTGCGCGAAGCATTCGAATCGAGCCCGTTGCTGCAGATGTCGCCGCGGCTGACGCTGTGGACCAGCCTGAAGTGCGCCCAGCTGAAGCTGTGGGACGAAGACCTGCGGCGCATGGTCGGCTTCCCGAAGCGCGTGCGCGCCGGCTGATTTGGGCGGGCGATGCCGTGCTGACCCGCATCGCCCACGTCGCGTACCTGGTGCGCGACTACGACGAAGCCATTCGCTGGTTCGTCGATGTGCTCGGGTTCGAGCTGATCGAAGACAGTCCGCGCGGCCCCGGCAAACGCT
>DATMVT010000325.1:0-17960 GCA_035562895.1 Patescibacteria group bacterium | reverse complement strand
GATTCCGCAGGATGAATGCGAACACCCCCGATCTCGAGCAGATGAAGCAATGGCTGATGCGTCTGCAGGACGCCATCTGCCGCGAAGTCGAGCAAATTGACGGCAGCGCCCGCTTCCGCGAAGACGCCTGGCAGCGTGCCGAGGGCGGCGGCGGGCGCACCCGCCTCCTGCGCGACGGCGCGGTGTTCGAACAGGCCGGCATCGGCTTCTCGGAAGTGCAGGGCGCGCAGATGCCACCGAGCGCGACCGCGCATCGCCCGGAACTCGCGGGACAGCCATGGACGGCGATGGGCGTGTCCCTGGTCTTCCATCCGCGCAATCCGCACATCCCGACCACACACATGAACGTGCGCCTGTTCGCGACCCGCGGCGAGCAGCCCGCGTGGTGGTTCGGCGGCGGCTTCGACCTGACGCCGTTCTATCCGAACGACGCCGACATCCGTCACTGGCACCAGGTCGCGCACGATGCCGTCGCGCCGTTCGGGGAGGGTCTGTACGCCGAGTTCAAGGACTGGTGCGACCGCTACTTCTTCCTCAAGCATCGCGGCGAGACCCGCGGCGTCGGCGGCCTGTTCTTCGATGATCTGCAGCGCTTCGATGCCGACACCTGCTTCGCGCTGACGCGCTCGGTCGGCGAAGCCTTCATGCGTGCCTACGCGCCGATCGTGCAACACCATCGCGACGATGCGTACGGTGATCGCGAGCGCCAGTTCCAGCTGTACCGGCGCGGTCGCTACGTCGAGTTCAACCTGGTATTCGATCGCGGCACCCTGTTCGGATTGCAGTCCGGCGGCCGCACCGAATCCATCCTGATGTCGCTGCCGCCACTGGTGCGCTGGGAGTACGGCTATGCGCCCGAACCCGACGCCGCGGAAGCACGACTCGCCGACTATCTGCGCCCGCGCGACTGGCTGAAGGAACTGCCGCAATGACGATTTTCAAGAAGCAGGTCGACCTCGCTGCAGTCGATGCACGCGGCCAGAACACCATGCAGGGCGCGATCGGCATTCGCATCACCGAGGTCGGCGACGACTTCCTGCGCGGCACGATGCCGGTCGACGCACGCACCATGCAGCCGTTCGGTCTGCTGCATGGCGGCGCCTCGGTCGCGCTCGCCGAGACGCTCGGTTCGATGGCCGGCTGGATGTGCCTGCCGGACGACGGCAGCCGTTGCGTCGGCCTGGAGATCAACGCGAATCATCTGAAGGCGATGCGCGACGGCGAAGTCACCGGCACCGCGCGGCCGCTGCATCTCGGGCGCAGCACCCAGGTATGGGAAATCCGCATCACCGACGCCGACGATGCGCTGGTCTGCATCTCGCGGCTGACGCTGGCCGTGGTTGCCGCACGCTGATGCGATGAACGCGACGCCGTTCGCCGAGTTGTCGCCGGACTTCGTGCTCGATGCGGTCGAGGCGATCGGCTTTGCGCCGGACGGACGCTTGCAGGCGCTGAACAGCTTCGAGAATCGCGTGTATCAGGTCGGCATCGAGGGTGGCGAGCCGCTGATCGCGAAGTTCTACCGCCCCGGTCGCTGGAACGACGCCGCGATCCGCGAGGAACACGCTTACGCGCATGAGTTGGTCGAGGCGGAACTGCCGGTCGTCGCGCCGCTGGTGATCGATGGCGAGACACTGTTCGATTGCGACGGTCAACGACTCACGCTGTTTCCGCGCAAAGGCGGACGCGCGCCGGAACTGGAAGGCCGCGATGTCGCGCAATGGCTGGGGCGGCTGATCGCGCGCATCCACGTGGTCGGCGCGCGGCGACCGTTCGGGGCACGCGGCCGCATCGACGTGGCGTCGCGGGTCGATGCCGCGGCTGCCCACGTGCTCGATGCGCACCTGCTGCCGGCACATCTGGTCGATCGCTACGAACGCCTGGTCGATGCCGTCGCCGCACGCCTCGACGAGCGCTTCGCCCTCGTGCAGCCGACCGCGATCCGGCTGCATGGCGACTGCCATCCCGGCAATCTGCTGTGGACCGATGCCGGACCGCATTTCGTCGATCTCGACGATGCCGCCATGGGCCCGGCGATCCAGGACCTGTGGATGCTGATGGATGGCGGCGCCGCGCAACGTGCCGCCCTGCTCGAAGGCTATGGCGAGTTCCGCGACCTCGATCCCGGCGAGTTGTCCCTGGTCGAATCGCTGCGCATCATGCGCCAGATCCATCATGCCGGCTGGATTTCGGCCCGCTACGACGACCCCGCGTTTCCGCGCGCGTTCCCGTTTGCCGCGGAACCGCGCTGGTGGGAAGAACATTGCGACGATCTGATGCGCTGGCTGGAAGCGGTTTGAGGCCATGATTCATCCAAATCTCATTATCTATTGATATCTTTTGATCTCCTTCCGGGAGATCAGCCATGGGCATGAACGTCGCCATCCCGCCCCAGCTCGAAGAGTTCATCCGCGATCAAGTCCAAAGCGGGCGCTACGGCAATGCCAGCGAGGTGGTCCGCGACGGACTGCGTCTGCTGCAGGACCGAGAGCTTTCGCGTATCGGCAAATTGAGCGAACTCAAGGCGCTGATCCAGGCCGGCATCGACAGCGGCCTTGCCGGCGACTTCAACGTCACGGCATTGAAGCAGACAGCACGACGGCAACAGGCGAGAACGCGTGGCCAGCGTTGAGATCAGCACGGCCGCCGAGGCCGACCTGATCGACATCTGGATTCATGTCGCTGCCGACGATTCGGCAGCAGCCGACCGCCAGCTCGATCATTTCGATCGCGTATTCGCGCTGCTCGCGACGCAGCCGCTGATGGGGATCGATCGCAGCGATCTCCTCCAATCCGGCATTCGCTCATTGGTGGTGGATCGTTATCTCGTTTTCTATTCATTGACGACCAAACCGCGCATCCTGCGCGTCCTGCATGGCGCACGCGACTGGACGGCGATCCTCGATGGTGCCGAGACCACTCAGGAATAGCGCGCATCCGCCCCCGTATGGAGCACTCGCTCCATGGCGGCGCCATCAATCTCGCTTTACATGACGTGACATTGCGCGAGAATGCCGGGCCGATGAATGCCACCCCCACGCCGATCGAGGGAACCCGCGACTGGATGCGCCCGCTGCGCTACGTCGTGCGCGTGCCGCTGTTGCTGTGGCATCTGTTCGTCCATCTGCCGATCACGCTGTTGTGCCTGCTGCCGCCGGTCGCGGCGAGCACCTTGGCCTCGGGCGAGCGTGTCGATCAGCGCATGATCCGCTGGTGGCAGGGCGGGCTGATGCGCGTGTTCGGCTTCCGTCTCAAGCGCGTCGGCGAACCGCGGCGCGAGGCGACGCTGTTCGTCGCGAATCATTGTTCATGGCTCGACATCACCCTGCTGCATTCGCAGCGCGCGGTGAGTTTCGTCGCCAAGGCCGAAATCGCGCACTGGCCGGTGGTCGGCTGGGTCGCCAGTCGCGGCGGCACCATCTACCACCAGCGCGGCAGCAATGATTCCCTCGTGCGCGTGTCGCAGACCATGATCGACCGACTGAACGACGGCCTCGGCGTCGGCGTGTTCCCGGAAGGCGGCACCGGCGAAGTCGACAAGGTGCGCACCTTCCACGCGCGCATCTTCCAGACCTGTTACGACGCCAACGTGCCGGCGCAGCCGGTCGCCTTGCGCTATCTGCGTGACGGCGTGGCGGCGAAGGCGGTGGCGTTTCGCGCGAAGGAGGCCTTTTTCCCGAACTTCCTGCGCCTGCTCGGCGAACCCGCGACGACGGCCGAAGTGCATTTCCTCGAACCGGTGCCACTCGCGACCGAGGGCGGCCGCAAGCGCATGGCCGAAGCCGCCCGACGCGCCATCATCGTCGCCCTCGGCTTCGAAGCGCCACCGCCGCTGCGTGCGAAGAACGGCGATGCCGCCGACGACCTTGATCCGATCGCGGAATCCGACCATGCGGCCGAGGCCGATGTCGCCCTCTGACTTCCAGCCGCGCGGGCTGCTGCGCAATCCGCACGTGCAATCGATCCTGGCATCGAGCCCGGTGCGGCGCTGGAAGTTCCGCGAGCGTCATCGCCTGCTGCAGGCGCGTTCGCAGGAACTCATCCTCGACTGCGGCGATGGCGTGCGCCTGCAGGGCTTCCATGCCGCGCAGGACGCGCAGCCCGAAGCACGTGGTCTCGTGGTGCTGCTGCACGGCTGGGAAGGATCGGCGCAGTCGAGCTACATGCTCAATGTCGGCGCACGCCTGATCGCCGAAGGCTACGACGTGTTCCGCCTGAACCTGCGCGACCATGGCGACACCCATCATTTGAACGAAGCGGTGTTCCATTCCTGCCGCATCGACGAAGTGGTCGGCGCGGTGGCGACGGTGGCGCAACGTTTTCCGACGCGACCGCTGGCGATCGCCGGCTTCTCGCTCGGCGGCAACTTCGCGTTGCGCGTGGCGCTGCGTGCGCCCGCGCGCGGCATCGATCTCGCCCAGGTGGTCGCGGTATGCCCGGCGATTCGTCCGATCAACATCCTGGTCGAGCTCGAACGGCGCCGCCTGTACCACGACTACTTCATGCGCAAGTGGCGAGGATCGCTGCGGCGCAAGCAACAGCTGTTCCCGGATCGATATCCGCTCGGCCCCGAAGCCTATCGCCTCGACATGCGCGGCCTGACCGAGGCGCTGATCCTGCGCGAAACCGAGTTCGGCAGCGCCGAAGCCTACTTCGACGGCTACGCCATTCATGGCGACCGCCTGGCCGGGCTGCAGGTGCCGGGTGCGATCCTGATGGCCAAGGACGACCCGATCATTCCCGCCGAAGACTTCGCCGACCTGCAGCTGCCGTCGCGAGTGCGCCTCGACCTCACCGACCATGGCGGTCATTGCGGCTTCATCCGCGACTGGTCTCTGGACTGCTGGGCCGAGGACTATCTGGTCGCGCGCCTCGGCGATCCGAGCGCCTGAACCGTCGCACGCCCGGCCCGCCGCCGATCGGCGTTCGCAAGGAGACTCTCCAATGTCCAACCGATTGACGTTCCTCGATGTTCTTCTGCAAGGGTATCTGGCAGCCAAGGGCCGGATGAATGTCGTCCAGGTGGGCGCCAATGACGGCAAGATCAACGATCCGATCTACCCGTTCGTGATGCGCAACCGGGCCGTCACGCGCATCCTGCTGATCGAGCCGCAGCCCGAGATCGTGCCCTTCCTGAGGGAGAACTACGCGGACCATCCGGATGCGACCGTCCATCAAGGCGCCATCGGGCGCGGCGCCGACCTGCGCCTGTACCGGGTCAAGCCGGCACTGTGGCCGTCCTACAACCCGCCGTACATGAAGGATGCGCCCGCCTACCGCGTCCCGAGCGGATTCACTTCCTCGTCGATCGCGCACGTCCGCCGGCACGCCGAAGGCAACTTCCGCATCGATGCCGCGCTCGACGATTGCATCGAGGAGATCCGCGTCGCCTGCACGACCCTGCAGGCATTGATCGCGCAGCGGTCCTGGACCACGGACATCGACGTGCTGCAGATCGATGCGGAAGGTGCCGACGACGAGGTCGTCTACGCCTCGGACACGGAACGCCTGCGCCCGCGATTGATCAACTACGAGCGGCGCCATCTCGACGAGGAACGACGGCGAGCGCTCGAAGCGTTCCTGGCCGGCCAGGGCTACGCGATCCTGCACTGGAGCGACTCGGATTCCACCGCGGTCCTGCAGCACGGCTGAAGTCGCGGGTTCGGGAACGCATGCAGATCCCGCACGGCCGCTGCCGTGATGGCAGAATCGGGCGGCTGTTCCCCTCGTGCCCGGACCTCCCATGCCTTTCGGACGACGCAGTGCCGTGACCGCCGCCCGTGCGCGGCCGTGGCTCGCCGTGCTGCTGCTGTGTGCGTCTCCGCTGGCGCTGGCGGCGCTCTCGGATCGCTTGCGCCACCCACTCGAACTCGAAGCCCTGACCGAGCCGAATCAGGTGTTGGACAAGTTGCCGCCCCTGATCGCCGATGCCGGCAAGCGCGGTGCCTTCGAGGAACTGGCGCGGCTCGAACTGGCGCGCGCGAATGCTTGTCGCGTGGTCGCCGACTGGCTGTGCCAGCGCGATGCCGCGGCCGCCGCGCATGTCGCCGCACGCGACGCCGGCGCGCACCACCTCGGCGTGCGCGGGCTGATCGCGGAAGCGCGCGCACGCATCGCGATGCAGGATTTCGGGCCGGGCGAGCGCCGCCTCGGCGAGGCCGAGGCGCTGCTCGCGCTGCATCCGGACGCCGGCCTGCTGGCCGACGTCATGCTCGCGTACTCGTCGTTGGCGCTGCAGCTCGGACGGCACACGCTGATGCGCGACTACGCCCAGCGCGGACTCGACGCGCTCGGCAACGAGGTGGCCGCGGTGGTGCGCTCGCGCCTGCTGCGCAATCTCGGTCGTGCCGAACTCGAGCTTGGCCATGCGGAACAGGCGCGCACGGCGATGCTGCGTGCGGCCGAAGTCGCGGCGCCGCTCGACGATCCGAAGCTGACCTCCGAGCTCGACCTCGAGCTGGCGCGCATCGCCCGCGATTCCCGCGATCTGGCCGAGCAGCGCGCGGCCGGCGAACGCGTGCTCGCGATCGCGGAGCGCTTCGGCAACGAACAGACGGCGGCGCTCGGGCACGAGGTGCTGGGGCTGGCCGCGCGCGACGGCCACGATCTCGCCGCGGCCGAAGCCTCGCTGACGGCGGCCACGGCCGGCTTTGCCAAGCTCGGCATGAAGACCGAGGAGCGTCGCGCCCTGCGAGAACTGCTGCGAACCCAGCTGCAACGTCAGCCCGACCGGCGCGACGTGGCGCCGCTGATGGTCCGCCTGATGGACCTCGACGAGGCCATGGACCGCCGTGACCGCGCGCTGGCCGGCGACGATTTCGATGCGCGCCTGCGCTACGCCCAGCAGGAATTCGAACTGCAGCGACTGGCCAAGGAATCGGAGCTGGCGACCGAGCGCGAATCGGCCCTGTCCGCCAGCAATCGGCTGCGTGCGCTGCTGATGGCGCTGGCGGTGTCGGGCTTGCTGGTCATCGGTGCCTTCCTCGGCTTGCAGCGACGCGTCAACCAGCGCCTGGCCGCAACCAACGAACGGTTGCGCGTGGCCGAGCAGCAACTCGAACGCGAAGCGCGCTTCGACGCCCTGACCGGACTGGCCAACCGCCGCGAATTCGAGTCGCGCCTGGCCGTCGCGATGGCCAGGACCGCGCCACAGGGTGCCGCGGTGGCCTTGCTGTTCCTCGACATCGATCGCCTCAAGCAGGTCAATGACACTCACGGCCACGCCGTCGGCGACGCCTTGATTCGCGCCTTCGCGGCGCGTCTCGGGCGCTGTGTCCATGAAAGCGACCTGGTCGCGCGCATCGGTGGCGACGAATTCGTCGTGTTGATGACGCAATCGGGCCCGGCTCCGGCGCGGGCGGCCGCAGAGGCGACGGCCGCCGCGATCTGCGCCGCGATGCAAGAGCCCCTGCTGCTCGACGGACAGTCGCTGGTGCTGGGCACCAGCATCGGCATCGCCGTCTCGCATCCGGGCAGTGACCGCGACAGCCTGATGACCGCCGCCGATCGCGCGATGTATGCGGCCAAGGCCGCGGGTCGCAACACCTGGCGCCGTGCCGGGCAGGACTGAGGCGTTCTTTTCCCGCCGAACATCACGCGCACGTCCCGGAGCGGTGGCAGAATGCCGCCCAACGCAGCGGCTGCAGGAAGGATCGATGAGTTCGCGACCGCGTCGGACGTTTCGTCTCGATCGATGGCTTCCATGCTTCCTCGGCCTGCTGCTGTGCGTCCCTGTGTCGGCGACGGCGAGCGTGCCGGAGACCGAACGCCATGCCCTGGAGTCGGAAGCGCTGGCGCATCCGGAGCAGGTGCTCGCGCGCCTGCCCGAGCTGGTCGCCGACGCGAGGAAGCGCGGCGCGGCGCGCGAGATCGCCTTGCTCGAACTGGCGCATGCCAATGCCTGTCGCGTCATCGCCGACTGGGATTGCCAGCGCGATGCCGGTCGTGCCGCGCAGCTCGCCGCCGATGAGGCCGGCGAGCCGCTGCTGGCGATTCGTGCGCTGATCGTGGAGAGCCGCGGCATGATGGCGCGGCAGGACTACAGCCCCGGCGGACAGTTGCTGGCCGAGGCGGAACGGCGATTGCAGCGCACGCCTGCACCCGCGCTGATGGCCGACGTGCAGCTCGGCTATTCGTCGATGAGCAATTTCCTCGGTCGTCACGAGCTGGCGCGCACCTATGCCGATCGCGGTCTGCAGGCGCTCGGCAAGGTCGCCGAACCGTTGATCCGCGCGCGCCTGTTGCGCAATCGCGGTCGTGCCGAAGCCTTCCTCGGAAAGGCCGATGACGCGCGCGTGTCGCTGCGCGAGGCGATCGACGTCGCCGCCCGCGTCAACGATCCCAAGCTCAGTGCCGAACTCGACCTCGAGTTGGCGCGCATCGCCCGCGACCAGGGCGATGTCGCGACCCAGCGTGCCAGTGCCGATCGCGTGCTGGCGCTGGCCGACCAGTTCGGCAACGCGCAGTTGCGCGCGCTCGGCAGCGAAGTGCTCGGCCTGGTCGCCCGCGATGCCGACGACCTGGCGGGTGCCGAGCGGCACTTCCAGGTCGCGGTGGATCAATTCGCGATCGCCGGTCTCGATGCCGAGGAGCGTCGCGTCCTGCGCGAGCTGATCCGCATCAAGCTGGTGCGCGCGCCGAACCGCAGCGATCTGGGCGCCGAGACACGGCGCCTGCTGACACTCGACGAGGTCGTCGATTCCCGAGACCGCGCGCTCGTCGGCGAGGATTTCGATGCGCGCCTGCGCTATGCGACGCAGGAATTCGAACTGCAGCGGCTGGCCAAGGAGTCGGAACTCGCCTCCGAGCGCGAGAAGTCGCTGACCGCGAGCAACCGCACGCGTCTGCTGCTGATCGCGCTGGTCGCGTTCGGTCTCCTGGTGATCGGCGTGTTCCTGCTGCTGCAGCGCCGCGCCAACGCCCGCCTGTCACGCGCGTACGCACGCCTGCAACGCAGCGAAGCCGCGCTCGAAACCAGCGAGATGCGACTGCGCACGATCACCGACAACATTCCCGCCGTGGTGTCGCACGTCGACCGCGACGAGCGCTACACGTTCTCCAACGCGTTCATGAAGCGGATGTTCGGCACGGACGAGTCCGGCATCATCGGTCACACCGTGCGCGAGGTGCGCGGCGAGGCCATCTACGCGACGCTGGCGCCGGGGATCCGCCGCGTGTTCGCGGGCGAGACCGTGAACTTCGAAGGCCAGACGGAGCTCGTTGGCCGCACTTTTCATTATCAGACCAGCTACATCCCCGAACACGACGCCACCGGGGCGGTATGCGGCTTCTTCGCGCTGACCTTCGACATCACCCGCCTCAAGATCGCCGAAGCGCAACTCGCGCGCGAGGCTCGATTCGACGCGCTGACCGGCGTCGCCAATCGTCGTCAGTTCGAGGAACGCCTCGCGCTCGCGGTGGCGCGCGGCCGTCATCAGCCGGTGGTGCTGGCGGTGCTCTATCTCGACATCGACTTCCTGAAGCCGATCAACGATCGCCATGGCCACGCCGCCGGCGACTGCGTGATCCGGCAGTTCGCCGAGCGACTGCAACGCTGCGTGCGCGATGGCGACCTGGTGGCGCGCATCGGTGGCGACGAGTTCGTCGTGCTCAGCGAACACACGACCATCGCCGAAGCGAACGAAACCGCGGAACGCACCGCCCACGACGTGCTCGCGGCGATGACCGAACCGGTGCCGTTCGGCGACGTCGCGCTGCAACTCGGGGCCAGCATCGGCATCGCGGTGACGCAGTCGGTGCAGCAGGCGGATGCCCTGATCGCCGAGGCCGACCGCGCGTTGTACGCGGCGAAGGCCGCGGGTCGCAATACCTGGCGTCGCGCCGACCGTTGAGCGGTCGGCGCGACGCGTCGATCAGCGCGCGCGCGTCGAGTCGAGGTAGCGGAAGAACTCGGAATCGGCGTCGAGCACCAGCGTCGTGTTCGCGCCCATCGCCTGGTAGCTCTCGAGCGTGCGCAGGAAGGTGAAAAACTCCGGATCGGCACCGTAGGTCTCGCCGTAGATCTTGGTCGCTTCACCATCGGCCTTGCCGCGGATCTCGGCCGCCTTGCGCTCCGCCTCGGAACGGATCTGGCGCAGCTCGCGCTCCATTTCACCGAGGATCTCGCTGCTCTTGCCCTGGCCTTCGGAGCGGAAGCGTTCGGCGATGCTCTGGCGCTCCGAGATCATGCGCGTCTCGACCTGGCGGCCGACGCTCTCGATGTAGTTGATGCGCTTGAGACGCACGTCGACGAGTTCGATGCCGAGTTCCGGCATCAGCTTCGATGCCGCCGCGAGCATTTCCGTCTCCAGCACGGCGCGGCCCTTCTTCGGCTTGTTCAGGTCGACCTGTTCCAGCGACACGCCCTCGTCACCGAGTGCCTTGACGTCCACGCTCCAATCCTTGGAACGGATGATCTCTTCGAGATTGGTGCCGGAGATGATGTCGCGCGCGACCGAGTCGATCAGGTCGTCGAGGCGCGTGCGCGCGCCCGCCTCGTCGCGCACCGAGCGCAGGAACTTGAGCGGATCGACGATGCGCCAGCGCGCGGTGGTGTCGACCAGCACGAATTCGCGCCCGAGCGTCGGGATCTGGGTGATGTCGCCGTCCCAGGACAGGATGCGCTTGTCGAAGCGGCGCACGTCCTGGATGAACGGCACCTTCCAGTGCAGGCCGGGGGTATTCACCAGTTCGCCGACCGGCTCGCCGAACTGCACGAGGATGGCCTGCTCCGCCTGGTCGATGACATAGGTCGATTGCACGAGGCCGATCGCGACGAGGACGCCGATGATCATTGCGAGGGTCGACTTCATTGCGGCGTCTCCATGGCGGGGGCATGCGGCCTGCGCATCTCGAAGTACGGCAGCGGCGCGGTCTTGCCGTCCTTCACCACCATCACGTTGCCGATGTTCGGCAGGATCTTGTTGATCGTCTCGATGTACATGCGCGCCCGCGTCACCGCCGGTGCGCTGCGGTATTCGGCGAGGATGGAGCGGAAGCGCGCGGTCTCGCCGAGCGCCTGGTTCACGCGCTCGGTCGCGTAGCCTTCGGCCTCGGCGATCAGGCGATTGGCCTCGCCGCTCGCCTTCGGGATCTCCTGGTTGAGGCGCTTGGTCGCCTCGTTGATCATGCGCTCGCGTTCCTGGCGCGCTTCGTTGACCTCGTTGAAGGCCGGCTGCACCGCTTTCGGCGGGATCACGTCCTGCAATTGCACGGTGACGACATGGATGCCGACGTCGTATTTCGACATCGCTTCCTGGACTTCGTCGCGGGCGAGGTTCGCGATCTCGACGCGCGCCGTGGTCAGCACCTCGCTGCCGATGCGGTTGCCGACGACGCGGCGCATCACCGACTCGCTGATGTCGCGCAAGGTGCGCGTCGGGTCGCGCATGCCGTACAGGTATTTCATCGGATCGCTGATGCGGTATTGCACCACCCACTCGACATCGATGATGTTGAGGTCGCCGGACAGCATCAGCGATTCTTCGGGAAAGTCCTGCGACGAGTATTCGCTGCGCTCGCCTTCGGTGGCCAAGGTGCGGAATCCGAACTCCTGCTTGAGCACGCGCTCGGTCGCGACGAATTCGACGGTGTCGATGCCGAACGGCAACTTGAAATGCAGCCCGGGATCGGTGATCGCGATCACCGCACCGAGGCGCTTGACCACGGCGCGCCCTTCCGGCTGCACCGTGTAGTAGGAACTGAACACCAGCCACAGCAGGATCAGCGCGCCGATGATGAAGCCGATCAGGCCACCCGGCAGCTTGGCCCCGCCCCGGCCCGGCGGACTCTGCGCGAAACCGCCGCCACCGCGACCCTTGCGCGGTCCGAACTGCAACAACTCTGCCAAGCGATCAGCGGGTGTGCTCATCGGCGCTCTCCTCTCGTGGCCCGCGAGCATAGCGAATTGTCATCGCAATCTGTGACGATCGACTCGGTGATCAATCCAGTCTTCCGCGCAGTTTCATCGCCGGCTGCGCGCGCGGCTCGCGTGGCTCCGGGGGCGTGACGATCAACCGCGTGTCGTGGGTGACGCCGCCGAGCTGGAGCTGCAAGGTGTAGTCGCCCGGCAGCAAATGCAGGCGATGACCGAGGCGCACGGATTCGGCGTAGGGCGTGCGCGCCAGGCGGCCGCTTTCGTCGGCGTCGGCGACGACCGTCGTGGCCGACTCGGGGCGCTTGGCCGCCGCTTCACGCGCATCCGCCGCGCGCTTCTCGTTCTTCGCCGTCTCGGCGGCGAGCGCGAGCTGCGCATCGACCTGCAGGTCCCAGGTCAGCGCGTTGACGCCGGGCTTCGCCTCGACCTCGATTTCCTTGAGCAGTTGCAGGTCGGCATTGAGCACCCAGAGCTTGCCGCGACCGGCGTCCTTCGCCCAATAGTGAATCGTCGTCGTGGGCAGGCGCGGCGTCTCGTCGAACCAGCGCGATGGCCGCGCGCGCCAGCCGCGATCGCCTTCGATCGCGTCGACATGGAACAGGTGCGCCGGCTTCGCGCGCACGTCGGCGGTCAGTTCCTGCACCGGCAATGCGTCGAGGATCCAGACGCTGCGCCCGTGCGTGGCCGCGACCAGCTGGCGGTCGCGCGGGTGCACCACGAGGTCGTGCACCGGCACATTCGGCAGGCCGGCATCGAGCGCCTGCCACGCGCCGCCGCGATCGAGCGAGACGTAGACACCGCGGTCGCTGCCGACATAGAGCACGTCGGCATTCACCGGGTCTTCCAGGATGACGTTGATCGCTTCCTGCGGCAGGTTCGCCGCGATCGAACGCCAGGTCCGGCCGAGGTCCTCGGTCACGAACACGTGCGCGATCGATTCGTCATTGCGGTAGGTGTTGAAGCTCGCGTATGCGCGCTCGCGCACATGCCGCGACGCGACCACGCGCGAGACCCAGCGATCCGGCAGCTTCGCGGAGACGTCGCGCCAGTCGTTGCCGCCGCCGGTGGTGACCCAGACGTGGCCATCGTCGGTGCCGGCCCAGATCAGGCCGAACTGCTTCGGCGATTCGCTGACCGAGGTGATGGTCGCGTAGGGCACGTCGCCGCGTTGCGTGCTCGTGGTCAAGTCGTCACTGATCGGGGCCCAGGTGCGGCCCTGGTCGAAGGAACGGAACAAGCGGTTCGCGGCGTAATAGACGACATCGGCGTTGTGCGGACTGAGCACGACCGGGGTGTTCCAGTTGTAGCGCAACGGCGGTGCGCCCAAGGCTTCGCGCGGGCGCAGTTCATGGCCCGCGGACGATCGGTAGAAGCCGAACTGGTAGCCGCTGTAGACGGTGGCGTCGCGCGGATCGATCGCGACGTGCATGCCGTCGCCGCCGCCGATGAAGCTCCAGGCGCCCGCATCGTCCCAGCGCGCTTCCGACGAGCCCTTCCAGGTGCCGTTGTCCTGCAGCCCGCCGTAGATGTTGAACGGCTCGGCCATGTCCACGCCGATCGTGTAGAACTGGCCGACCGGCTGGGCATCGAGCTTGAGCCAGGTCTGGCCGCCGTCGTAGCTGATGTCGAGGCCGCCATCGTTGCCGCCGATCATGCGTTGCGGATGCGCGGCATCGATCCACCACGCATGGTGATCGACATGCACGCTCGGCGGATTCATGCCGCGAAAGGTCTTGCCGCCATCGTCGGACGCGATCACCGGCACGCCGAGGACGTAGAGCTGCTCGGGATTCGTCGGCGACACGCGGATCTGGCCGAAGTAGTAGCCGTAGGTGTAGGTCACCTCGCTCAGGACGTCGTCATGGGTCTTGCGCCAGCTCGCGCCGGCGTCGTCGGAACGCCAGATCTCGAGGCCGCGGATGTCGGTGTCGAACAGCGCCGCCTCGGCATCGTTCAACGCGTTCACCAGGTCCTGCACGCGGATCTCGTCGGCCTTGACCCGGGCGATCAGGGTCTTCGCATCGAGGTCGGTGTCGAGGTCGTTGTCGCGGATGAAGGAGTCGATCTCCTCCGGATCCTGCGCCAGGAACTCGTCCTTGCTCATCCGCTTCAGGCGACGCGCCGACAGCGGCCGATCGCCGAGGTCCTGCTGGTCGGCGGGAAGCTCGGCCCAATGGTCGATGCTGGCGTACAGCGTGTTCGGCCGTGCCGCCGAGATCGCGAGCCCGATGCGGCCCACCTGCGCACCCTGCGGCAAGCCGCCGCCAAGGCGTTGCCAGGACGTACCGCCGTCGGTCGACTTCCAGATGCCGGAACCGGCGCCCGACTCGACGAAATTCCACGGCGCGCGCGAACGTTCCCAGGTCGCGGCATACATCGTTTCCGGGTTGGCCGGATCGAAGGCGAGGTCGATCGCGCCGGTCCAGCCCTCGCCCTTCAACACCTGGGTCCAGGTTGCGCCGTCGTCGCGGCTGCAGAACACGCCGCGCTGCCCGCGCTGCACGTAGAGCGAGCCGATCGCGGCGACGCAGACGCGCGTGCCGTCCTGCGGATGCACCAGCACGCGGCTGATGCGGTCGACGCCGGTCAGTCCCATGTGCGTGAAGCTGCGACCACCGTCGTCGCTGCGGAACACGCCCATGCCGCCGTAGCTCGAGCGCGACGAGTTCGGTTCGCCGGAGCCGATCCACAAGCGCTGCGGCCGGTTCGGATCGACCGCGAGGTCGCCGGTGATCATCGTCGGCAAGGTGTCGCTCAACGGTTCGAAGCCGACGCCGTTGTTCGTGGTCTTCCAGACGCCGCCACTCGCATAGGCGACATAGAAGCCATAGGGCTGGCCGGGGATCGACTCGACGTCGACGACGCGCCCGCCCTGCACGGTCGGACCCAGTGCGCGCCAATTCAGGCCATGGAACGGCGAGGTGCGCTGCAGGGCCTCGTGCCGATCCCAGGCCTGCCAGCGCGGATCTGCCGGATCGCGACTGTCGTAGGCCGGCACGGCCGTCGCCGCCAGCAGGGTGACGAACAGCAGGATCGATCGCAGGGTCATGTCGGGCTCCGGAGCAGGACGGCGACGATAGCCGCGGTGAACGCTTCCGGCCACGGCGTCGGCAGCGCGACGTGACGAGTCGTGGCGCGATGCGGTCTCGCGGCGCAGCGCGTACACTTTCGCGCATGTCCGGACCCGATCCGCAAACCACGCAACGCCTGCGCCTGAATCTCGGCGACAGCGGCGGCCGCCCCGGTGCGCGCATCGTCGTGATCCACGGCGAGAACCTGGGTGCGCAGATCGAGGTCGGTGACCAGGCCGTCGTGGTCGGTCGCTCGGTGTCCTGCGACCTGCAGATTCCGCATGCCAGCGTGTCGCGGCAGCACTGTCGCATCGTCTTCGAAGGCGAGGCCTACATCCTCGAAGACCTCGGCTCGACCAACCAGACGCTGGTCAACGAAGACCCGGTGACGCGCATCGAGCTGCACGACGGCGACCAGATCGCGGTCGGCGACGCGGTGCTGAAGTTCATGCGTCGCGAGAGTCTCGAAGACCGCTACCACCAGGCGATGGTCGAGCGCGCCACCGTCGACACCCTGACCGGGCTGCCGAACCGCCGCGTCTGGCGCGAGGCGCTGGAGCGCTCGGTGATCGTCGCGCAGTCGGGCGCGCCGCTGTCGCTGGCCTTCGTCGATCTCGACCACTTCAAGCGCATCAACGACGAACTCGGCCATCTCGCCGGCGACGATGTGCTGCGCGCGGTCTCGACGGTGATCCGCAATGCCTTGCTGGCGGGATTCACCGGCGGCCGACTGGGCGGCGAAGAGTTCGCGGTGATCCTGCCGAACACCGCCCTGCAGCGGGCGATCGACTACAGCGAGGCGCTGCGCCGGGCGATCGAGGCGCTTCGACCGGAATCGGCCGGCATTCCGCGCACCATCACCACCAGCATCGGGGTCGTGCAGTGGCATCACGGCTTCCAGACCAGCGCCGAATTCATGCGCGCCGCCGACGCCGAACTGTTCCGCGCCAAGGCCGCCGGGCGCAACCGCGTGTGCTGGGCCAATCCCTGAAGTCACGGTCACGACGCGACCACGAGCTTGCTAGCATCGATCCGTCCAGCTCGGGGTCCCGTCGATGCGCCATCCATGGTTCGCGCCCCGCTTGCTGCAGCGACTCGCCGCGCTGCTGCTGGCCTGTGCCTGCGCGCCGACGGCAGCCGCGCTGGACCTGCACGGCGATGAACGCGATGTCCGCCTTGCCCGCGAAGTCACGGTGCTGCGCGATCCGGGCGGACGCCTCGACCTGGCCGACGCGATCGCCGCCGACGGATTCGTTCGACCGAGCGATCACCCGGACCTGAGTTTCGGCTATCTGCATGACGTGCTGTGGCTGAAGCTGCCGGTGCGTTCGCGTGCCGATCGCGAGCAGACCTGGCGCATCGAGTTCGAGTACGCCACGGTCGATCGCATCGACTTTCACGAGGTCTCCGGCGCGGGCGTCGCGCACCAGCAGAGCGGCGATCGCATGCGCTTCAGCGAGCGCAGCTACACGCACCGCAACCCGGTGTTCACGCTGCGCCTGCGCCCGAACGAGGAACGCGTGCTGTACCTGCGCGCACAATCGCGCGGCACGATGACCCTGTCCTCGGCGATCTGGAGCGAGCGCCATTTCCGCGCGCACTCCGAGGCCCAGTATTCGGCGAACGCCCTGTACGTCGGCTCGGCGCTGGCACTGGCGCTGTACAACCTGCTGCTGTTCACGGTGCTGCGCGAACGATCGATCCTGCTCTACGTCGCCTTCGTGCTGTGTTTCGCGACCGCCGTGATCGCGATGAACGGGTTCGGCGCGCAGTTCCTGTGGCCGAATGCGTTCGAGTTCGGCAACCGCATGCTCGGCGTCGCCTTCGCCGCGTCGAGCCTGCTCGCGGCGATCTATGCACGCACCTATCTCGACACCGCACGCCATGCTCCGCGCTGGCATCGCCTGCTCGGCGTCCTCATCGTCGCGCATGCGCTGGTGCTGCTGGTCGCCCTGGTCGGCCCGTTGCGCCTGGGCTTCCAGCTGATGTCGGGCGGCGGCGTGCTGAATGCCATCCTGATTTTTGCCTGCGGCGTCGTCTGCGCATGGCGTGGCGTACCCGGAGCGCGCATCCTGATGCTGGCCTGGTTCGCGCTGCTGTTCGGCGCGATGCTGACCGCGTTGCGCAACTTCGGGCTGCTGCCGACCAATGCCCTCACCGCGAATGCGATGCCGATCGGCTCGGCGCTGGAAATGCTGCTGCTGTCCTTCGGCCTTGCCGCACGCTTCAACGAACTGAAGCGGCAGAAGGCGGACGCGCAGGCACAGTTGCTGGATGCACAGCAGGATGCCTTGCGCCTGGCGCGCGAACACGAGGACACGCTGGCCCAACACGTCGCCGAGCGCACCGCGCAGCTCGAGGTCGCGAACGTGCGACTGCGCGAACTCGCGCTGCACGATCCGCTCACCGGTCTGGCCAATCGTTCCGCGCTCGACGCGCATTTCGTGGCCGCGTTTCAGCAGGAGCGGCACGAGCATCTGCGCGTGCTGCTGATCGACCTGGACGGCTTCAAGCACGTCAACGACCGCCATGGTCATGCCGTCGGCGATCGCGTGCTCGTGCAGATCGCGCAGCGCATTGCCGCCTGCGTCGGCAATGGCGAAATCGCCGCGCGCCTGGGTGGCGACGAGTTCGTCGTGGTCACCCCGAATGCACGCAGCGAGATCGCGGTGCGCGCGCTGTCCGACCGCATCCGCAGCGCGGTCGCGGTGCCGATCACGCTGGACGACGGCGTCGTGCGCATCACCGCCAGCATCGGCGTGGCCGGCCTCGATGCCCATACCGCCGATGCCCGCGACCTGCTGATGCGCGCCGATCGCGCGATGTACGCGGCCAAGGTCTCGGGTGGCGACCGCTCGCACTGGGCCGAGCAGTGAGGCCGATCAGGGTCGCAGGCGACCGAACCAGCCGCGCTTGGTGCCGGTCAGGATCTTGAGCGATTCGCCGCGTGCGATCGGCAGGCGCGACAACGGCAGGAACATCAGGTCGCGCCACCAGGCCAATGCATCGTGGTC
>DATMVT010000324.1:0-1952 GCA_035562895.1 Patescibacteria group bacterium | reverse complement strand
GATCCGGCTGCAAATATGCGCGGCCAGGATTGCGAGTTCGGCGGCATGGTGTCGCCCTGGGCATATTGATCAATCTGAGGACTACACAATGGCTTTGAATGCAGAAGAGAAAGCGAAGATCGTCAAGGAATACCAGACCGCTGAGGGCGACACCGGTTCGCCCGAGGTGCAGGTTGCCCTGCTGAGCGCGAACATCGACAAGTTGCAGGGTCACTTCGGCGAACACAAGAAGGACCACCACTCGCGCCGCGGCCTTATTCGCATGGTGAACCAGCGCCGTAACCTGCTGGATTACCTCAAGCGCAAGGATACCCAGCGTTACTCGACGCTGATTTCCCGACTCGGCCTGCGCCGCTGACCGGTGCCCGACCGGGCTGACAATTCAACGGCCGGCACAAGCCAGCCGAACGTGGAGGAATTTTCGTGAATCCAGTAAGAAAAACGTTCAAGTACGGTGATCACACCGTCACGCTGGAGACCGGCCGCATCGCGCGGCAGGCCACCGGCGCGGTGCTCGTGACCATGGATCAGACCACGGTGCTCGTTACCGTCGTCGGCGACAGGAATCCGAAGGAAGACAAGGGGTTCTTCCCGTTGTCGGTGCATTACGTCGAGAAGAGCTTCGCCGCGGGCAAGATCCCCGGCGGTTTCTTCAAGCGTGAAGGGCGCCTGTCCGAGAAGGAAACGCTGACTTCGCGCCTGATCGACCGCCCGATCCGCCCGCTGTTCCCCAAGGGGTTCCGCAACGAGGTGCAGGTGCTTTGCACCGTGCTGTCGACCTGCAAGACCTCGGATCCGGACATCGCCGCGATGATCGGCACCTCGGCCGCGCTCGCGGTCTCGGGCATCCCCTTCGACGGTCCGATCGGCGCCGCGCGTGTCGGCTTCACCGCCGACAAGGGCTACATCCTGAACCCGGATTATGCCCAACTGCGTGAGTCGGCGCTCGACATGGTCGTCGCCGGCACCGCCGACGCCGTGCTGATGGTGGAATCCGAGGCGCAGGAACTGACCGAAGACCAGATGCTGGGTGCCGTGCTGTTCGCGCACCAGGAGATGCAGGTCGTGGTCAAGGCAGTGCAGGAACTGGCCGCCGAAGCCGGCAAGGCGCGCTGGGAGTGGTCGCCGGCGGCGGAAAACGCCGCACTGGCGGAGAAGCTGCGCGAGCAGTTCTCCCACGAGATCGGCGAGGCCTACCGCATCACCGAGAAGCAGGCACGCTACCAGCGCGTCAACGAGTTGCGCGATGCCGCGATCGCGGCGCTGGCAGGGGAAGCGACGGCCGAGGAGATCGGCTCGGCATTCGGCAAGCTCGAGAAGAAGATCGTGCGCGAGCGCATCGTCAACGGCAAGCCGCGCATCGATGGACGCGACCTGAAAACCGTGCGTCCGATCGTCTCGGAAGTGGGCTTCCTGCCGCGCGTGCACGGTTCGGCCCTGTTCACCCGCGGCGAGACGCAGGCGATCGTGGTCGCCACGCTCGGCACCGCACGCGATGCGCAGATCATCGACGCGCTGCAGGGCGAGTACAAGGACGCGTTCATGCTGCACTACAACTTCCCGCCCTACTCGGTGGGTGAGTGCGGTCGCATCGGCGCTCCGGGCCGCCGCGAAATCGGCCACGGCCGTCTCGCGCGCCGCGGTGTGGCAGCGATGCTGCCGTCGGTGGACGACTTCCCGTACAGCATCCGCGTGGTATCCGAGGTCACCGAGTCGAACGGCTCGAGCTCCATGGCCACCGTGTGCGGCGCGAGCCTCGCGATGATGGACGCGGGCATCCCGATCAAGGCTCCCGTGGCCGGCATCGCGATGGGCCTGGTGAAGGAAGGCAACAAGTTCGCGGTGATCACCGACATCCTCGGCGACGAGGACCACCTCGGCGACATGGATTTCAAGGTTGCCGGAAGCGCCGAAGGCGTGACCGCGCTGCAGATGGACATCAAGATCCAGGG
>DATMVT010000323.1:0-10430 GCA_035562895.1 Patescibacteria group bacterium | reverse complement strand
CATGCCGGCGTTCGGCTATGCACGTGAATCGCAGGAGCGTCAGCAGCGCCTGGCTGCAGCTTTCCTGCAGTACCAGGACGCCATGTCCGGCTACAACCGACTGATGCTCGACGCCAGCCAGCGTGCACTCGGCAAGTTCGAATCGCTGTTGGCCGCGCGCGAGGAGCAGGGCCGCAAGCTGGAAACCCTGCGCGAGGTCTACGATCTCTGGATCGACGCTGCCGAGGAAGGCTATGCCGAGGTGTCGCTGAGCCCGCAGTTCCGCACCGCCTACGGCGATTTGGTCAACAAGCAGATGACCGTGCGCAAACTCGTGCAGACCGAAGTCGAACGGATGACCGGCCAGTTCGGCATCCCGACCCGGACCGAAGTCGACTCCACCGCGCGCCGGATGCAGGAAATGCGCCGCGAGATGCGTGCGCTGCAAGAGCGCCTCGATGCGTTCGAGGCCGCGCAAGCGACGCCGAAAGCCAGCGCCAAGGCGACCGTCGCGCCGGCGGCAAAATCGTCCAAGTCCACTTCGAGCAAGGCACCGGCCAAGAAAGCCGCTGCCCGCCGTTCGCGCTGAATCAGGGAGCTGAAGCATCATGGGTCCGATCCAACTCGAACCGAACAAGGTCGCCGCCGAGCTCACGAAGCTTGGAGAAAAGCTCGCCAAGGGCATGAATGTCCTGAAGAATGTGCCGGACGTGCATTACGGCGCCAGTGCCAAGGAAGCGATCTACACGGAAGACAAGCTCGTCGTCTACCGCTTCAAGAGCACGCACAAGGTCAGCCACAAGACGCCGTTGCTGATCGCCTACGCGCTGGTCAATCGGCCGTACATGGTCGACCTGCAGGACGACCGTTCGATCGTGAAGAGCCTGCTCGCCGCCGGCCACGACGTCTACTTGATCGACTGGGGCTACCCCGATCCTTCCGATCGCTACGTCACGCTCGACGACTACATCAACGGCTACCTGCGTCGCTCGGTCAAGGCCGTGTCGAAGCACACCGGCGTCGACAAGATCAACCTGCTCGGCATCTGCCAGGGCGGCGCCTTCAGCCTCTGCTACGCCAGCCTGTATCCGGAAACCCTGCAGAACCTGATCACGATGGTGACGCCGGTCGATTTCCAGACGCCGGACAACATGCTCAGCCACTGGACTCAGGGCATGGACGTGGATCTGTTCATCGACACGCTCGGCAACGTGCCGGCCGACCTGATGAACTGGTGCTATCTGACGCTGAAGCCGTTCCGACTGTTGCAGCAGAAGTACGTCGGCATGACCGACATCCTCGACAATCCGGGCGAGATGGAGAATTTCCTGCGCATGGAAAAGTGGATCTTCGACTCGCCCGACCAGGCCGGCGAAGCCTTCCGCCAGTTCATCAAGGACTTCTACCAGGGCAACAAGCTGCTCAAAGGCGGCTTGAAGATCGGCGGGAAAGCCATTGATCTGAAAGCGATCAAGCTGCCGATCCTGAACATCTTCGCCGAGCAGGACCATTTGGTGCCGCCGAATGCTTCGCGCGCGCTCAAGGGCGCCACGAGCACCAAGGACTATACGGAGCTCTCGTTCAAGGGCGGCCACATCGGCATCTACGTGTCCGGTCGCGCCCAGCGAGAAGTCCCGCCGGCCATCGACCAGTGGTTGCGCAAGCGCGGCTGATCGAAACCGGTCCTGCCTCGGGCCGCGTGCCCGAGGTCTTCCGCGCCTTCCTGTGGCTCGGGCTGACCGCGTTCGGCGGCCCGATTGCCCATATCGGCTATTTCCGCGATGCGTTCGTGCGACGTCGCGATTGGCTCGACGAAGCGCAATTCGCGCAGTTGCTGGCCGTTTGCCAATTGCTGCCTGGCCCAGCCAGCAGCCAGATGGGGTTTGCGATCGGCTTGCTGCGTGCAGGATGGACGGGTGCGGTGGCCGCCTTTGTCGCGTTCACCCTGCCATCGGCCGCGCTCATGTTTGCATTCGCGATGGTCGCGCCGCAGCTGGATGCGGGGTTGGGCGCCGCCGCCGTGCACGGCCTGAAGCTGGTCGCGGTGGTGATCGTTGGCCATGCCCTGTTCGGCATGACGCGGCAACTTGCGCCGGATGGGCCGCGCCGGTGGATTGCCTTGATCGCAGCTCTTCTGGTCATTGCGGTCGAGCATGCCGCGGTGCAACTGCTGGCCATCATCACTGGCGCGGGTCTGGGCCTGTGGCTGCGCCGGCCGGTGCCGTCCAGTCAGGCGCCGCATTTGCCGGCAAGGGTCGGTCGAGTCGTCGGCTGGTTTTGCCTGTTCCTGTTCACGATGCTTCTCGTCCTCGCCTTCACGCAACCGGCGACTGGCTTGCCCGAGCGAGCTGGCGTCGCTGCGGCGTTCTATCGGGCCGGCGCACTCGTTTTCGGCGGCGGACACGTCGTCCTGCCGTTGTTGCAGCAAGCATTGGTCGAACCGGGTTGGTTGTCGGCCGACCTGTTCCTGAGTGGCTACGGTGCCGCGCAGGCCGTGCCCGGGCCGATGTTCTCGCTGGCCGCTTTCGTCGGTGCCAGCCTGTCGCCCGACGCGCCTTCGCTCGCCTATGCCGCCATCGCCTTGTTCGCGGTCTTCCTGCCGGGCTTCCTGCTGCTGCTGGGTGCCTGGCCGTTCTGGACACGGATCATGCGCCGGCCCGATGCGGCAGCGGCCGTCGCTGGCATCAACGCCGCGGTGATCGGACTGCTCGCCGCCGCTTTCATCGATCCGGTGTGCCGACAGGGTGTCCGAAGCGCCGTGGATGTCGCCATCGTCGCGGTGGGCTTCGGATTGATCGCGATGCTGCGCCGGGCACCACTCTGGGTCGTCGCCTGGTGCGTGGCGGCGGCCATGGCCGAGGCGGCGTGGCCGCTTTGAACGCGTCGAACCGGCCGAGTCGCGTCCGCCGCGAGATCTGCCGGAAATGTGAAGTTCCCTTGCTATGTCTTTGTTCGTCAAAGAGTTGATCAAGGCGCCAAGAAAACATGATGGTGTATCCTTGGACGTCCACTTGCCGATTCCGATTGCACCCGCCATGACCACGCCCGTTTCCGCGCCGCCGCCTTATCTGATCCGAATCCAGCGAGAACTGCGCCGTGCGCGCGACTATCTGGATGCGGGCAACACGTCTGCCGCGCGTGCGGTGTCCGAATCGCTGACCCAGCAGTTCCCCAAGCTCGGACTGGGCTGGTTCTACCGATCCTTGGCCGAGGCCGCCGATGGGCGCTTGCCGGCCGCGGTCGCCAGCGCCGAGAAGGCGGCGGCCGTCGAGCCGGAACGTCCCGAGATCCTCGCGCATCTCGCGCGTTGCCAGATGCTGCGCAGCGAAGCCCATGCGGCGCTGCAGGCGGCGCGCAAGGCAGCGACGCTGACTTTGGAAGAGGCGCCATTGATCGATCGCGTCGCTTCCGTGCTGACCCATTTCGGAGACGCCGAGGCGGCCTTGCCGCTGTTCGAGCGTGCGATCGCGATCGATGCCGCGAATCCGATGATCCATTTCAACTACGGCACGGCATTTCGCGTGCTCGGTCGCCGCGGGGAAGCCTTGGTCCAGTTCGAGCGAGCGCTCGAATTGGCGCCTGGATTGGCGTTGGCGCACTGGGCGATCGCCGATCTCGATCAGTGGACCGACGACTGCAATCACGTCGAACGCATGGAAGCCACGCGCCCGCTGCTGGCCGAGGGGGCCGAGCCGCTGGCCCTGCTCGACTTCGCGCTGTTCAAGGAGCTCGACCAGCTCGGCCGGCATGGTCCGGCGGCCGATGCCCTCGATCGCGGGAACCGCATCATGCGGGAGCGCCTGCGCTTTGACAGCAAGTGGGAAGCCGAGCTGTTCTCGACGCTCGAGAAACACGCCGATGGCCTGTTCGGATCGATTCCGGTCGAGGTCGCGGCGGCGCCCGGCGACGCGCCGGTCCCGATTTTCGTGCTCGGCATGCCACGTTCCGGGGCCACGCTCGTCGAGCGTCTGCTCGGCAACCACCCGGAAGTGCGCCTCGGCGGCGACTTGCAGGACTTCAATGTCTGCATCAAACGCGAACTCGGTATCGAGACCGGAGCGTTCATGGAACAGCGCATCGCATCGCGGCTCGGAGAGATCGACTGGAAGCGCGTGGGCGACGCCTACCGGTCACGCCTGCGCGAGCGGTTCGGCCCCGGTGGCTATGTCACCGACAAGATGCCGGGCAATTCATTCTACGTGCATGCGATCGCCGCGGCCCTGCCGGAGGCACGCATCGTGCACGTCGTGCGCGATCCGCTGGACACCTGTTTCAGCATCTGGAATGACGTGTTCGGCGCGATCTTTCCGTATGCCTACGACCAGGAAGCGATCGCGGCCCACTGCATCCGCCATGCCGGCTGGATGCGACGTTGCGAGTCGGCGTTGCCGAAACGCATCTTTCCGCTGCGCTACGAGCAGATGGTCAGTGTGCCTGGCCTGGTGACGAAGGCGCTGTACCGATTCTGCGGTCTGGACTGGGTCGACGGTGCCGAAGACCCGACCGGCAACGACAAGCCGGTCGCGACCGCCGGCGCGGTGCTGGTGCGGGAGCGCATCCATGGCCGTGGCGTCGGCGCATGGCGACCTTATGCCGAGCACGTTTCGCCGATGCGCGAGAGGCTGATCGAGGCCGGCTTGATGTCGCGCGACTGAATTCGCGCGATCGACCGAATCAGAAACTGATGAACAGGCCGCCATTCACCGGCAGATTCACGCCGGTGATGAAGCCGGCGTCGTCGGCGGCGAGGAAATCGACGGCGCGGGCGATGTCGCTCGGTTCGCCGATCCGGCCGACCGGGATCTGGCTGATGATCTGTTCGCGGATGTTGTCCGGGATCGACATCACCATCGCGGTGCGGCAATAGCCCGGCGACACCGAGTTCACGGTCACGCCCTTGCGCGCGACTTCACGGGCCAGCGCCATCGAAAATCCGTGCAGGCCGGCTTTCGACGCCGAATAATTGGTCTGGCCGAACTGGCCGGTCTGGCCGTTGACCGAGGAAATGTTCACGATGCGGCCGAAGCCACGGTCGCACATGCCGTCGACGACGGCACGGCTCATGTAGAACACGCCGTCGAGATTCACGCGCATCAGATCGTGCCACTGCGCGCTCGTCATCTTGCGCAAGGTGGTATCGCGGGTGATGCCGGCGGCGTTCACCAGAACATCGACGCGGCCGTGCTGCGCGGTCACGCGCGCCACCAGTGCGTTGCAGGCGTGTTCGTCGGCGACGTTCAGTCCTTCGAACTGGACGCGGTCACCGAGATCGGCCATTTCCGCCTTGAAATCCGCGACACGTTCAACGCGCGCATCGAGATCCGCTGCGATGACCATGCGCCCGGATTCCGCCAGCCTGCGGCAAATCGCCGAGCCGAGACCACCGATTCCGCCTGTGACAATGGCGACGCGCTGCGACATGAGTTGAACCCCTGATCAGGAAGAAGAAACCCGAATTTATTGCTGCAGCGCAAAAAAAGCCAGACAACGATCGTCCAGTGGACGTGCGGCTTCGGGATCAGCGCTTCTTGTCGCCCGTCTTCGGTGCGGTCTTGGCCGCGACGGCATCACCGACGAACTTCGACTGCATCTGCTTCCAGAGTTCGAGGTTGCGCTCGGTCATGTCGTTCAGCACCGACCACGGGGTTTGCCCGAGGATGTTGTTGACCTGGCTGCGGAACTGGCCCTGCTGGTCAAGGAACACCTGCATGCTGCGCTCGAGATAACTGCCCATGAAACCCTGCATCGAGTCGCCGTAGAAACGGATGAACTGCGACAGCAGCTTGGTGCTGAACAGGGGTTGCCCCTTGTCTTCATGCTCGCTGATGATCTGCAGCAGCACGGTGCGTGTCAGGTCATCGCCGGTCTTGGCATCGCGGACCTCGAAGTCCTCGCCATCGACGACCAGCTGTCGCACTTCGTCGACGGTGATGTAGCTCGAGATCTCGGTGTCGTACAACCGGCGATTCGGATACTTCTTGATGATGCGCGGGCTCTTGGTCATGACCCGACGCTAGCAGAAGGCTTGTGCGGCGCACCAGATGCAGATCATGAATCGGGTGCGCGGCACAAAGCTTTTCCGGGCTTACCAGCCCATGTAATGACCGCCGTTGATGGACAGGTTGGCGCCGGTGATCCAGGCCGCTTCCTCGTTGACCAGGAAGGCGACGGCATAGGCGATTTCCTCCGGCTTGCCGAGGCGACCGGTCGGGATTTGCGCAACGATCTTCGCGCGCACTTCTTCCGGGACCGCCATCACCATGTCGGTTGCGACGTAGCCGGGCGATACCGTGTTCACGGTGATGCCGAACTTCGCGCTTTCCTGCGCCAGCGAAATCGTGAAGCCGTGCATGCCGGCCTTCGCTGCCGCGTAATTGGCCTGGCCATACTGGCCTTTCTGTCCGTTGATCGACGAGATCTGGATGATGCGGCCCCACTGGCGGGCACGCATGCCTTCGATCACCGCACGCGTCACGTTGAAGCAGGAGTTCAGGTTGGTGTTGATGACTTCCTGCCACTGCAACGCGCTCATGCGATGGAAGGTGGTGTCGCGGGTGATGCCGGCGTTGTTGACGAGGATGTCGACGCCGCCGAGCTGCGACTCGATCGACTGGATCAGTTCGGCCGCAGTCGTTGGATCGGAGACATCGCCGGGCGCGATCGCGAAGTCGTAGCCGAGCCGCTTTTGTTCTTCCTGCCAGGCGCGGGCACGGGTCTCGTCGCGGAAATTGGTGGCAACGCGGTGGCCGATCTTGGCCAGTCGCTGGCAAATCGCGGTTCCGATGCCGCCGGTGCCGCCGGTGACGAGTGCAATACGTTGCGTCATGTTCCCTCTCCGTTGTCCGCTGCTGCGGTAGCGCCGAGATTCTAGTCCGAGCGTTCGCCAATGCGGGAGAGTACGGACACGGGAATATCTCGGACCGAGAAGCTCGCGACCGCACGTTGCAACAGCGCGTCCGCGTCGCTGCATCCAGGATGGTGGTCCTGGCCGAGGAAGCGCAGCGCCGCGCGCAACGCCGGCAGCGGATCTCCAGCCACGATCGGCACGCTCGCGTGCGACTTGCCGAGCTTGCGGCCGGATTCGTCGAGCACCAGTGGCAAGTGCAGGTAGCCGGGTGTCGGCAACCCGAGCACCCGTTGCAGCCAAATCTGTCGCGGCGTCGAATCGAGCAGGTCGGCACCGCGCACGACTTCGCTGATGCCCTGCGCGGCATCGTCGACCACGACGGCGAGTTGGTACGCGTGCAGTCCGTCACTGCGCTTGAGCACGAAGTCGCCGACGTCGCGGCGCAGCGACTGGCGGAAATGACCAACGACGGCATCGTCGAAAGCGACGTCGATGTCCGGCACGCGGGCACGCCACGCGTGCGCAACGCCGGGACGCGGTGCCGCGCACGCTCGGACGTGCAAGCCATCGGTAGCCGACAGTTGCGTGCGGCTGCACGCACACGGAAACGCGAAGCCGCGATCGATCAGCAGCTGCAGCGCGGTCTCGTAGTGCCGATGACGCTCGCTTTGGCGGACCACGGCTTCATCCGGCACCATCGCGAATGCCTTCAACACATCGAGGATGCGCTCGGCCGAACCGGCGACCTCGCGCGGCGGGTCCAGATCCTCGATGCGGACCAACCACTGGCCATGTTGCGAACGCGCGCGCAGCCAGCTGCCCAGCGCCGCGACCAGCGATCCGAAGTGCAGGTCGCCGGTCGGCGAGGGCGCGAAGCGGCCGCGATAAGGCATTGCTTTCACGTGCTCGTCACGATCCTGTCCGGGGTGTTCATCCATGGGCTTCGTCGCGCTTGAATTTCCTGGCAAACACCGCAGTATGAAGGCGCTGCCAACGTCGGCAGCGGAACTCGGGTCATCGGCATGTTACGCATTGCGCTGTTCGTCGGCACCAACCTCGCGATCATGGTCCTGCTGGGCCTCGTCGGTTCGATCTTCGGTCTCAACCGCAATGGCAGCCTGTCCGGGCTGCTGGTGATGTCCGCGATCATCGGCATGACCGGATCGTTCATTTCACTGTTCCTGTCGAAGTGGATGGCCAAGCGCAGCACCGGTGCGGAAGTGATCACCGAGGCGCGAAACGAGACTGAAGCCTGGCTGCTCGACACCGTGCGTCGCCAGGCGGAAAAGGCCGGCATCGGCATGCCCGAAGTGGCGATCTACAACGCGCCGGAAATGAACGCGTTCGCCACCGGCTGGAACCGCAACGATTCCCTCGTCGCGGTCAGTACCGGCCTGCTGCGCAGCATGAGCCGCCGTGAAGTCGAGGCGGTGCTAGCGCACGAGGTCTCGCACGTCGCGAACGGCGACATGGTCACGCTGACCCTGATCCAGGGCGTGCTCAACACCTTCGTCGTGTTCATCAGCAACATCGTCGCGTCGATCATCAGTTCGGCCCTGCGCCGTGGCGACGACGATGGCCCGGGCGTGTTCGATTCGATCGCGCACACAGTCGTCTACATGGTGCTGCAGGTCGTTCTCGGACTGTTCGCCTCGATCATCGTGATGTGGTTCTCGCGACGCCGCGAGTTCCGCGCCGATGTCGGAGGCGCCGAGTTGGCCGGTCGCGACAACATGGTCGGGGCGCTGCGGCGACTGGCCGGTGACCCGAACGATCACGTGCTGCCGGACGAGGTGAAGGCGTTCGGGATTTCCGGTGGCAAGCCGGGTGGCCTGCGTGCGCTGTTCCTGACGCACCCGCCGATCGCTGACCGCATCGCCGCGCTGGAACAGATGCCGCGCACGAACGTCGTCGCCTGATTGGTTGCGAGGATCGGCACCGCATGAAGCGAAACGGCCCGGAGCAACCGGGCCGTTTTCGTGTGCGGGTGCGATGGGTCGATCAACCGAAGTCGTAGGACATCACCTTTTCGGGTTCCTGCAGGAAGTTGCCCTGCACGAAGTTGACGCCGCAGGAGAACAGGATCGACATCGACGCCGCGTCCTCGACGAACTCGGCGACGGTGAGCTTGTCCATGCCGCGCGCCTGGTCGGCGATCTCCTTGACCTTGGCCTGGTTCTCCTTGTTCTTCGGCAGTTCGGCCATGTAGGTGCGGTCGATTTTCAGGTACTTCGCGTCGACGTGCTTGAGCAACTGCATCGAATTGAGGCCCGAGCCGAATTGCTCGATCGCGAAATGGGCATGGAACTGCTCAAGCCCCTTCTGGAACGTGCGCGCCGCCTTGAGATTGGTGACGACCTTGCTTTCCGGCGCCTCGAACACCAGGGCGTCGCCGCGCAGTCGGGCCGCCTGCAACTGCGTGGCGATCCACGGCAGGATTGCGGCATCTTCCATCGTTTGCGGCGTGGTCTTGATGAAGAACGTGCACTTGCGGCCTTCGCGCTCGCGTTCGGCGACGGTGCGGATCGCCTTCGAGATCACCCAGCGATCGATTGCCGGCATCAGGCCGTGTTTCTCGGCGATCGGCAGGAAATGGCCGGGCGAGATCTCGCCCTTCGGGCTGTTCAGGCGCAGCAGGATCTCGTAGAACTCACCGTCCTCGCCCATCAGGCTGATGATCGGCTGGAAGTACAAGGTGAAGCCGTCGTGGACCAACGCGTCCTTGACCAGGTTCAACCACGCGCGCTGCTTCTCGGCGTCGGCCTTGTCCTGGGCGGCGGGGTCGAACACGGTATAGCGATTTCCGCCTTCGCCTTGTGCCGACTTCAGTGTCGACATCGCCTCGGCCAGCATGCTCTGCGTGTTCGCGATCTTTTCGCCGATGAACACCACGCCGTTGCTGATGGTCAGGTTCACCGACTTGCCATTCAATTCGAACACGTGCTCTTCGAACGTCTTGCGCAGGGCTTCGGCGATCGCCTCGGCCTTCTCGTGCGACAGCCGCGGAAGGATCGCGCCGAAGTTGAATTCGCTGATCCGCGCCGGGATGTCGTGCTCGCGCAATTGCGACTTCAGCAGCTTGGCCATGTCGGCGAGCAGCAGGTCGGCATTGCCGATGCCGACGGTGTCGAGCACTTTGCGGAAGTTGTCCGGCTCGATCAGGAACAGGGTCAGGTCGGACTTACCCGAAGCCGCCTCGGCCGCGGTCTTGTCGAGTTCGGCCAGGAAGCTGACGCGGTTGTAGAGGCCGGTGACGAGATCTTGAGAGCGCAGGCGATCGAGTTCGGCGGCCTGTTCGGCATTGATCTCCTGTCGCCGGAAGGTGATCTGCGTGCACGGTTCGCCTTCGAACGTCGCTTCCTCGAACTGCATCACCGCGTCGAACACGGCGCCATCGTTTCGACTGGCCTTGATTTCCAGTCGCTCCGGCGGCTTTTCGCCTCTGGACATTTTACGAATGAGATTGCGGAAATTGTCGGCGTGGTCGGACGCGACCATGTCGAGGATCGGCGTGCCTTCGATCTCCTCGAAGTCCTCGTAGCCGAACATTTCGAGATAGGCCTTGTTCGCGCGGACATGCATGCCCTCGTGCACGAAGGCGATC
>DATMVT010000322.1:0-10605 GCA_035562895.1 Patescibacteria group bacterium | reverse complement strand
ATCCACGATGGCGTTGTGCGCTACCAGCTGAGTGAAATGACGGAGTGAGTCATGTCCTCGTCATGATTGCGAAAAAAATCGGGTAATTCGGGTTGTGAATCCAGCAGGAGGGCGTTATACTTCTCCGGGTCAGCACTGATGCGGGGTGGAGCAGTCTGGCAGCTCGTCGGGCTCATAACCCGAAGGTCGTAGGTTCAAATCCTACCCCCGCTACCAACGACCATGGAAAGGGCCTCTTCGGAGGCCTTTTTCTTTCGCACCGCATTCGTGATCCCGATCACGGTGCGCGGCGCACGGACGCGAACCGTGCACGATGCGATGGGCCTTCGGGCCCATTTTTGTTTTTGCAGTCCTGCCTGGCAGGAGACGAGATGAACGCGGAACAATTGACCCGACTGTTCGAACCGGTGGCCGAGTCGCTCGGCCTGGAATGCCTTGGCGTCGAATTCGTCGCGAGCCGCGGCAACGGGCTGGTGCGCGTGTTCATCGACGTCGAGGGTCGCCATGTCACTGTCGAGGATTGCGAGGCGATGAGTCGCGAGATCAGCGGCATCCTGGATGTGAACGATCCGATTTCCGGGCATTACACGCTGGAAGTGTCTTCGCCCGGGTTCGATCGGCCATTGTTCACGGCGGCACAGTTCGCGCGATTCATCGGCGAGTGCGCCAAGGTCAACCTGAATCTGGCGATGAACGGTCGTCGCCGTTTCCAGGGGCAGATCGTGCGCGTCGAAGGCGAGAACATCGTGCTGTCCCATGACGGCGTCGAGGTGTCGATCGCGCACTCGAACATCGACAAGGCAAAGCTGGTACCCGATTTTTCGGACATCGACCCGGCGCCCAAGCCGTCGGGTGCGAAGCCGGGCAAGAGCAAGTCCAAGAACAAATCATGATCACGTCGGCACGCGAATGCGGGCCCTGGAGCGCAGTGATGAGCAAAGAAATGCTGATGGTCGTGGATGCAGTCGCCAACGAAAAGGGCGTCGCTCGAGGTGTGATCTTCGACGCCATGGAAGCCGCGCTGGCTTCGGCCGCGAAGAAGCGATATCCCGATCTCGACGTGGCCATGCGGGTCGCGATCAATCGCAATACCGGCGAATACGAGACGTTCCGTCGCTGGGAAGTGGTGGCCGACGATGTGGTCATGGAGTCGCCGGATCGCCAGCTGCGCCTGATGGACGCGATCGACGTGAAGGAAGACTCCGAGGTCGGGGATTTTCTCGAGGAGCAGGTCGAGAACGCGGAGTTCGGGCGCATCGCCGCACAGGCGGCCAAGCAGGTGATCGTGCAGCGCGTGCGCGAAGCGGAACGTGCCCAAGTGGTCGAGGCCTACACCGATCGCATCGGCGAGCTGGTGACGGGCATCGTCAAGCGCGTCGAACGCGGCGCGGTGTATCTCGATCTCGGCGGCAATGCCGAAGCCTTCATCGCGCGCGACAAGGCCATTCCGCGCGAGAACGTGCGTGCCGGAGATCGCGTTCGCGGTTACCTGTACGACGTGCGCCTCGAAGCGCGTGGTCCGCAGTTGTTCGTGTCGCGCACGGCGCCCGAATTCATGATGGAGCTGTTCAAGCTCGAAGTGCCGGAAGTGGGGCAGGGACTCGTGACGATCATGGGTTGCGCCCGTGATGCCGGCGATCGCGCCAAGATCGCGGTCAAGGCCAACGACCATCGCACCGATCCGATCGGCGCGTGCATCGGCATGCGCGGTTCGCGCGTGCAGGCGGTGTCGAACGAATTGAACGGCGAGCGCGTCGACATCATCCTGTGGAACGACAATCCTGCGCAGTTCGTGATCAACGCGATGGCACCGGCCGAGGTGCAGTCGATCATCGTCGACGAAGACAAGCATTCGATGGACGTCGCCGTCGCGGAGGACAAGTTGTCGCAGGCGATCGGTCGCGGCGGCCAGAACGTGCGCCTCGCCAGCAAGCTCACCGGCTGGCAGCTCAACGTGATGACGCAGGCGCAGGTTCAGCAGAAGAGCGAGGCCGAGCAGGACGCAGCCCGCCAACTGTTCGTCGACAAGCTCGAGGTCGATGCCGAGATCGCGTCGATCCTGGTGCAGGAAGGCTTTTCCTCGATCGAGGAAATCGCCTACGTGCCGGAGAGCGAATTGCTCGCGGTCGAGGAGTTCGACGAGGACATCGTGGCGGAACTTCGTGCGCGTGCGCGCGATGCGCTGTTGACGTTGATGATCGCGGCCGAGGAAGACCTCGAAACGCACAAGCCGGCCGATGACCTGCTGGCACTCGAAGGCATGGACGAAGCCACTGCCTATGCGCTGGCCGAGCGCGGCATCCGGACCCAGGAAGACCTGGCCGAGCTCGCCGCCGACGAGATCACCGATATTGAAGGCATGGACGCCGAACGCGCCGCCGCCTTGATCCTTGCGGCGCGTGCGCCGTGGTTCCAGTAATTCCGCCGCAGCGAAAGCAGCAAAGAGGCAAAGCATGTCCGATGTCACCGTACGCCAGCTCGCTCAAGTCCTCGGGATGACCGAGGACAAGCTGCTCGCGCAGCTGTCCGAAGCGGGAATGAAATTCAGCGGGCCGGAACAGGTCGTCACCAGCACCGAGAAAGTGAAGTTGCTCGGCTTCCTGCGCCGCACCCACGGCAAGAAGGAAGAAACCGTCGAGGACTCGGCGCCCAAGCAGATCACGCTGAAGCGCAAGCAGGTCGGCGAGCTCACCGTGTCCAGTGGTGCGGCCAAGGGCAAGACCGTCAACATCGAGGTGCGCCAGAAGCGGACCTACGTGAAGCGAAGCGAGGTCGACGAACAGCAGGCGACGCCGGAAGTCGATGCCGAGCGCGAACATGCGCTGAAATTGCTGGCCGAGTCGAAGGCGCGCAATGAGGAAGAGCAGCGCCGCTTGAGCGAGATGGATGCCTCGCGTCGCGCCGAATTCGAAGCCCAGCGACGCGAGCAGGACGAGCGTCGTCGTGCCGAGGAAGCGGTGGCCGAGGCGGCCAAGCGCGCTGAAGTCGAGGCGGCCGGTCTGCGCGAGGAAGAAGAGGCGCGCGCGGGCAAGAAGCATCACCATGATGCGCCGAAGAAGGTCGAAGACAAGGCGCCGGTGTCGGTGCGCAAGGAAGTTCCGAAGACCAGCGAGCCGCCGCATCGTCACAAGGGTGCGAAGGGCAGCCATCGCATGGTGGTGACCGATGTCGTCGATGACGACGCCAGTGCCGCGACACGATTTGCAGCAGGTGAACTGCATTTGCCGGGCGACCATTCGCGACGTCCTCGCAAGAAGCCGCGCATGTCGAAGCCTGACTTCCGTTCGAACGATCGCGGCAACAGCGGTGTCTCCGGTGGCTTCTCGCGGCCGACGGCGCCGATCGTGCGCGACGTCGCCATCGGCGAGACCATCGTGGTTGCCGATCTGGCGACCAAGCTCGCGCTGAAGGGTGCCGATGTCGTGAAGGCCCTGTTCAAGATGGGCGTCATGGCAACGATCAACCAGAGCATCGACCATGACACCGCGGCGCTCGTCGTCGAGGAATTGGGGCACAAGGCGACGCGAGCGACCGAGAACGACGCCGAGTCGGCGTTGGCGGCTCAGATCGATCTGCAGCAGGGCGAGCGTTCCACGCGTCCGCCCGTCGTCACGATCATGGGTCATGTGGACCACGGCAAGACGTCGTTGCTCGATTACATTCGCCGTACCAAGGTCGCCGCGGGCGAGGCGGGTGGCATCACCCAGCACATCGGCGCTTATCACGTCGAGACGCCGAAGGGCGTGATTTCCTTCCTCGATACGCCGGGCCACTCGGCCTTCACGCAGATGCGCGCGCGTGGCGCCAAGTTGACCGACATCGTCATCCTGGTCGTCGCCGCGGATGACGGCGTGATGCCGCAGACGATCGAGGCGGTGCAGCATGCGCGCGCCGCGAAGGTGCCGCTGATCGTTGCCGTGAACAAGATGGACAAGCAGGATGCCGATCCGGAACGCGTGAAGCAGGGACTGATCCAGCACGAAGTGGTCCCGGAAGAGTGGGGCGGCGACACCATCTTCGTGCCGGTGTCGGCGAAGACCGGCATGGGTGTCGACAGCTTGCTGGATGCGGTGCTGGTGCAGTCCGAGGTGATGGAGCTGACCGCCGTGACCGAAGGTCGCGCCAATGGCACCGTCATCGAGTCCAGTCTCGACAAGGGCCGTGGTCCGATCGCGACCGTGCTGGTCCAGAGCGGCACCCTGAACAAGGGCGATTTCCTGGTCTGCGGCATCCACTATGGCCGTGTGCGCGCCTTGTTCGACGAGGCCGGGCGCCAGGTGAACGAAGCCGGTCCGTCGATTCCGGTGGTCGTGCTCGGACTTTCGGGCGTGCCGGATGCCGGTGACGATTTCATCGTGGTCGAAGACGAACGACTGGCCAAGGACGTGGCGCAGCAACGCGAGCAGAAGCGTCGCGAGACGAGGCTCGTGAAGCAGCAGACGGCGAAGATGGAAGATGTCTGGTCGAGCGTCACCCAAGGCGACATTCCGACGCTCAACCTGGTCGTCAAGGCCGATGTCCAGGGTTCGGCCGAAGCCTTGCGCGACTCGTTGACCCGCCTCAGCACCGACGCGATCAAGATCAATGTCATCGCCAGCGGCGTTGGCGGCATCACCGAATCCGACGCCACGCTGGCCGCGGCATCGAAGGCAGTGATGATCGGATTCAACGTGCGTGCCGACGGCACGGCGCGTCGCATCGTCTCGGACAATGGTCTGGACTTGCGCTACTTCTCGATCATCTATGACGTGATCGACCAGGTGAAGCAGGTGGCGACCGGCATGCTCGGCATGGAGGTGCGCGAGGAAATCATCGGCGTCGCCCAGGTGCGCGACGTGTTCCGTTCGTCGAAGTTCGGCCAGGTCGCCGGTTGCATGGTCATCGAGGGCCAGGTCAAGCGCAACAAGCCGATCCGCGTGCTGCGCGACAACGTCGTCGTGTTCCAGGGCGAACTCGAGTCGCTGCGCCGCTTCAAGGAACTGGTCGACGAAGTGCGCAATGGCATGGAGTGCGGCATCGGCGTCAAGCAGTACAACGACATCAAGGTCGGCGACCAGGTCGAGTGCTTCGAGCGCATCGAAGTCGCGCGTACGCTCTGAGGCCGACCGACCATGCGCGCAGGCTTCAGTCGGACGGATCGCATCGCGGCATTGTTGCGTCGGGAAATCGGCGCGCTGGTGCACGATGCGGTGCGCGAAAAGCGGGTGCCCTCGGTCTCGGTGTCGGATGTCGAGGTCACGCGTGATCTCGCTCACGCCACCGTCTATGTCACCGCGCTGATCGGCGACTCGGGAAAGCCGGCGGTCAAGGCGCTGAACCTGGCGGCGTGGGAGTTCCGGCGCGAGCTCGCGCATCGCGTCGATCTGCGCACCGTGCCGGCACTGCATTTCAAGTACGACGACTCGGTCGATCGCGGCGAGCGCATCGAAGCCTTGTTGCGCGAGCCGGTCGAAGCCCTCACGCCGATGCTTGCGCCCAAGAAGCGAGCGCCGAGCAAGCAACCTTCGGCGACTCCGGACACGCCGGCGCCTGCAGCAAGGAAGAGACCTCCCCGCAAGCAGGTGGACTGAGTCGCGATGCATGGCATCGTCCTGCTCGACAAGCCGCTGGGATTGAGTTCGAACGCCGCCTTGCAGCGCGTGCGGCGTCGATTCGACAAGATCAAGGCCGGACATGCCGGCACCCTGGATCCACTCGCCACCGGCATGTTGCCGATCTTCCTCGGCGAGGCGACCAAGTTCATTCAGCACGTGCTCAGTGCGCGCAAGGCGTATCGCACGACCGTCGCATTCGGCACCGAAACGGCAACGGCGGATCGTGAAGGTGATGTCGTCGTCGCCATGCCGTTGCCCGCGGCGACCCGCGCCGAACTCGACGTGCAGTTGTCGCGCTTCATCGGTCGCATCCGGCAGCGACCGCCGATGTATTCCGCGATCAAGCGCGATGGCGTGCCGATGTACAAGCTGGCGCGTCAGGGCGAGCAGATCGAGTTGCCCGAGCGCGAAGTCGAGATCGAGCGCATCGAAGTACTGGGCTATGCGCCCGATGCGCTGGAAATCGACGTGGTCTGCGGCTCGGGGACGTACATCCGCAGTCTCGGCGTGGATATCGGGCGCGCGTTGGGTTCGGCGGCGCACCTGTCGGCCTTGCGACGGCTCTGGGTCAGTCCGTTCGAATTCAGTCCGATGGTGACCCTCGATGCGATCAACGACGCGCCGGACCCGCAGGTTCACGTCTTGCCGATCGCGCATGCAATGCCGCAGTTTCCGCCGCTGCCGCTGTCACCGTCCGAATTCAGCGAGTTGGCGTTCGGACGTCGCCTGGCCGGGAGGGTCGAGCCGGACGGCCGCTACCGGCTGTATGCCGCGGAGGGCGGTTTCGTCGGCCTCGGGCTGACCGAATCCGGAATCCTGCGCGCCGATCGGCTGATGGCGACCGCCTGAACGCCTCGGGAAATTCACCGTGGTTCGCTTGTCTAGACTTCGACCCGCCCTTAGAATGCACGACTTCCTTCGCCCAAAAACCACTCCTTGAGACCGACTGCGCGAATCTGGCGCCGTGTGGCCTCGTCCCGTTTCAGGAAAAAAAGCCATGTCCCTGACTGCTGAACAATCCGCCAAGATCATCGCCGAACACGGCCGCAAGCCCAACGACACCGGCCTGCCGGAAGTCCAGATCGCGCTGCTCTCGGCCCAGATCGACGTGCTCGCGCCGCATTTCCAGGCGCACGCGAAAGACCATCATTCCCGCCGCGGCCTGATCACGATGGTGAATCAGCGTCGCCGCCTGCTGGCGTATCTGAAGAAGAACGACAGCGCGCGCTACAAGGCGCTGATCGAGAAACTCGGCCTCCGTCGCTAATCGATCATCCAAAGGAACCGCCTCGTGGCCAAGACAGTCAAGTCGTTCAAGTACGGTAATCATGATGTCACCCTGGAAACGGGTGAGATCGCTCGCCAAGCCAGCGGGGCGGTAGTCGTCAAGATGTCCGACACCGTGGTTCTGGTGTCGGTCGTCGGTGCGAAGTCGGTGCGTGAAGGCACCGATTTCTTCCCGCTGACGGTGGACTACCAGGAAAAGTTCTACGCCGGTGGTCGAATTCCCGGTGGTTTCTTCAAGCGTGAAGGTCGTCCGACCGAAAAGGAAACGCTGACCTCGCGCCTGATCGATCGCCCGATCCGTCCGTTGTTCCCGGAAGAGATGCGCAACGAGGTGCAGATCATCGCCACGGTGCTGTCGCTGAATCCGGAAGTGGACGGCGACATTCCGGCACTGATTGGCGCCTCGGCGGCGCTGATGCTGTCCGGCTTGCCGTTTGCCGGCCCGATCGGTGCCGCCAAGATCGGCTACGCCAACGGCCAGTACCTGCTGTGCCCGACCGCGACCGAACTCAAGACCTCGCAGCTCGAACTCGTCGTCGCCGGTACCGCAAACGCCGTGCTGATGGTTGAATCCGAAGCCAAGATGCTGAGCGAAGAAGTGATGCTCGGCGCCGTCACGCATGGCCACAAGGCGATGCAGGTGGTGATCCAGGCGATCAACGAATTCGTCGCGGAAGCCGGTCGCAAGACGTTCGAATACACCACGCCGGCCCGGAACGATGCCCTGATCGACGCCATCAAGGCGGTGATCGGCGATCGCCTCGGCGCGGCCTACAAGATCCACGACAAGGGCCAGCGTCGTGACGCCATCTCGGTCATCCGCAAGGAAGTCCAGGAGGCGCTCGCAGCGCAGGCCGAAGCGAATGGCTGGAAGCCGGCGCTGATCAACAAGGAATTCGGCGAACTCGAATACCACACGATGCGTCGCTCGGTGCTCGACACCAAGATCCGCATCGATGGTCGCGACCTCGTCACCGTGCGCCCGATCACTGTCCGCGTCGGAGTCCTGCCGCGCACCCACGGATCGGCGCTGTTCACGCGCGGCGAGACTCAGGCGCTGGTCACGACCACGCTTGGCACGACACGCGACGCGCAGATCATCGACGCGATCGAAGGCGAGTCCAAGGATCCGTTCCTGTTCCATTACAACTTCCCGCCGTTCTCGGTCGGTGAAACCGGTCGCGGCGGTGGTCCGAAGCGTCGCGAGATCGGCCACGGTCGTCTGGCGAAGCGCGGCGTCGCCGCGGTGATGCCGTCGATGGAGAGCTTTCCGTACGTGATCCGTTGCGTCTCGGAAATCACCGAGTCGAACGGCTCCTCGTCGATGGCTTCGGTCTGCGGTTCGTCGCTGGCGATGATGGATGCCGGCATTCCGCTGAAGGCGCCGGTCGCGGGCATCGCGATGGGCCTGATCAAGGAAGGCGGCGACTATGCGGTGCTGTCCGACATTCTCGGCGACGAAGATCATCTCGGCGACATGGACTTCAAGGTGGCCGGTAGTTCGGAAGGCATTTCCGCGCTGCAGATGGACATCAAGATCGACGGCATCACCGAAGAAATCATGAAGGTGGCGCTGAACCAGGCCAAGGCCGGTCGATTGCACATCCTCGGCGAGATGGCCAAGGGCCTGAACGCGCCGCGTGCGGAGTTGTCCGACTACGCGCCGCGCCTGCTGACGATGAAGATCCACCCGGACAAGATCCGCGAAGTGATCGGCAAGGGTGGCGCGACCATCCAGGGCATCACCAAGGAAACCGGCACGCAGATCGACATCCAGGACGACGGCACCATCGTCATCGCCTCGGTCAACGCCGCCGCCGCCCAGGCCGCGAAGGCGCGCATCGAGTCGATCACCTCGGACGTCGAGCCGGGTCGCATCTACGAAGGCAAGGTCGCCAAGCTGATGGACTTCGGTGCCTTCGTCACGATCGCTCCGGGCAAGGACGGCCTCGTCCACGTCTCGCAGATCTCCAACGAGCGCGTCGAAAAGGTCTCGGACAAGCTCAAGGAAGGCGATCTGGTCAAGGTCAAGGTGCTCGAAGTCGACAAGCAGGGCCGCATCCGCCTGTCGATCAAGGCCGTCCTCGAAGACGAAGCCGCCGCCGGCTGATCCGGGCCGTCATCGCAAGCACTGCAAGAAACGCGCTTCGGCGCGTTTTTTGTTGGGCCATTGATCCGCGTCAACGCCGTTGCCCGGGATCGGGTTATGGTTCGACCATGGACACCACGACCCGCACCGCCCATCGCGCGCTGGCCGCGCTGGATCTGACCAGCCTCAACGAGGCCGACACGCCCGATGACATCGTCGCCTTGTGCGCGCGCGCACGCACGCGTCACGGCACTGCGGCTGCGGTCTGTGTCTATCCCGAACACGTCAGTACCGCGCATCGCGTATTGGCCGACGCCGTTGGGGCAGCGGTGCGCGTGGCGACGGTGGTGAATTTCCCGGATGGTTCGGCCGATCCCGCGCGTGCCGAACGCGAAACTCGGCGTGCGATCGCGGCAGGCGCGGACGAGATCGACGTGGTCTTCCCGTGGCGTGCATTGATCGCGGGCGATGCGGCCGTTGGTGCGCGCGTGGTGTCGGATTGCAAGGCGGCACTGCCGGCTGGCGCACGCCTGAAGGTGATCCTTGAAACCGGCGAGTTGAAAGATGCTTCGTTGATCCGTCGCGCCTGCGACATTGCGCTTGCCCATGGCGCCGACTTCCTCAAGACGTCGACTGGCAAGGTGCCGGTGAACGCGACGCCGGAAGCGGCGCGCATCATGGCTCAGGCGATCCTCGACGCGAAGTCGACCTGCGGCCTCAAGGTCGCAGGCGGTGTGCGGCGTGTCGCCGATGCCGCGATCTACTTCGAATTGGTGGATGCACTGATGGGCTCGGACTGGGCCACGCCGGATCGGTTCCGCATCGGTGCCAGCGGATTGCTCGACGACATCCTGGGCGTCTTGTCCGGCGGTGCGGCTCCGAGCGGTACGGGCTACTGACATGGCCTACTCGCCGCAGAGCCTCATTGCCGACGTGCGCGACGCGCGCTCGCCCGATCCGGTGGCGTTGCTCGAATTCGTGCATGGCATCGCCGATGGCCGCACCAGCGAAGGCCAGATGGCCGCGTTCGCGATGGCCGTGCGTTGTCGCGGACTTTCAGCGCTGGATACGGTGCGACTGACGCTGGCGATGCGCGACAGCGGCGAGCGATTGACGCGCGCGATGCTCGACATCGACCGACCCTTGCTCGACAAGCACTCGACCGGTGGCGTCGGCGATGCGGTGAGTCTGGCGCTGGCACCCATGCTCGCTGCCTGCGGTGCCGCGGTGCCGATGCTGAGCGGGCGCGGCCTCGGCCACACCGGTGGCACGCTCGACAAGCTCGCGGCGATTCCCGGTTACACGATCGATGCCGATGTCGACTTGATGCGTCGCGCCTTGCGTGCCGCGGGATGCGCGATCGTCAGTGCCGGCAAGGATCTCGCCCCGGCCGACCGCCGCCTTTACGCAGTGCGCGACGTGACCGCCACGGTCGATGCGATGCCGCTGATCGTGGCGTCGATCCTGTCGAAAAAGCTCGCGGTCGAACTCGATGCGCTGGTCCTCGACGTGAAGTGCGGCAGCGGCGCGTTCTTTCCGGATCGCGATGACGCCGAACGCTTGGCGCGCAGCCTGGTGTCGGTCGCGAATGATGCCGGACTGCCTTGTTCGGCCCTGATCACCGACATGGGCGAG
>DATMVT010000321.1:0-6370 GCA_035562895.1 Patescibacteria group bacterium | reverse complement strand
CCGAACACCGCGACCGAATCGCCCGGCTGCACCTTCGCGGTGTTGTGCACCGCGCCGATGCCGGTGGTGACGCCGCAGCCGAGCAGGCAGACGTGTTCGGGTTTCGCGTCCGGGTGGATCCTGGCGAGCGAGACTTCGGCGACCACGGTGTATTCGCTGAAGGTGCTGCAGCCCATGTAGTGGTACAGCGGCTGGCCGTTGTACGAGAACCGCGAAGTGCCATCCGGCATCACGCCCTTGCCCTGGGTCGCACGCACGGCCACGCACAGGTTGGTCTTGCCGGATGTGCAGAACAGGCATTCGCCGCATTCGGCGGTGTACAGCGGGATGACGTGGTCGCCCGGCTTCACGCTGGTCACGCCTTCACCGACCTCGACGACGATGCCGGCGCCCTCATGCCCGAGCACGACCGGGAACAGGCCTTCCGGATCGTCGCCGCCGAGCGTGAACGCATCGGTGTGGCAGACGCCGCTGTGGGTGATCTTCACCAGCACTTCGCCCTTGCGCGGCGGCGCGACATCGATCTCGACGATCTGCAGCGGCTGACCCGCTGCGAAGGCAACGGCGGCACGTGATTTCATGGTCATGCTCCAATGGACGATCAGCGGCCTAAAATATCGCCCTGCCCGCGAAGACGCCATGAGTCCCGATCAACCACGATGGTGCCTGTACCTGATCGAATGCCGCAATGGCGCCTGGTATGCGGGCATCACCAACGACATCGAACGTCGCTACGCGATGCACGCGGCCGGCCGCGGCGCGAAGTTCACGCGCGCGCATCCGCCTGTTCGACTGCTCGGGACGCGCGCGTTCGCGGATCGCAGCGCGGCGACGAAGGCCGAGCACGCGATCCGCAAGTTGCCGAAGTCGAAGAAGCTGGCGTTTCTAAAGGAAATCGAAGCCTGAACGCACCGGCTCAGCGCAAGTAGACGAGGCCGAGCACGAACAGACCGAGCGCGATGCGATACCAGACGAAGGGCATCAGCCCGAGGCGGCGCAGGAAGTGCAGCAGGAAGTGGATGCAGGCGATGCCGGCGATCGCGGCGATGGCGGCGCCGAGGGCAAAGTCGATCCAGACGAAGGATTCGCCGCTCTTGTAGAGCGCGAGCGCGCCATGCGCGCACGCGGCGGCCGTGACCGGCACACCCATCAGGAAGCTGTAGCGCGCGGCTTCGTGGCGGTCGAGGCCGAGGAACAGGCCCGCGGTCATGGTGATGCCGGAGCGCGAGGTTCCGGGAATCAGCGCCAGCGCCTGCGCCAGACCGATGAGCAGCGCCTCCTTGAGCGACAGACTCATGATCCCACGCGTCTTGCCACTGGCGCGGTCGGCGATGCCGAGCAGCACGCCGAAGGCGATCAGGTTCACCGCGATCAAGGCCGGCATGCGCAAGGCCGTCGCCGTCTCTTCACCCATGGCCAGGCCGACGATGACCGCCGGAACGATGCTGATCGCCAGTCCGATGCCGAGGCGGTGCTGGGCGCGGCCGTGTTCGCTGCGGTCGCGCGTCAGCATCGCCGTGGCGATCGCGGTGAGGTCGCGCCGGTAATAGGCCAGCACGGCGATCAGCGTGCCGAAATGCAGGGCCAGATCGAAGGTGACGCCCTGGTAATCCCATCCGAACAGGAAGCCGATCAGCCCGAGGTGGCCGGAACTCGATACCGGCAGGAACTCGGTGATCGCCTGAACGAGGGCGAGAATGATGATGTGGCTGAGTTCCATGCTCGGACACCGCGGCAAAGAAGCCGATTGTGCCAGCGCCGCCGCGGCGACCGGCCAAATTTGCGTGACGAAGTCCGGGCAACATCGCCGGGCCATGGTGCGCTTCGCTATGCTCGGGGCCGCGCCACGAGGTCCGCATGAACCAGAACCGCGTGCTCGTCATCGACGACGAGCCGGACATCCGACAACTCATCGGCGACATTCTGCTCGACGAAGGCCACCAGGTCGAAACCGCCGACAGCGTCGCCGCCGCACGCACGGCATGGGCCGCGTTCAAGCCGGACCTGATCCTGCTCGATGTCTGGCTGCCCGATGGCGACGGCGTCGCCCTGCTGCAGGAATGGCAGGACGGCGATGGCCCCGGCGCGCCGGTGGTGATGATCTCGGGACACGGCACGATCGAGACGGCGGTCAGCGCGCTCAAGCTCGGCGCCTACGATTTTCTCGAAAAGCCGGTGTCGCTGGCGAAGCTGCTCACGACCGTCCAGCGCGGCTTCGAACATGCGGCGCTGAAACGCGAGAACCAGGGGCTGCGCGCACGCATCGCGCCACCGCCGCCGATCGGCGGCAGCACCGCGATGCAGATCCTGCGCACGCAACTGGAACGTGCCGCGCATGTCGATGCGCCACTGCTGATCCGCGGCGAAACCGGCACCGGCAAGGAAGCGCTGGCGCGCTACGTCCATGGCCACGGACCGCGGGCCGCTGCACCGTTCGTGCATTTCGCGACCGCGACCATGGCCGGTGAACGCGGCATCGCCGCGCTGTTCGGGCGCGACACCGCGCACGGCGAAGAACCCGGCGCGATCGCCCAGGCCGCGAGCGGCACCCTGTATCTGGACGACATCGCCAGCCTCGACGCCACCTCCCAGGCACGGCTCGCATCCGCCATCGCGGCACGCCATTACGTCCCCGAAAGCGGGCAGAAGCCGCGGCCGCTGCACGCGCGCGTGATCGCGTCGACCACGCGACCGCTGGAACAGGAGCTGCACGCCGGGACGCTGCGCGAGGACCTGTTTTTCCAGCTCAACGTGCTGTCGGTGCACGTTCCGGCCTTGCGCGAGCGACCCGAGGACATCGCCGCCCTGCTCGGCGTGCATCTGGAACAAGTCGCCGCGCGCGACAGCCTGCCGCCGCGCACGCTCAGCGCCGAAGCGATCGATCGGCTGCGTCGCCATGCCTGGCCGGGCAACTTGCGCGAACTGCGCAATCTCGTGCAACGACTGCTGATCATCGGCGGCGACGGCGAGATCGACCTCGACGAGATCGAGGATGCGCTCGGCATCATCACGCCGCAGCCGGGCCGACCGGCGGGCGACTTCCTGCTCGACCTGTCGCTGCCGCTGCGCGAAGCGCGCGACCGCTTCGAACGCACCTACCTGATGCGCCAGCTCAAGCACTGCCGCGGTTCGGTCTCGCGACTGGCGCAGATCTCGGGCATGGAACGCACCCATCTGTATCGCAAGCTGAAGGACCTCGGCGTCGATCCGAAGGCCCTCGATGCGAGCGAATAGCCCTTCACCGACCCGGAGACCGTCATGAGCCAGAAGCATGATTCACGCCGTCGCGATTTCATTGCCGGATCCGCCGCGCTCGCGGCGGCATCGGCCTTGCCGAAAACGGCCGGGGCCGGGGCCGGGCAAGGCGAACATCACCGAATGGACGACTTCGAGCTCGCCGGCAAGGACCGCGAGTCTCTGATGCTCGGCATGCAGAACGGCAGCCACACGGCACTCGGGCTGACCCGCACCTACCTCGAACGCATCCAGTCGGTGGACGATCGCACGGTCAATGCGGTGATCGAACTGAACCCGGACGCCGAAGCGATCGCCGCGCAACTCGATGCCGAACGCAAGGCCGGCAAGATCCGCGGGCCGCTGCATGGCCTGCCGGTGCTGATCAAGGACAACATCGACAGCGGCGACCGCATGCACACCACCGCCGGCTCGCTCGCGCTCGCCGACTGGCATGCACCGCTCGATGCACCGATCGTCGCGAGCCTGCGCGCCGCCGGTGCGGTGATCCTGGGCAAGACCAATCTCAGCGAATGGGCGAATGCGCGCTCGACGCGGTCTTCCAGCGGCTGGAGCGCGCGCGGCGGACAGACCGTGAACGCCTATGACCGCACACGCTCGCCGAGCGGATCCAGTTCCGGCACCGGCGCGGCGATGGCGATGGAATTCGCGGCGCTCGGCATCGGCACCGAGACCGATGGCTCGATCATTTCGCCGGCGAACGCCAACGGACTGGTCGGACTGAAGCCGACGGTCGGCCTGGTCCCGCGCACCGGCATCATCCCGATCGCGCATTCGCAGGACACCGCCGGGCCGATGACGCGCAGCGTCGCCGACGCCGCCGCCCTGTTGGCCGCGATCGCGCAGCCGAACACCGAGCCGGGCCACATCGCCGCGCCCGCCGCCGGCATCGACCGTGACTACCTGGGCGCGCTCAAGGCGCGTGCCGCGCAGGGCGCGCGCATCGGCGTCGCGCGCGGATTGTTCGGTTTCCATCCCGAGGTCGACCAGTTGACCGACCACGCGATCCGCGCCCTGAAGGACCTCGGCGCCGAGATCATCGACGAGGTCAAGATCGACACCCTCGGCGCGTTCGATGAGAGCGAGTTCGAGGTCCTGAGTTACGAGCTGAAGGCCGACCTGAACGCCTACCTGTCGCGACTGCCGACATCGGCACCGGCACGCACGCTGGCGCAACTGATCGAGTTCAACCGCGTGCGTGCCACCCTGGAGATGCCGTACTTCGGCCAGGAATGGTTCGAGAGCGCGGAGACCAAGGGGCCGCTGAGCGACAAGGCCTATCGCGACGCGCTGGCGAAGAACCACGACCTCAGTCGCACCAAGGGCCTCGACGCCGCGTTCGCGAAACACCGCCTCGATGCACTGGTCGGACCGAGCGGCGGACCGGCCTGGCTGATCGACCACATCAACGGCGACCAGTACAGCGGCGGCAACACCTCGTTGGCGGCAGTGGCGGGCTATCCGCACCTGACCGTGCCGATGGGCTTCGTACACCACTTGCCGGTGGGCTTGAGCTTCATCGGCCTGCCCTATGCCGAGGCCAGGCTGCTCGGACTCGGCTACGCCTTCGAGCAGGCAACCAAGGCGCGCAAGTCGCCGTTGCGCGGGCGCTGATCGCGATGCCGTGACGGCTTTTGCAACGCTTCTGCGTAAGGGTGGGCACCCTCCAGATGCCCAACCGGAAGTTCGCCATGAATCGTCGCTCACGGAAGTTGTCCCTCGTCCTGCTCGCCCTCGCCACGTCCGGCGCGGTCGAAGCCGACGTCTTGGCAGGCAAGTCCTGCGAAGTCGGTTGCGACCGCTATCGCAGCGTGTCGATCTTCGACGACACCATGAACGGCAATACCGAGCCGCTGTCGCTGCTGGGTGGTCCGGCCAACAGCGGCTTGCGCGATGCCTCCGCGATGGTCTACGACGCGGCCGAAAAGACCGTGCTGGTGGCGGACTTCTTCGGCGAGAAGATCCATGTCTTTGCGGCCGACGCCCGCGGCGATGTCGCGCCATTGCGTTCGTTTTCGAGCTTGTTCGTCGGCCAGCCGCGCGCGGTCGTGCGCGCGACCGGCCTTGACGAATACATCGTGCTGGGCGCCAGTTTCCTGTTTGCGTTTCCACGCACCGCGACCGGCAGCGTGGCACCGCTGCGCATGACCAGCTACGCGCCGACGGTGATCAACAATGCCAGCGGCCTGGCCTTCCTGCCCGGCAGCGACGAGGTCGCGGTCGGCGACTACGAGGACCTCGGCGGCAACGTGTACGGCGGCGAGATCCTGTTCTTTCCGCGCACGATCAGCGGCGAACCGATGCCGACGCGGCGCATCGCCGGCCCGCTGACCCAGCTCGGCACCTATGTCAGCGCGTTGACGATCGACCCGGTGCGCGGCGAACTGTTCGCGCTGGTCGTGGATGCCGACAGCCGCAGCCGCGTCGTCGTGTTCCCGGTCGGCGCGAGCGGCAACGTCGCCCCGCTGCGCAACATCGGCGGCGACAACACGCGCATGGTCAACGCCGCGGGCATCGACTACTACGCCTTCCGCGACGAACTGCTGGTCGCCAGCGGCACGTACAACAGCCCGGCGACGCGCGTGCTCGGCTTCCCGCGCACGGCGAACGGCGATGTCGCGCCGACCCGCGACATCAGCGGCCCGGATACCGGCGTGAGCGCGGCATCGGGATGGGGCAGCGTCGTCGGCGTGCCGCTTGCGCTGGTCTTCGGCGACGGCTTCGAATAGCGGTCGGGGCGGGCCGCGTACCGTTGCGTTTTCCGGAGTCGCATGCGAGCGTTCGGGTCCGGGGAGTTCGTTCTAAGGACGGCAGGATGCAGGGTTCCGCGCGAACGGACGTGCCGTTCCGACACAGTCTGAGAGCCAGGTTGCTGATCGGGCTTCTGCTCGCGCTCGCGATGATGCTGGCAGCGGTGCTCGCGGTGTTCTACGTGCGTGGCTACGAACTGCTGATGGTGCGCGAGCGCGATGTCGCCAATGCCGCCGCGCAGCACCTGGCCAGCGACATGGGCCGGGAACTGGCGCGCGCCGAAGGTGTCGCGGTGGCGCTCGAAAACCTCGGCGAGCGGCTGCCGCATGACGAGGCCCTGTGGCGCAGCGTGATTCCCGGCGTG
>DATMVT010000320.1:0-21027 GCA_035562895.1 Patescibacteria group bacterium | reverse complement strand
GCGCCGGAATGCCCGACGCGGGCACGGTGTCGACCTTGCCGCCGGTGACCCAGCGCCATTGTCCGCCGCGGTCCATCGAGGCGATGAAGATGTCGCTGTCGCCGGCATTCGCGGTCAATGCACCGCCCGCGCCATTGAAGAAGGTCGCCGTGCCGCCGAAGCCGCCGGTGAGGTAGACGCGCCCGCTGGCGTCGACGGCGACACCGCGTCCGTCTCCGCCGCTGACCGAGCCCTTGGCCCAAACGCAACTCGGCGTCGCCGCACCCACCGCCATGCTCAGGACATAGGTGCCGGTGCCGGTGACCGAACCGCAGGCCAGACTGATGCTGCTGCTGCGCGAACCATGCAACAACAGGCGACGGTCATTGATGTTGCTGCTGTCGAGCGCGATGCCGTTGACCGCGAACACGGCCGGCAGCGTCGTCGCGCCGCCCAGGGTCGGTGCCGCGCTGATGACATTGGCGACGTTGAAGATGAAGGATTGGTCCGCAGCGACTTTCTGGATGCGCACGTTGTCGACATGGAACCAGTCGAAATTGCCGCCGCTGCCCCCGAGATGCCGGAAGCGCACCTGGAAACCGCCATGGAATGCGTCGCTGCCGAGCACGTAGGCGGCCGCGCCGGTCCGGTCGAAACGCTGGGCCGCGGCGCCGCCACCATAAAACGTCTCGATGGTGCGCCAAGTCAAGGTCTTGTCGAGGTACTGCACCTCGAAGTTTTCGCCGCCATCGGGAAATTCGGTCACGCCGACACAAAAAAAGCAGTTTGCCCCCCGGAAAACATCCAGCCCGACGATCACCGCTTGCGCGGCCGACATGTCCAGTGCCGCCGAGGACACGGTGTTCGGACTGCCATGCAAGCCGAGATTGGGCGTGCCGTTGAAGTAACCGGGATCGGCGACGACGCCGGCCAGGCTCGCGTCGGACCGCGTCCAGTTTCCGGTGAGCACGCCGCCGTTGAAGTCGTCGACCAGCACGTCCTGGGCGCCGCCGGCCGGACTGGCACCGACCACGTAGACGCGATTGTCGCTGTCGATGGCAACATGGCTGGCACTGTCGAAGCCGCTGGCGCCTGCGCCGCGGTCGCGTGCCCAGACCCAGTCGCCGCTGGCGGTGATGCGGGCCACGAACAGGTCGCGGTTGCCGAGTGCGCAGCGGCCATTGCCGAGCGTGGCGCTGACTGCGCCGCCGAACGTCGCCGAACAGGAGTAGCTGCCGACGACGACCGCCGACTCCGGCACCGGCGGAATCTGCGAGCCGTCGCCGGGCGCGGTGACGACGCCGGTCGCGATGTCGGTACCGCCGCCACCGATGCTGCGCGCCCATTGCCAGGCACCGACGGTGTTGATCTTCGCGACATAACCGTCGTAATTCGGCGAACTGCCGATGTTGGTGCCGCCGAAACTGGCGTTCTGGAAGTACTGGCCGACCAGGTACACATTGTTGGCGGTGTCGAGCGCGATATCGCGCACCGAATCCATCGAGGCGCCGCCGGCACTGCGCGCCCAGAGAATGTTGCCGCCGGAACCGACGCGCGCCACGAACACGTCCTGCAGTCCCTGCGCCACCAGGGTGGTGCTGCCCAACTCCATCGAACCGGAGAAATGTCCGGCGACGTAAATGTCGCCGCTGGGCGAGTTCTTCACGACCACGACCTGGTCGTTGCCGAGGCTGCCGAGCGACTGCGGCCAGGCCGCCCGCGCCGCGGGCGCGGACAGGGCCAGCGTGGTCAGCGCGAGCGAAGCGATGATGCGATTGAGACGATACGCGAACATGCGCTGATTCCCCTGCTACTGGTTGAGTACCGACACGGCGGAAACGCGCCGCAGCCGGAACTGGCCGGAGGTGAAGATCGGGTTCTTGTGCAAGCCGGTGATGGATTCCGAAAACGTGCCGCCGACGAGCGAGTCGCCCCAGCCCGGCACGGCGCCGCCGCTCGGGTCTTCGCTGGTGAAGCCGAAGCGGACATTGCGCACGACCTGATAGGCCTCGGCGCTCGGATTCAGGAAGTTGGCGTCGAGGTTGTCGTGGTCGGGGTGGTAGCGATGCAGGAACGGATTGGTCGGCAGTTCCGGCGCGACAACCACGCTGGTAGTGATCTCGTTGCCGGGACCGAAATTGCCGGCGAAGACCAGGGTCGCGTCGCTGAAATCGTAGGCGACGGTGCTGTAGCGAATGCCGACGGTAGCGCCATCGACATTGGTCGCGCCGGAATACAGGCCGATCAGGTTCTTGTCGGTGATCAGCACGTAGCGACCGGGTTCGTCGACTTCGTTGAGACTGGGATCGATCGCACTCGGCTGATAGGTGCCGTCCTGCCACATCTGGATCACGTCCTTGAGCAGGCGCGCCTCGCCGGACGCATTCACGTGGATCAGGAAGCGCTGCTTGAACGGTCGGTTGGTCGGCGTCGGCAAGGTGCCGCCGGTCTGGGCCTGACTCACCGAATCGATCAGCACGTCGCCCACCCACAGACCGGCGAATCCGTTGACGGTCGTGACCTGTTTGCCGCCCATGCGCGCGCCCAGCTGAGGCTGCTTGGTGTTGCCGCCGACCGCGAGCAGGACGCGCTGCCCGTTCTCGTCGGTGATGGCGAGAATGTCTTCCATGCGATCGGAGACGAAGGCGCGGCGCCGCACCGCGAGCGTCAGGAACACATCCACGTCGGGCGGTGCGTCCAGCACCAGCGTGTCTTGCAGGTCCGGCCAGCCGACCTCCTGGGTCTCGGCGTCTTCGTTGCGGAACTGCAGCGGAATCGCGCCATCGCTGATGCGTTGGACCTGGAAGCTGCCGGTCGCGCCGCTGCGATTGCGCAGCACGACCCGGATCTCGTCGAGCGCGGCGCTGAATTCCAGCGACTCGCCCTGGTCGAGGATGACTTGCATCGGTCCCTGGAAGTTCGAGTTGCCGTCGGTGTAGATCCAGTAGGCATGGCCCGCCTCGATCACCGTACTCGTTGGCGTCGTGACCAGTTGCCATTGCCCGTTCGGCGAGAGGCGATAGACCGGTTGGCCGGTATGGGCATCGGACGCGGCGAAGTACTCGGCGAAGCTCGGCCCGTTCGCCGACACCACCGGCAGACCGGTGAGCGTGAACGCATTCGGCTGCCAGCGCGGCGCACGGAACTTGGGCTTGCCGGTCAGGGTGATCTGGTGGGTCGCGCCGCCATCGACGCGGACCAGGTAGGACGTGCCGCCATCGATCAGGAACAGATTGCTGAGAAAAGCCTCTGGCCGTGGCTGCGGGAACCAGCCGAACCAACCTTCGATGTTCTCCAGACCCTCGGCCGGGTCACGAATGAATTGCGCGCCGCCGGCGTCGGGCATGAAACGCCAGACGCTCAGCACCGGGATGCCGGCGAACACGGTCTCGATCTCCGGATGTTCGGGTTCGACCTCGACGTGGACCGCATTCCAGCCCGGCTGCAGGGTGATGACCTGCTGCACGTCGGCCGCCGCGACGGCACCGCCCCAACACAAGGCGAGCGCGAGGAGCGGCAAGGTGGCGAGATGGAGGAATCGTCGCGTTGGCATGATCGTTTCCCGGTTCACTGGTTGGGCATCGCCGGCGGTTGCGGCGGTCGCTGCTCCGCCGGCGGCGCCAGCGGGTCGATACGTTCAAGTTCGGCTTCGCGCACCTGCACGCGCGTGCGCTCGAGCAGATCTTTGCGAAATGCGGCGTCCGTGGCGGCGAGGCGTTCCTGCATCAGGCGCTGCCGAATGCCGGTGGCGAGCTGATCGAACTGGCGCTCGCGCTGCGGCTCGATGTCGACGACACGCACCAGATACACCGCATCCTTGCCGCGCAGCACGGGCGCGAAATCGCCGGCCTTCGACGCCGAAAGCGCGGCATCCAGCACCGCGGGGTCGTGGCGGTAACGCGCCTTCTGACCTTCGCTGATCCAGCCGATCATGCCGCCGCGATAGCGGCTGGCCTGGTCCTGCGAATACTCGCGCGCGACTTCGCCGAAATGCGGCACGTTGGGACCGAGCTTGCGCGCCTTCGCCAGTGCCTGCTCGCCGCGTTCCATCGCATTCGCCCAAATCTCTTCGCTGGCACCGGCCGGCACCTGGATCTGCACCATCGCCACGCGTCGCCGCGCCGGCACGACGTAGTCCGCGACGTGCGCGTCGTAATGCGCACGCACGTCCTCGTCGCTGATCTTGATGGCCTGCTGCTGCGTGCGCAGGGTGCGTTGCAGATACTGGTTGGTCAGCACCTGATCGAGCAGATGCCGAACCTCCACATCGTCTTCGAGCGCGTCCTCATGCGCCGCGGCGACCAAGGCCTGGCGCAACACCATGTCGTCGAGCAAGGCCCGCTTCTGCACGATGTCCTGATATTGCCCGGGCGTCTTGCCGCCACGCCGGTGCATCTCGGCGATGAACATGTCGGCGGTGATGTAGCGGTCGCCGACCTGGGCGACCCAGGCCGAGGGTGCGGCGCGCCCGCGACCGGGCCCGCCGCCCGCGAGCCACCAGCCGGCAAGCAGTCCGACCAGCAGCGCGATCAGGAGATTGCGGAGTTCCTTGCTCATCGTGCGTCCATGGTCGAATCGCGGGAATGGCTTGAGGGTAGCGGACAGGTGGCGTCCGCACAGGGCTCGCCGGGCACCGCCTGCGTCGCGTGGGCGATCGGCGTGGTCTCGAAGCCGTCGGCGAACAAGACCGGCGTCACCAGGTCGACATCGGAGGCGGCATTGTCGCCACCGTAGATATCGGCCCCGCCGCTGATCGACGCGGTCTGGGTGATGGTCAGCGGGCCCGACGGGTCGAGCGCCGGGTCGACCGTCGCGCTGAGGAGGTAGACGACGCTCTGGCCGCGCGCAAGCGTGACCGTATCGACGACCGCGCCGGTGCCCGCAGCGGCGCAGTTCGCGCCGTTCGGCGAACTGCAGGTCCAGGTCGCGCCGAGCAGTCCGGTCGCGATCGGCACGTCCACGACGATGCCGTTGCCGGTCACCGAGCCGACGTTTTCGACGACGACGCGATAGGTCGTGCGATAGCCCATCGGCACGACGCCGAGGCTGTCGCTGATCGACACGCGCACGCTCGCTCCGGCCAGCAATTGCGTGCTCTGCGAGGCCATGTTGTTGTCGAGGTTCGGATCGGCATCGATCGTGGTGACGATGCCCTCCACCGAGAACACCGACTCGGTGATCGGCATGCCGGCGTAGTCGAACTGGACCACGATCGCGCTGCCCGCAGGCACGGTGCCGAAGGTGCAGGTCATCAGCACGGACGAGCCGACGACCACGCAATTGGGCGGAATCGTCGCACCGATGATGCGCGACTGTGTCAACTCGAGGATCACGCCGTGGGCGTCGGACGGACCGGCGTTGGTGATGGTCACGCGGTAGGGCAAGGGCACCGTGCCGCCCTGATCGTAGGGATCGAACAGGTCGACGATGCTCAGCGCCAGATCCGGAACGATGCTGATGAGGTCGGTGTCGGTGGCCGAATTGTTGTCGGGCTGCGGATCGACCGCCACGCCCTGCACCTGCGCCGTCGCCGTGTTCACCAGCGAACCGGTGGCTGCGGACGACAGCGTGGCATTCACGACCAGTTGCAGACTGCTGCCCGTGGGCATGGCCGCCTCGAAATCCGGACTGCCGCTGCCGTTCGCCGGACAGGTGGTGCCGGTCGCCGTACACGTCCAGGTCGCGGCCAGCAAGTTCGGCGGCAACGCGTCGAGCACGCGCACCTGGGGCGCGTCGCTGGGTCCGTGGTTGACGACATCGATCTGGTAGCTCACGGCGGTACCGGCAACGACCGAATTGACGCCATCGGTCTTGGTCACAGCCACGTCCGGACGCGCCACGACGGTGGTTTGCACGCTGGCGTCATGGTCGCCCGGGGTCGGATCGGTGGCTCCGGCTTCCGCCACCACGCTGGCGGTATTGGTCATCGTGCCGACGTAGGCCGGACTGACACGCGCCGTGATGTCCAGGGTCAGCGTGTCGCCGGCCAGCACGTCGGTGGTGAAGGCGATGCTGCCGCTGCCACTGGCCGGACAAACCGAGGCACCGCTGCTGCTGCAAGTCCAGGTCGCATCGAGCAGGGCGACCGGCAGGACATCGCTGACTTGCACGCCGAGCGCGTTGCTGGGCCCACTGTTGCGCAACTGGACCTGGTACTGGATGTCGGTGCCGGCCACGGCCTGGTCCGGTCCGGTCTTGGTCAGATGCAGGTCGGACACGACGCGGATCAGGGTCTGGTCGGTGGCGCTGTTGTTGACGGTCTGCGGATCGACGCCGGCACCGCCGGGCGTGACCGTGGCGGTGTTCGCCAGCGTGCCTCGCGCACTCGGATGCACGGTCGCATCGATGCGCAGTTCGGCCCAGCCACCGACGCCGAGATCGACATCGACGCCGACCGGCGTCTGCGTCCCGCCGTCACTCAGGCAACGCGACAAGGGCAGCTCGTCGAGCTGCACGATCGCGCCGGGCTGCGCCGAAGATACGTACAGGTCATCGCTGGCCGGCACGTGCAGCAACTCGTTCGGGGCTGCTAGCAGGCCCCCGCTGGCCGTGAATCCGGCACGGTAATCGAGGGCGCCACTGGTCCAGTCGCGCGCGAACACGTGGATCTTGGCGTCGGCATCGGCCACGTAAAGGCGCGCACCGAAGGCGTCGAGCGTCAGCGCGCGCGCGTCGACCGTGCCGGCGATGGTGCTGGCGCCACCCGCGACCGGACTCAGGCTGCCGTCGCCGGCGCGCGCGAAACCGACCACGCCGCTGCTGCCGAGTGCATAGAGGTGCGTGTCGCCCGGGGTCGCAACCACATCTCGGGCGCCAGCCAGGGCAGACAGTCCGGCACCGCTGCTGCGCAGTGCGCCGCGATAGGTCAGTCGACCGGTGGCGCCATTGACGTCGAAGCGACTCAGCGCCGACGACAAGGTCGAGACCGCGTACAGATGCGCGCCATCGGCGGTCAGATGCAGGCGGCGCACGCCGCGGATGACGTTGCTGTCCGGCAGGATCGTGCCGATGCCGTCGGCGACGCGTTCGACGAAGGCGAGTTGGCCGGTCACTGCATCGCGGGTGAATACGGCGATCGCGTGCGACACGCTGGACGCGACGAAGACCCGCTTGCCATCGAGCGACACGACGACGTCGGTGGCCCCGAGCAGGCCGACGACACCACCGCTTCCGGAGGTGAGTTTCTGGCGGAAACGAAGGCTGCCATCGGTTTCTCGACTGAACACGAGCAGGCTGTTCGCGGTGGCTGCGGTCACCAGCAAGTGACGACCATCCGGCGTCAGCGCCACACCCGAAGCGCCGGCCAGACCGTCCACCGTGGTTTCGCCGAGTACGCTGCCGTTCTGGATCACCTGCGCTGCGGAGAGACTGCCGTCGGCCGCCCGCGGCAGGACCAGCAATGCGCTCGTGGCCGGATTCACCGCGTACAGGCGCGTGCCGCCGGGCGACAACGCCATCGCGGTGACGCCGGCCAGCGCCGCATCGGTCGTGACGGTGGCCGTGCGGGTGAATTCCAGTGGTGCATTCGCGCTGCAGGACCAATTCGCCGAACCACTGCGAATGCCGGCCGTGGCCGTCGGGAATTCCGGCACCAGATCGCCGACCCGGGCCAGCAAGGCGTCGGAGACGCCCGCATTCGCCACGTCGATGTCGTATTGCAGGGGCAGCCCGGCGACGACCTCGGTCAGACCATCGGTCTTGCTGACCGACAAGTCCGGCTGTGGTTGCAGGACATTGCTGTTGGTCGCGACGTTGTCGGCCGGATTGAGTTCTTCGGCGACATCGCGGGGATCCGCGCGCACGGTGTATTCGAGCGTGCCGAGGGCGTTGCTGAACAGGTCACCGCCGATCTGGAACTCGACATGGCCGTTCGGCGCGATGTCGACCGTTTGCTGGCCGATCTGGCGTTGACCGGCGGCCGGACAGCGCGAACCGCGTTCGCGCGCCCAGACGCCGATGCCACCCGGACTGGTGCCCAGGGTGTAGAGCTGACGCACGTGGTGCGACAGCGCCATGGCCCGAACCCCGGTCAACACCGGGCTGGCCGCAGCAACGCGGGATTCGAGCAGTTGCGGCTGCGCACCGATCAGGCTGAACAAATGCAGACCACCGCCCTGCGAACCGACATACAGGCGCGCCTGGTCGCTGTCGTAGGCGAACGCATCCGGAAGCAACATGCCGACGACGCCCGCCTGACCGTTCACGATGCTCGCGTCGAGCGTGAATGCCGCGCCAGGCGTCGTCGCGAAACGGAAGCGCGACACGCGATGGTTCGCGCTGGAAGCGACGAACACCTGATCGCCCTGCACCAGCAGCGCATTCGGGTCAGCCAGCACCCCGCCCGACGTCGGCAACTGGAAATCCTGGAGCAATGCGGCCGGCGTCAACGCGCCGGTTCCGGCGTTGCGGGCAAAGGCGGCGAGCGACTGGTTCGCAGGCGCCACGGCCAACAGATGACTGCCATCGTTGCCCCAAGCGAGATCGATGACGCCGTTCAAGCCGTCCAGCCCGGCATCGCTTTGGCGCAGCACACTGGCCGGCGCCAGCAGGCCCGTCGAGACGTTGACCGAAAACACCGCGACGGCGTCGTCGATGGTTCCTGCGGCATACAAGTGTGCACCACCCGGACTGAGCAGCAATGCGCGCACGCCACCGAGTCCGTCGATGCCGGCGCTGCCGTCCTGATACTTGCTCACGTAGGTCAGCAAGCCGCTGTCGGCGTTGCGCGCGAACACGGCGATGGCGTCGCTGGTGCTGCCGGCGACGTAGACAAACCGTTGATCCTCGGACAGGACCAGATCGCTGGCGCCGCCAAGGCCGGAAACGCCGCCGATGCCATCGCGGTACAGCCCGATCTCGGTCAGTGCGCCATCCAGCGGATTGCGTCGATAGGCGATCACCGCCCCGAGACCGCCGCGCATGCCGGCGGCGTAAACATGATTGCCGGTCGAACCGATCGCCACGGCGGTGAAGTCGGTGGCCGGGGCCACGATCTGCTGGGTCAGGTTGACGACACCAGCGACCGGCACCGCACTGCAGGTCCAGGCGACGTTGTAGAGCGCAGCCGGAATCAGGTCACTGACCACGGCATCGTCCGCGTAAGTCGGGCCAAGGTTGTCGATGGTCACGCCGTAGTCGATGCGGTTGCCCGGAACGGCGACACCGACGCTGTCGGTAATCGCGACGACGAGATCCATCGCCGGCGACAGCACGGTGTCGCCGTCGGTGGCCGAGTCGTTGCCGGATACCGGGTCGAGATTGCCATTGCTGCTGATCGTCGCGGTATTGACGAGCCGACCGGAGGCGCCATCGCCGACCACGCCGGTTGCGCTGAACACCACGCTCTGGCCGACCAGCAAGTTCACCGAGGCACTCAGGCTGCCGGTACCGCTCGAGGGACAGGCATTCGGATCGTTGTCGCTGGCGGTGCAGGTCCAGGTGATGCCCGAGAACACGTCGGGGAACTGGTCGGTGACGATGGCGCCACTGACATTGCTCGGACCAAGGTTCGTCGCGGTAATGGTGTAAGTCACCGAATCACCGGGCGCGACGCCGCCGAGTCCATCGAACAGCGATGCGGCATAACCGAGCGCGCCGTCCGCCGGCGTTCGCACGAAGCTGTTGGCCGCGGCATCGACGGCCGACACGCTGTACAGGTGCAGACCGTCGGCGGCCGCGAATACATCGCGCACGCCGTCGAGTCCAAGGACCTGGCCGCCGGTCAGTGGCGCGGCGTCGCCATTGTTGATGCGATCGACAAAGCTCACCGCGCCGTCACCGACATTCACCGCAAAGCGCGCGATCGCATCGGACTCGGTCGCCGCGACGTAGATCTGGGCCTGATCGGACGACCAGCGCATGCGCGAGGCGCCAAGCAAGCCGCTGGTGCCGGGCAGGCCATCGGCCTCGCTGGGCGCAAGCGCGTTCTCGCCTTCGCTGCCGGCACGACCATTGGTCAGCACCTGGCCCGGGGTCAGGGCGCCGGTGCTGACGTCGCGAACCAGTCGGGTCAGGTGGCCGGTCTCCGCCGCGAGCACGTACACCTGGGTACCGGCATTGTTGATCAGCAGCGAGCGCACGCCGGCCAGGCCGCTGAAGCCGCCGACATTGTTGAGGTATCGCACCGAATAGCTCAGCAGACCGTAACCGGAACTGCCCGGATTCGGGTTGCGCGCGAACACCGCGATCGAGTCGTTGGCGTCGCCGAGCACGTAGACATGGCGACCATCCGGCGACACCTGCACGGCGACCGGATCGCCGATGCCGTCGACACCCGACACGCCGTTCTGGACCACGCCGCGATAGCTCAGTCGACCGTAGTCGGCCGACCCGCTGTCGGTCTGGCGCGTGAAAACCGCGACCGCATTCGAGAAGCCCCCGACGACGTAGACGTGTGCGCCATCCGGACTCATCGCCAGCGCTCTCGCGCCGGACAGGCCGGTCACTCCGAACACGCCGTTCTGTTCGATCTCGACGAAGCTCAGTGCCCCGCTGCCGCGATTGCGATTGAAAACGCTGACGCTGCTTTCGCTGGCACTTGTCGCGTAGACATGATCGCCGTCGCTGCTGAGCAGCACGTCATTGACGCCGGCCAGACCGAGCACGCCGCCGCTGCCGCCGCGGATCACCGAATTGAACGACAGGCTGCCGTCGACCGCACGATCGTAGGCACCGATGGCATTGTCGCCACCGCCGGCCGCGTAGACCTGAGCGTCATCGCCGGTCATCGCCGCCGCACCGGCGAGGCCATCGAATTCGGCCAGTCCATCCGACTTGGTGATCGCGAGGTCGGCGACGACGGACACGCTGTCGTTGTCGACCGCGCTGTTGTTGTCTGGCGTGATGTCCTGATTCGGACTGCTGCCGGCATCGATCGTTGCGGTATTGACGAGCGCACCACTGTGATTCGTCGCGACATCGACGGAGATCGTGAAGGTGACGTTGCCACCCGCCGCGATGCGCATCGGAATCGCGACGAGGTCGCCGCTGCCATTCGGCGGGCAATAGGTATCGGACTGGCGCTCGAACTGCACGAGCGCGCTCTGCTGGGTACCGGCGACGTAGATCTGGTTCAAGTCACTGTCGATGACGACATCGGTGGCACCGGCGAGACCGTCGACACCTGCGCTCTCGTTCGAGCGCAGGCCGAGGAACCGCAGGCTGCCGTCGGCGGGATCGCGAATGAACCACGCCACCGACCCGCCGCTGCGCGCGGTGACATAGAGATGCGTGCCGTCGCCGCTCAGCGCCGCGCGCGTCGGCGCCAACAGGCCCTGCACGCCGTCGATGTCCTGCACGAGGCTGTCGGCATAACTCAGGTTGCCAAAGCCGCTCGAGGCCGGGGCGTTGTCGCGATCGAGCACGACCAACGCATTGTCGTCGGCGGCGGTGATGTACAGCGAGGCGCCGTCGGCACTGAACGTCGCCGAGGACGCACCGGCCATCGGCGCACCGAGGCCGATGCCGTCCTGCACACCGCGCCAGGACAATCGGCCGCTCGACGTGTCGCGGTCGAACGCCGCGACACTGCCACCAGCGCCGGACAACGCGTAAGCCTGGCGACCATCGGGACTCAGCACCAGATACTCGACGCCATCGAGGCCTGCGACCAGGCCACCACCATCGCTCGCGTCGTTGATGCCGTTCTGCTCGCTTTCGATCCAGGTCACCAGACCCGTGACGGCATCACGCGAGAACACCGCGATGGCATCGTCATTGGCGCCGACGACATAGACGTGACCGGCGCCGACCTCCGGGCTGAGCACAACTTGCAGGGACTGGTCGAGTCCGACGCGCCCGGTCTCCGTCTGCACCAGATCGACGCGCAACTGACCGCTGCCGTTGTCCGACAGCTTGAATACGCTGAGCGCATCAGACGTCCGGCCGACGACGTAGAGGAACTGGCCATCGGGACTGGCCGCGACGGTGCGTGCACCCGCCAGTCCGCCCACCGGCACCGAATTCAGCGTGCTGCCCTGGGCAATGTGGGCGACCTGGGTCAGGCGACCGTCCACATCGTCGCGCGCGAACACGACCAGGCTGTCATCCAGCACGCCGGCACCGGCGAGATAGGCGGGCAAGGGACCGGCGCCATCGAGATCATTGACCAGCACCAGCCCGCCGATGCCGCCGAGGCCGGTGATGCCGTTCTGGTCGTCGACGTGACGATCGATGAAGTCGAGCGCGCCCGAACCGGAAGCGACGCAACTCCAGGTCGCACTGCCGGGAACGAAGCCGGCGCCCGCACCCATCAGGTCGGTGAGACTCAGGTTCTGCACGATATTGCTGAGCCCGCCGTTGCGGACCACGACCTCGTAGGTCACGGTTTCACCCGCGACCACGGACACGCGGTCATTGGTCTTGCTCACCGACAGATCGGCGCGCGGGGTCAGGCTGGTGGTATCGGTGCGCGTGTTGTTGGTGTTGTCATCGTCGCTGAAACGCAACGGCGATTCCACGGTCGCCGTGGTGGTCAGGTCGCCGGTCGCATCGGGCCGGATGCGGGCCTGCACGCGATAGACCAAGGTGCCGTTGCGGCCGATGTCGACGAGGTCGTCGATGTCGCCGCTGCCACTGGCGCTGCAGCTCGAACCGGTACCGACCACGAAGGACGCAATGGCGTTGTCACCGAAACCGGCGACATAGACGTTGCGCGAATCCAGTGGACTGACGGCAAGCGCGTAGACGGAATTCAGGCCATCGACGCCATCGACGCCGTCGCTGCGGGTTTCGACCAGGGACAAGGCGCCATAAGTCGCGCTGCTGCGATTGGTTTCGCGGTCGAACACCAGCACGCTGTGTCCGAACTGAGCACCGACGTAGACACGCTCGCCATCGGGGCTCACGCGCACGTCGCGCGGGCCGTTCATGCGGGCGATGCCGCCGCTGTTGTTGGCGTACTGGAACTGCAACTGCACGGTGCCGTAGCTGGCGCTGCCGGGATCGAGATTGCGCCGCAGCACGTACAATCGATGCCCGCCCTCGGCGACGACGTAGACGTGTTCGTTGTCGCTGGCCGTGGTGCTCTCGGGCAGGCTCAGCGCGACCAGCCGATCGGTGCTGCCCAGCGTTCGCGCCTGCACGAAGCTCAGTCGGCCATAGTTCGGGCTGACCGCGTTCTGCTCGCGATTGAACGCCACGACCGCATTCGCGATCGCGCTGACGCCCAGCAGTTGCGCGCCGTCGCGCGACACGACCAGGTCGCGGATGCCGTTCAGTCCGGTCACCCCGTCGCTGCCACCGCGCACGCTGGCGAGGTAGCCGAGGTTGCCGTTGCTTTCGCGTCGGAAGATCGCGATCGCGGATTCGAACGAACCGGCGACATAGACGTGCTGGCCGCCTTGGTCGAGCGCGATGCCGCGGGCGCCGAGCAGGCCATCGACGCCGCCGACGCCGTCCTGAAGTTTCTGTCGGAACGTCAGTCGACCGAAGTTCGGCGAGGCCTTGGTCGCCTCGCGATCGAACACCGCCAGCGTATTGCTCTCCTCGCTGGTCACGAAGACGCTGCGGCCATCGGCACTGACCTGGATCTGGCTCGGACGGTTCAGACCGCTGATGCCGCTGCCGCCCTCGCTGTAGTGGGCGAGGTAGACGAGGTGCTGCCCGGCCGTCGCGGGGTCGAGGCCCTTGGTACTGTTGCGGGTGAACGCCACCAGGGTGTGGTCCTGCAGACTGATGGCGTAGACGTGCTCGCCGTCGGCGCTGACCACGACATCGGATACGGCCGTCAGACCCGGCAGCGTGCCGCCGCCGGCGAGCGCGTCGCCCTGGCGGTCGCGCTCGACGAACGCGAAGCGCGGGTCCGGCGCGCGCCGACCGTAGACCGTGAGCGGCGGCGTCGACGTACTGGCCGAGGCGATCAGGACATGACGCCCATCGCTGCTGACGACGATGCCGGCGGCGCCAGCCAGACCCGGATTGGATGCGTCGGTGGCCAATTGCTGCTCGAAGCTCAGCCCGCCCGCGAACACATCGCGGCGGTAACGCAGCAGATAGCCGCCATTGCCCGCCACGAGCAGGTGCTCGCCATCCGGTGCGAGGGCAAGGTGCAGGCTGCCCGCCAACGGATCGGGCGCACCGGCCACCGGATCGGCATAGGTGAAGACCTTGCTCAGACTGGTCGTGGTGTAGCCGAGCATGGCGAGCTTGCCCGCAGCGCCGGACGCGACATACAGGTGGCGCTCCGCCGGAGCCACCACCAGATCGGTGGCGCTGTTCACGTCGACGTCGGTGAGCAGTGCGGCACGCGCCGTCAACCGGCCCAGCGGAATCGCGCCGGCCGTGGTGTTGATGGTGAACGCCGCGATGTCGTTGTCGGTCGAGGACGCCACGAACAACAGCGCATCGGTCGTCGAAACGGCCATCGCTGCCGGTGCAGCGGGCATGTTGGCGCCGAATTGCACATCGTGCACGGGCAGGCCGGACACCGGGTCGCGGCGATAGATGCTGACCACCGCATCGCCACTGACATACAGGTTCTGCGCCGTGACCAGCAGACGTCGCGGCGTGGTCGGAAGTCCCGCGCTCACGCTGCCGGCATAGGCGATCCGGCCGTAATTCGGGTCGGACGGATTGTTGACGCGGTTGAAGCTGACGATCGCGGTCTGCGACAACACGTAAAGCAGCGCGCCGTCGGCACTGAGGGCGATATCGCGCGGCCCGGCCATGTCCGTGACCGTACTGCCGCCATCGAGCGGATCATTGACGTCGTTGGTTTCCACTTCCAGCACGGCGACACTGCCGAAGCTCGCACCCGGCACGTTGTCGCGCTGGAACGCATGCACGGTATGCGTCGCGGTGCTGACGACATAGACGTGACGCCCGTCGCTGCTCGCGACCACGGCATTGCCTGCGGTGTTCGATGCACCGAAGGTGCCGTAAGGATTGAGATCTCCGGGAATCGGCGTCGTCGCTTCACACGTCCAGGCGACGCTTTCCAGCGCGGACGGGAACAGGTCGCCCGGTGCCGGACCACGCACGCGGGCACCGAACACGTCATCGGGCCCGGCATTGCTCACGGTCACCACGTAGTCGGTGTCGTCGCCCGGAATCGCGGTGGTCTGGAAATCGGTGATTTCCAGCGCCAGATCGGCCTGCCCGGACAGACTGGAACTCAATTGCGCCGAGGCGCTGCCGCTGCTGCCCGGCCCGGTGATCGTGGCCGTGTTGTTGACCGGTCCCGACGGCGCGGCGATGGTGTTGACGGTGACCGTCATGGCCACCGCACCCCCCGGATCCAGGTCGACCTGCAGCGACGGTGCGCCGGAACCGGCCGCCGCCGCGCAGCCGGTGTTGCCGCCAGCCGGATTGGTCAGGGTCACGCAGGTCCAACTCGCCGTGCTGTTGTCGAGATTGGCGCTGCCCAGCGCATCGGCGAGCACGGCATTGTCGATGAAACTCGGCCCGCCATTGCTGGCGACGATGCGGTAGACCAGCTGGTAGGGCGCTCCGCTTCCACCCGGCGCGACCGACCCCAGGCTGGTCAGCTCCTTGGTGATGGCGAAGCTGCCCGAAGCGCCGATCGTCGTGGTGTCGGTGGCGGTGTTGTCGCTCGGGTTGGAATCGGTGACGCCCGCCGGCATGGTCGCGGTGGCGGTGTTGCTGAGCGTGCCCGACGCGCGCGCATTGATCCGACCGGTGACCGTGAACACGACGCTGGACGCAGGTGACAAGTCGATCGCGGCATTCAGCGCATTCGCCGTGATCGCTGCCGTCGGCGTGCCGACGCCGCAATTCGCGCTGTTCGAATTGCAGCAGGCACCGGCCGAAGCGCTGCACTGCCAGGAAATGCTGCCGGCCAGGAAACCGGCCGTCGCCGCCGGATAGATCGGCAGCACATCGGCCACGGTGACGTTGTTGGCGGTCGAGGTACCGGTGTTGCTCACGGTGATCGTGTAGGTATCCATTGCGCCGGCATTCGCACTGGTCTTGCCATCGGTCTTGCTGACCGAGACATTGGTGCCGATCTGGATCGCCGTGGTCAGGCTGCTGCTGTTGTCGGTGCCATCCGGATCGGTGACGGCGCTCTCGGCGATGCTCACGGTCGCGGTGTTCGTGATCGAACCGCTGGCGGTGCCGCTGACCTGGGTATAGACCTCGACCCGGCTGCTGCTGCCCTTGCGCAATTTCAGCCCGGCATCGACCAGATTGCCCGGCCCGACCGAAATTTCCACGCCGGCCGGACAGGTCGCCACCGTCAGCGCCGTGCCGGCCACGCCGGCATCACTGGGGCAATAAGCCCAGCAGGGACGCGACGTATCGGCGCATTTCGCCGGATCGCCCTGCAAAGCCGAGGGGAAGGTGTCATTCAGGCGCACGCCGATCTCGCCGGCGCCATTGCCGACATCGCTGTCCCCCGAATTGGTCACGGTGAAGGCGTAATGCAGCACCCCGCCCGGATTGACGCTGGTGGGATTGAACGGGCTGCCCGGCGCATGCGTCACCTGCACGTCGGCGCGCCGGTCGGCGTTGTAGCGATTGGTCGCGCTGTTGCTGAGGGGAAAATCGTCTTCGCCGCTCGCCACAGTCGCGCTGGCGGTCAGGTCGATCGCCAGCAGCAGGTTGCTGGCGTAGGCCAGGCTCAAATCGATGTCGACACTGGCATCGTTGGCCAGCGTGACATTGGTCGCGACATTGCCCGAGCCAATGGACGGCGAACAGGCCGAAGCTGGTGCGCAGCTCCAGGTGCCGGTCACGCCCGTCGGCAAGGTCATGCTGATGGGCACAGCGCCGCTGTCGGTCGGACCATTGTTGGTCACGTGGATGGTCAGGGCATTGCCGGTCGACCCCGGCACGTAGGTCCCCGGCGCGCTGGTCGGACGCGATGGCACCAGGCCGACCGCATAGTCGGTTTTCGGAGTACGCGTGAGCGACTTGGTCGCCGTATCGTTGCCCGTGCTGCCGTCGTCGGCGCCGTCGACCGTGGCGGTCCAGACCAGCGGGCTGGTGGTCAATGAACTCAGGTAGCTGACGCTCGTGAGATTGATCGTGACGGCGGCATCATCGACCCGCGTCACTGTGGTCGAGACGTCACCGGTACCGGTCTGCGGCGAGCAGGCGGCAAGCGGCGAACAGGCCCAGGAACCGACCGTGGCACCGGTCGGCACCGGTAGGCTCAGCGTCGCACTGCCGTCGGTCGGGCCAAGATTGGTGACGGTGAGACTCAGGTTGTTGGCGGCACCGCTCGAGCCCGGAACGTAGGCGGTTGGGGTGCCGGGAAAGCTCACGCCCCAGTCGCTGGATGGACTGCGCGTACTGCTGACGGCGTCGGAATCGGTGTCGTCGTCCGCCCCGGCCTCGCTGTCGTTCATCGACGCGGTGACGACCAGCGGCGTCGTCGTCAAGGAGGAAGCGAATGTGACGGAAAAGGTATAGGTGACTGTGCCGTTCTGCGGCAGCGAGCCCGGGTCCTTGTTGTTCAAGTTGCCGGTGCCGGAACTGCCGCCGCCACCGGGGCACGTCGCACCGCCTGTCGCACTGCCACAGGACCAGCTGATCGACCCGCCGCCGGGAAAATCGGTGTCGACCGACGCGCTCGACTCCGTGGTGGTTCCGGTATTGCCGAGCACCAGGGTATAGGTGCTGGCGGTTGCGCTGCCGGGCGTGTAGGTCGCCGGCCCGGTGAAGGTCACCGTGGGCACCACCTCGGCCGCGACCGGCAAGGTCAGCACGAGCAAGGCCATCGACAAACGCCGGCGCCATCCCCGCGCCACCGCCCCTACTGCCCGCGACGATCGATCCTGATCCACGTTGCCCCCGATGAACTTCGGCTAACCACGCCAGCAAAAATCTGGCCAAACTTTGATCCAGATCACAGACTCCACCCCATGGCGACTATAGCGCCGTCTCTGCCCGAACTCGTAGCGCCGTGGAACCCACATTGCCGATTCGGGTCCCTGTCGGTGACCGCGGCGGTGCCGCCGTCGCCTCGCACCGTTATCATCGCGCCCTGTCCAAGGACTCCGGATTCATGCAGACACTTCTCGTTACCGGCGGCGCCGGCTTCATCGGCGGCAATTTCGTGCTCGACCTGGTCGGCGGCGGCGAGCACCGCGTCATCAACCTCGATGCACTGACCTATGCCGGCAATCTCGATACCCTGGCCTCGCTCGAACGCAGCCCGCACCACAAGTTTGTGCAGGGCGACATCGGCGATCGCGACCTCGTCGCACAGTTGCTGAAGCAGTACCAACCGAGCGCCGTCATCAACTTCGCGGCGGAAAGCCACGTCGATCGTTCGATCGACGGCCCCGGCACCTTCGTCCAGACCAATGTCGTCGGCACCATGAACCTGCTGCAGGCAACGCTCGGTCATTGGCGCGATCTGCCGGAGCCGGAGAAATCGGCGTTCCGTTTCCTGCATGTCTCGACCGACGAGGTCTACGGGTCGCTCGGCGAAACCGGCGCTTTCCGCGAGGACACCCCCTACGCGCCGAATTCGCCGTATTCGGCGAGCAAGGCGGCAAGCGATCATCTGGTCCGTGCCTGGCACCACACCTATGGCCTGCCGGTGCTGACCACGAACTGCTCGAACAACTACGGGCCCTACCAGTTTCCTGAAAAACTCGTGCCGCTGATGATCCAGAAGGCGCTGACCGACCAGCCGCTGCCGGTGTACGGCGACGGCCGCAATGTGCGCGACTGGCTATACGTGCTCGACCACTGCCGTGCGATCCGCGCCGTGCTCGAGCGCGGTCGCGTCGGCGAGGTCTACAACGTCGGCGGCAACGCCGAGAAGATGAACATCGACGTGGTGAAAACGATCATCCGACTCGTCGATGAACGTCGCCCACGCGCGAACGGCACGGCCCGCGGCGATCTGATCTCCTACGTCAAGGACCGTCCCGGCCACGACCGTCGCTATGCCATCGACGCCGGCAAGATCCGCAGCGAGCTCGGCTGGACACCGACCGAATCCTTCGATTCCGGCATCGCCAAGACCGTCGACTGGTACCTCGCCCACCAGGCCTGGTGCGGGCGCGTGCTCGACGGCAGCTACCGCGGCGAACGCCTCGGCGGTGGCTGACGTAGAATGCGGTACGAGGTGAATCCATGACCGCTCAACGCATCGTCCGCAATCCGGACATTCTCTGCGGCAAGCCGACCATTGCGGGAACGCGGATTTCTGTCGAATGCGTGCTTGAACGGCTCGCGTCCGGCAGCAGCGTTGACGCATTGCTGGACGAATGGCCTCACCTGACACGTGACGATCTGCGCGCCGCACTCGATTACGCCGCCAACGCCGTGCGTGGCGAACGGGAACTGCCGCTCACACCGAAAGCCGCATGAGGTTCCTGGTCGACGAGAACCTGGGGCGTCGCCTGGTACATGCACTTCGGGACCGGGGCCATGATGTGGCCTGGGTGGTCGAACGCATGCAAGGCCAACGCGACTCCGACATCCTCGATGTGGCGAACACGGAACAACGTATCGTCATCACGAACGACCCCGATTTCGGTTCGTTGGTTTTTCACGAGCAGGCCGCTTGCCACGGCGTCGTGTTGTTGCGAATCCATGATGCGTCGTTCGAGGCCGTCCGGGACATGACGCTCGCGGCGATCGACCAATATGGCAATCAACTCGTCGGGCAGTTCTCAGTCATCACCGATCAATCCATACGCATCCGGCCGCTACCGGGCACAGGGACTCCGTCATGAAAGGCATCATTCTCGCCGGCGGCGCCGGTTCACGCCTGCATCCGCTCACGCTCGCGGTCAGCAAGCAATTGCTGCCGGTCTACGACAAGCCGATGATCTACTACCCGCTCAGCGTGCTGATGCTGGCCGGCATCCGCGATGTGCTGATCATCACCACGCCGCACGAGCAGGAACTATTCAAGCGCCTGCTCGGCGACGGCTCGGCCTGGGGCATGAACATCCAGTACGCGGTGCAGCCGAGTCCGGACGGGCTGGCGCAGGCCTATTTGATCGGACGCGACTTCGTCGGCGGACAGCCATCCTGCCTGGTGCTCGGCGACAACATCTTCTACGGTCATGGACTGACCGACGTGCTGCGTCGCGCCGCCGCGCAGACGCAGGGCGCCACCGTCTTCGGCTACTACGTGAAGGATCCGGAACGCTACGGCGTCGCCGAATTCGATGAAGCCGGGCGCGTCCTCAGTCTGGAAGAGAAGCCGAAGGATCCGAAGTCGAACTACGCGGTCACCGGCCTGTACTTCTACGACGGCCACGCCAGCGACCACGCCGCCGCGCTGAAACCGTCGCCGCGTGGCGAGCTCGAGATCACCGACCTCAACAAGGTCTATCTGGCGCAAGGCAATCTGCGTTGCGAGAAGCTCGGCCGCGGCTATGCCTGGCTCGATACCGGCACGCATGAATCGCTGATCGAGGCCGGCAACTTCATCGAGACCATCGTCTCGCGCCAGGGCCTGCGCGTCTGTTGCCCGGAAGAGATCGCGTTCCAGAACGGCTGGATCGACGCCGAGCAACTGCTGCGAATCGCGGCGCCGCTGGTGAAGTCCGGTTATGGCGAGTACCTCGCGCGCGTCGCCCGCGGCGAGGGCGTGCGATGAAGGTGCTCGACACCACGCTTGCCGGCGTGAAGCTGATCGAACCCGATGTCTTCGGCGATGCCCGCGGCTTCTTCTACGAGGGCTGGAACCGCGCGCGCTATGCCGAGCACGGGCTCGACTTCGACATCGTGCAGACCAACATGTCGCGCTCCGCACATGGCGTGCTGCGCGGCCTGCACTACCAGTGGCCGAATCCGCAGGGCAAGCTGGTCAGCGTGATCGAGGGCGAGGTCTATGACGTCGCCGTCGACATCCGTCGCGGCTCGCCGACCTTCGGGCAATGGACCGCCGCCGTCTTGTCCGCCGACAACAAGCGCCAGATGTGGGTGCCGGAAGGCTTCGCACACGGCTTCGTGGTGACCAGCGAACACGCGCTGTTCCACTACCTCGTGACGACGCCGTATGACCGCGCCGCCGATGCGAGCCTGCGCTGGAACGATGCCGCACTGGCGATCAACTGGCCGGTTGCGACACCGTCCTTGTCGGACAAGGACGTCAAGGCGCCGCTGCTCGCCGAC
>DATMVT010000319.1:0-7903 GCA_035562895.1 Patescibacteria group bacterium | reverse complement strand
CGCCCGCATCCTCGGCATCGTCAACGCCACCAACAAGGCCTCGCCGAAGCTCTATGCGCTGGCCGCACGCGTGCTCGCGCGCGCGCCGGATGCACGACTGCGCGTGATCGGCGTGGCCGGCGAACGCGCCCGCGTCGCGGCACTCGCGCAAATCCCCGGCGAGCTTCACGCGCGCGTCGAATTGATCGACCGCGTTGCCGAAGCGGACTACCACGCGCTGGTCGCCGACATTGATCTTGCGCTCGATCCGCCGGTGTTCAGCGGCGCGACCACGACGCTCGATTGCCTGCACGGCGGCCTGCCGGTGGTCACGCGCCCGGGCACGCTGCCGCACACCCGTTCGAGCCTGGCCATCCTTGCCCATCTCGGTCTCGACGCGCTGGTCGCGCGCGACGACGACGACCTGGTCGAGCGCGCGATCGCCTTGCTGCGCGACGACGCGCGACGACGCGCGCTGTCGGCGCGGCTGCCGGGCCTGGTCGCGGATTCCTCGTTGACCGACGCGGCGCGCTTCATGCCGGTCTTCGAGAATGCCTTGCGCGACGCCTATCGTGCCGCCCTGGCCCGATGAGCGGGGAGACGCCGCTGTCGCTGCTGCATCTCGATGCGCACCTGCTGGTCGTCGACAAGCCGGCGCGGCTGCTGGCACATGCCAGCCGCATCGCCGCCGATGTCGATGACGACCTGCTCGACCAGCTGCGCCGGCACATCGGCGGCGAGGTGAATCTCGTGCATCGGCTCGATCGCGCGACCAGCGGCCTCGTGCTGGCCGCGCGCACGCGCGAGGCGGCCAGCGAACTCGGCAAGCAGTTCATGGCACGGACCGTCGAGAAATCCTATCTCGCGGTATGTCGCGGCTGGCCGGACGAGATCGGCGAGATCGACCACGCGCTCGGCGACGTCCGCCCGAACTCGCCGAAGAAACCGGCGCGGACGCGATACCGCAGGCTCGCCACCGTCGAAGTGCCGATCGCGCTCGGCAAGTACGCGCAGCAACGTTATGCGCTGATGGCCGTGGATCCGGAGACCGGGCGTTACCGGCAGATCCGCAAGCACTTCCATCACATCTCGCATCATCTGATCGGCGACACCAGCCACGGTCGCAGCGAACACAACCGGTTGTTCCAGTCCGAATGGCAGGTCGGCCGACTGCTCTTGCACGCGCGTCGACTCGCGTTCACGCATCCGGTTTCGGGCGAACGCCTCGCCTTCGTCGCGCCGCTCGACGCCGAGTTCCAACGCATTCTCGATGCGTTCGGCTGGTCCGGCGTCGCCCACTGACCCGGCCTGTCGAGCCGCGAAGCCGGGAAGCCGGGAAGCCGCGAAGCCGGGAAGGATTCGCGCTTGCAGACCGCGGCGCCCGCCGCAATCCTTGGCGCACCCTCCGAGGCGCTTGCCATGACACGAACGCTGGTTCTGTTGTTGTCCATGCTGCTGGCCAGCACGGCCGTCGCCAAGGTCGAAGATGTGGCCGCGACCGGGTTCAAGGTCAGCCACGAGGTCGCGACCGATGCCGCACCCGCAGCGGTCTGGAAAGCGCTCGGCCGCATCGGGCGCTGGTGGGATCCCGCGCACACCTGGTCCGGCGATGCCCGCCACATGCGCATCGACCTGCGCGCCGGCGGCTGCTTCTGCGAAGTGTGGAAGGATCAGAGCGTCGAGCACGCGCGCGTGATCTGGGCGCACGAGCAACAGCGTCTGCGCTTGTCCGGCGCCTTCGGTCCGCTGCAGGAGTGGGGCGTCGCCGGCATCGCCGAATTCGTGATCTCGCCCGCCGGCAGCGGCAGCACGATCCGCTTCACCTACAACGTCAGTGGCGACGCGCGCTTCAAGCTCGACGGCGTGGCGGCGATCGTCGATCAGGTGCTCGGAACCCAGGTGCAGCGTCTCGCGAATTTCTCGGCGACGGGCTCGCCGGACGCGGGTCGATGATCCGGTACTGACCGGGCGGCAAGGCATCCAGCCGATACTCGCCGCTGGCGACGCGGATCAGTCGCAGCGTCGGCAAGCCGACGGCGGCGGTCATGCGCCGCACTTGGCGATTGCGCCCTTCGCTGATCGACAATTCGATCCACGCATCGGGCACGGTCTGGCGCACGCGGATCGGTGGATCGCGCGGCCACAGGTTCGACGGCGCGGCGATGCGACTCACTTCGGCGGGACGCGTCGGGCCATCATTCAACAGCACGCCGCGACGCAGTGCATCGAGTTGCTCCACGCTCGGATCACCCTCGACCTGGACCTGGTAGGTCTTGCGATGCGCATGCTTCGGATCGGTCAGGCGATGGGCGAGTGCGCCGTCATCGGTGAGCACGAGCAGGCCTTCGGAGTCACGATCGAGGCGCCCGGCCGGATAGACGCCGGGCACATCGATGAAGTCGGCCAGGGTACGCCGGCCCTGCCCGTCGCTGAACTGGCAGAGCACGTCGTACGGCTTGTTGAACAGGACGATCAACCGCCGTTCGCGGGCTGCGCCGGTGCTGCGGCAGGTGCCTCGCCATCCGCCATTTCCGACGGCTTGCGGAAGCGCAGCGTCATGCGGTCGGACTCGCCGATGGCCGCATACTTCTCGCGATCGACGTCCTTGAGCGCGAAGTTCGGCGGCAACGTCCACACGCCTTCCGGATGGTCCTTGGTGTCCTTCGGATTGGCATTGATCTCGCTCTTTTCCTCGAGCACGAAACCGGCTGCGGTGGCGAGGCCGATCACGTAATCCTCGGTCAGGTAGCCGCTTTCCTTGGTCTGCTCGGGCGTGGTGCCGGGATTCGCGCGGTGCTCGACCACGCCGAGCACGCCGCCCGGCTTGAGCACATCGAAGAAGGCCTGGAAGTACGCGCCATCGACGCCGTTGCCGGTCCAGTTGTGGACGTTGCGGAAGGTCAGCACGGCATCGGCCGAATCCGGCTCGCCGAACACCGGCGTTTTGGTGTCGAAGCTGCGCAATCCGACGCGATCGTAGATCGCGGGTGCAGCGGCGAACTTGCTCGCCAGCGCCTCGTTCGACTTCTTGTAGTACGCCGAGGCATCGGCCGCCGAGGTGTCCCAGATCGCCGCGACCAGCTCGCCGGCATCGCGCAGGTAAGGCGCGAGAATTTCGGTGTACCAGCCGCCGCCGGGCGTGATCTCGATGACCGTCATGCTCGGATGAATGCCGAAGAAGGCCAGTGTTTCGCGCGGATGGCGATACACGTCGCGCGCCTTGTTCTCGTCGGAACGATGGCGGCCCGCAAGGATCGCCTCGAACGGATCGACCACCGCTGCTGCTACCGGCGCGGTTTCTGCCGGCGGCGGCGCAACTGCGGCGGTGTCGGCCGGCGGGGCATCGTTCGAACAGGCCGCGAGCGCGGCGACGATGGCGAGGACAAGACCGTGGCGAATGTTCATCGGATGGGCTCCATCAAGTGGGGGCTGGAGGGTACCAGCGGAATCGTGATGGGCCATTCCCGGGCAACCCCATTCAATGCAAGGGCAGATGAATCTCGGTGACGGCTTGATGCTCGGGTACGTCGGGGAAGAAGCTCACCCGCCGCAGGTAGGGCGGGAAGTCACGCAACGACTCGCCGCTCTGCGGCAGCCAGTCGGCGAACAGGGCGCGAATCGTCGGCCCAAGCGTGGCTTCCGAGCCGACATGACGCAGCACCGCACATCGCCCGCCCGGAATCACTCCGGCGACGACGCCCTCGGCATTCGCCGCGAATTCGCGTTCGCAGGCCGCAGCCAGGCCGAATCGGAATGCCTCCGGCGGCGTGTCGTCGGGATCGTCGTAGAGCAGGTTGTAGGTCGCGCTGATCGCGGGCGGGAGGCGGTTCGCGCGCCGCCAGGCGATGAAGCGACGGATGCTGTCACCGAGCCGCTCGTGCGGGCCGACGTGGTCGAGCAGGGCGATGCGGACGTCGGGCACGGTGACGATGCGGACGGCGGCGAGATCGGTTGGAGGGTGCATGTGCTGGCTCCGGATGCGATGAAGGGGTTCGACGAGGTCGCGCCAGGCGTCCCAGTCCGGGCGTTCGCGAAACGCGCTCGGACTCTGTCCGAGTACGCGTCGGAACGCCCGAGAGAACGATTCCGCATGCTCGTAACCGCTGTCGTGGGCGATGTCGGTGACGCTCGCCTCGCCGCGGAACGCCAGCCGCCGCCCGGCCCGCATCAGCCGCAGTCGCTGCACGTAGTCGTGCATGCCGAGACCGAACAAGGCCGAGAATTGGCGCTGGCAGTGGAACGGCGAGAACGCCGCGACCGCCGCCAGACGCGCCACGTCGAGCGGCGCATCGAGCTGCGCGTCGATGTGATCGAGCAATCGGCGCATGCGCGCGAGATAACGGTCACGGTGCGATTCGTTCACGAGGGACTCCAGGCGCGCCGCCAGTGTCGCCGCCCAAGCCCATCTTCGCCTGACCGATCCTGCGCAATGATGTGATCGTCTGACACAATCGCTTGCCCCACGCACCCGCGGCCATGTGGCCGCCGAGGAAGCCGCCATGACCCGATTGTCCCGCCTGCTGCCGCTGCTCGCACTCTGCATCGGCCTGCCCGCGCACGCCGTCGACCAGAATCGCCGCGTTGGTGTCGGCACCGGCTGCACCGACGCCACCCTCGCCAGCGCCTTCAACGCCATCCGCACCCAGACCGGCACGCACACGATCCGCATCAACAAGGGCAACTACGCCCTGCCCGACGGCCACACCTACTTGCCCACGGTCAACCAGACCGCGGTGTTCATGGAAGGCGGCTACGACAATTGCCTCGCAGCAGCGCCCACGGGCAGCACCGCCAGCGACGCCGATCTGGCGGTCTTGAGCGGCGCCGGCGGCACCAGCTTCCCGGTGCTCGACCTGGTCCTCAATGGCCGCGTGCAGACCTTTCAGATGCGCCGCATCGTGATCACGGGTGGCGAAGCCAGCGGCCTGTTCGTGACCGGCCAGGCCTCGGTGTTGCTGGGCGTCGGCGCCAAGATCCGCGGCAATGCCAGCGCAACCAGCGGTGGCGGGGTCGTGCTCAACGGATCGCCGACCCACAACACGTCGACGTTCGCGCGCATCGATCTGTACATCGACGAAGGCGCCGAAATCATCTCCAACACCGCGTTCGACCGCGGCGGCGGCATCTATTGCGGCAACGCTTCCGGCGCCGACACCCATGCCAGCATCGTCTTCCGCGACGGCATCCTCGGCTACAACCAGGCCGACGAAGGCGCGGCCTTCTATTGCCGCGGCTCGCTCGAAGGCGGCGGCGGATTCCAGCCGCGACCGCGCAACAACAGCGCGGCACTGATCATCGGCAACCAGTCGACCAGCAATGGCAGCGGCGTCCGTTGCGCCGCGGGCTTCGGCACCCTCGACACCGTGCTGCCGGTCCAGCCCGACGGCTTCCGTCACGTCGGCGCCGACGCCGACGGCAACGGCCTGCTCGCGATCGCCGCAAACGGCGGCACGACCAGCCCCGCCCTGTGCCTGATCGGCAGTCGTACCTGGGGCGACGTCGGCAATCCGGCACCGGTCGGACAGAGTCGTTTCCTGTTGCGCAACCTTTACGTCGCGAGCCAGTCCGGCAACGGCTTCGTCGGGCTGAGCACGCGCGACGCGATGGAGCTGATCGTCGCGCCCTCGGGCGACAACGTGAACTGCACCTTCTTCACCGCGACGCCCTGCGTGCGCTTCAACGACAACAGCGTCGATGCCGGAGCGGGCAATCTGCTGCACGCGAGCGGCGGCAGCATGCTGCAATTGCGAAGTGCGATGATCGACGGAAACACCGCCCGCCCGGAGTTGGGTCTGGCCGACGACAACGCCGACGTGATCCTGATGGCGTCGATTCTTGACGACAACACCGTGATCCCGCGCTCGACGAGCCCGAGCACGTCGTCGCTGTTCTCGGCGCAGTTCGGAGGCACCGTCGATGTGCGCAATAGCACCATCATCATGCGCTCGGCGCTGGACCAGTTCTTCCGCCTCGGTTCGACCCCGCTCGTCGACAACACCGGCATCGGCTATGCCCAGGCCAGCGCGTTCAGCTCGACGGTCGGCACGCCGCGCGCGGTCGAATTCGAAGGCAGCACGCCGACCACGAACTTCCGGCGCTACTGGTGCGGCTACTTCGTCAACACCACGACCAACTTCAGCGGCCACACCGTCGTCAACAACGTCGCCACCGGCACGTACAACCTCGCCGCCAATTTCAGTGTCGACGCCAGCTACGCGCCGACCCACGCGAACCTGCGCGATGCCTGCACCGCCCCGCCCGGCACCCAGAACCGCGACTTCTACGGCCGCCCCTACAGCGTCGACGTCCCGCCGACCAGCACCCTGCAAGCCGACATCGGGGCCGTCGAAGCACAGTTGCAGGTCGACATTTTCGAGAACGGCTTCGAATCCTAGTGACGACCAATCGATCGCAAAATCACTGCATGAGCGGCCTCAACGCCTCGAGCACATGGTCGCGCAAGCGGGGCTGCGCTTCAGCGGTCGGATGCAGGTTGTCATCGAGAAAGTTGCTGCGGTCTTCCGCGATCGGAGCGAGCAGGAACGGCAGCAGCGTCGCGCCGTGTTCGCGTGCCACGTCGACATACATTTGCCGGAACTGCGCGGTGTAGTCGGGACCGTAGTTCGGGGGCAATTCCATGCCGACGAGCAGCACCTTGGCGTCGCGCGCCTTCGCGGCGGTGATGATGCGTGCCAGGTTCTGCCCGGCATGGTCGAGCGGCAGGCCGCGCAGGCCGTCGTTGGCGCCGAGTTCGACGATGACGACATCCGGCGCCTGTTCGGCGAGGACCGCCTCGATGCGCGCCGCGCCGCCGGCGGTGGTCTCGCCGCTGATGCTGGCGTTCGCGACCCGCCATCCCCGCGTCTGCAAGGCCTGATCGAGCAGATGTACCCAGCCTTGCTCCGGTGCGAGGTTGTAGGCCGCGGACAGTGAGTCGCCGAACACCAGCACACGTCCTGTCGTGGCCGCGTGCACGGCCGCGGCGCACAGCAGCGCGACCATGACGAAAGCTTGAATTGCAATCCGCGAGAGTGGCCGCATGATTCCTGTTCCTTTGCCTGTAGCCGATGCCGGACCGACGATGAATGCCGTACGCGAGCATGCCACCCCCGACGTGAACCCCGCACCCGTGCTGATCGAGGTGCACGGCCTGACCCGCCGCGTCGCCCTGCCCGGCCGTGAACTGACCATCCTTGACGACGTTTCGTTCCGCATCGCCGGCGGCGAATCGGTCGCGATCGTCGGTGCCTCAGGCTCGGGCAAGTCGACCCTGCTCGCGCTGCTGGCCGGGCTCGATGTCGCCAGTGCCGGCGACGTGCGCATCGCCGGCACCGGCCTCGCCGCCCTCGACGAGGACGCGCGCGCGAAGCTGCGCAGCGAGCGCATCGGCTTCGTGTTCCAGAATTTCCAGTTGTTGCCGGCGTTGACCGCCCTCGAAAACGTGATGTTGCCGCTCGAGCTCGCCGGCATCGACGACGCCGAGACGCCGGCCGCGCAGATCCTTTCGCGCGTCGGCCTCGGCGAGCGCCTCGACCACTATCCGCGCCAACTCTCGGGTGGCGAACAGCAACGCGTCGCGATCGCGCGCGCCTTCGTCGCCCGGCCGCAGATCCTGTTCGCCGACGAGCCGACCGGCAACCTCGACACCGCGACCGGGCGCGTCATCGCCGACTTGCTGTTCGAGTTGAACCGCGCCGAGGGTGCGACCTTGATCCTCGTCACCCATGACGAACGCCTGGCCGCGCGCTGCGACCGCCAGCTGCGGCTCGACGGCGGCCGCCTGGTCGCGCGCGCATGAACGCGACGGCCGGGTTGCTGCGCATGTCGTGGCGACAACTGCGCCGCGACCTCGCCTCGGGCGAGCTGCGCGTGCTGTTCGCGGCGCTGATGCTGGCGGTGCTGGCGGTGACCGCGGTCGGCTTCG
>DATMVT010000318.1:0-1646 GCA_035562895.1 Patescibacteria group bacterium | reverse complement strand
GGCGTTTGGGCGAAGCCTCGCGCGGCGTCGTGGCGTCGCGCAGCCGTAGTCGCGAATTCCTGGTGGTCGCGCAGGTGGCGTTGACCCTGGTGCTGCTGGTCGCGTCGGCGCTGTTCCTGCGCGCACTGGATCGTGCCCATGCGATCGAACTCGGATTCCGCGTGGACGGTGTCCATACCGCCGACCTCGACCTCGAACCCACTGGTTACGACAACCCGCGCCAGCAGCAGGTCGCGTACGACATCGCCGAAGCGATCCGCAACAATCCCGGCATCGAGAGCGTGGCCTATGCGCGCGTGGTGCCGCTGTCGGGCTCGGAGATGGTGCTGGGTGAGATCGGCGACGAGAACACGCCGGAAGACGTGCGTTATGCCGCCACCGACATCGTGTCCGAAGACTATTTCCGCACGCTCGACATCGCCGTCGAAGGTGAAGCCTTCAGCCGTGCCCGACATGCCAGCGGCGACCCGGTCGCGATCATCAACCGGTCGCTGGCCACGGCCTTGTTCGGCGCCGAATCGGCGCTCGGTCGCAGCTTCAAGTACGACGGCGTCGAATCCGGGCAATTGCGGGTGGTGGGCGTCGCCGCCGACAGCCGATATTCACGGCTGTCCGAGAGCAACAAGCCCTTCCTCTACGTGCCGACCTGGCAGCGCGACGCCGGCCAGTACACGCTGCTCGTGCACAGCACGCTGCCGCAGAACGAGATCGCGCGCATCGTCCGCGACGCCAGCACCCGTGTCGATGCCAACCTGCCCAAGCCGTCGCTGCATGCACTGGCCGACACCGTGGCGCTGAACTTGCTGCCGCAGCGCGTCGCGAGCACGGTCGCGGGCGCGCTCGGGGCACTCGGCCTGTTGCTGGCCGGCATCGGCACCTATGGCTTGATCGCCTACTTCGTCGCCAGCCGCACCCGCGAGATCGGCGTGCGCCTGTCGATGGGCGCCACGCCGGCGCGCATCGAGCGCGACGTGTTGCGGCGCGGCCTGCGTCTCGGCGCGATCGGTCTGGTCGTCGGCCTGGTCTTCGCCATCGCCCTGGCGCTGGCCGTGTCCGGACTGGTGTTCGGCCTCGTTGCCGGCGACGTGATCGCGTTCGCGGCGGCCGCCTTGGTGTTGGCGGTCGCGATCTTCAGCGCCAGCTGGTTCCCCGCGCGCCGCGCCGCGCGCATCTCGCCGATGACGGCGCTTCGCTACGAATGAGTCGACCCATGATCGAACTGCGCAACCTCGAACGTTCCTATCCCGTCAGCAGCGGTCGCAGCTGGGTGCTGCGCAACATCAAGCTCGACATCCCGGAAGGCGACTTCGTGTCGATCACCGGGCCGTCGGGCTCGGGCAAGACCAGCCTGCTCAACGTGCTCGGCATGATGGATCACGACTGGTCGGGCGAATTCATCTTCGATGGCCAGAAGGTGCAGGGCATGAACGCCAAGCAGCGCCAGGCCTTTGCGCGCGACAAGGTCGGCTTCATCTTCCAGCACTACCACTTGATCGACGACCTGACCGTGGCCGAGAACCTCGATTTGCCGCTGCAGTATCGCGACGTGCCGGCCAAGGAACGCGCGGCACGCGTCGGCGACGTGCTCGATCGTTTCCAGATCGTCGGCAAGAAGGACCTGTACCCGAACCAGTTGTCGGGCGGGC
>DATMVT010000317.1:0-43785 GCA_035562895.1 Patescibacteria group bacterium | reverse complement strand
GTTCCCGCCTTCGGTGATGGTTCGCGCATCCTGCTGGTGCTCTCGGCCTTGCTGATGGGCATGTTCACCCTGGGTCTGCGCGCCCGTCGCGGCTGATCCCGGCAACACCGCTCGACACCAGGGGCGCCTCTTCGGGGGCGCCCTTTTTCGTGGGCGAACGGCCGAGCTTCAAGACCGGCCCCTTGCACCGCCCGCGGTCGACCCCACCCTGTCCGGGTGATTGATCTGACTCCGCCACCGCCGCCGACGCCGGCCCAACTGCGCCGAGATGCCCAGCGCTTCCATCGCGTCATGATCGGCGTCGCGTTGTTCATCGTCGGTCTGGCGGCATTGTGGTGGGCCGAACACCAGTTCAACCTCGACCTGCGCGCGTTCTCGATTCATCCGCGTGATCCTGCACATCTGATCGGCATCGTCACGGCGCCGCTGTTGCACGGCTCGCTCGAACACCTGCTCGGCAACAGCTTCGGTCTGTTCATCCTTGGCGTGTTGACCTTGTACCGCTATCCGCAAGGATCACGCATCGCGGTGCCGCTGCTCTGGCTGGTGGCCGGAATCGGCACCTGGCTGATCGGACGCAGTTCGTTCCACATCGGCGCCAGTGGCGTCACCCACGGGCTGATGTTCTTCGTGTTCGTCTCCGGACTGATTCGCCGCGACCGCACCTCGATCGCCGCCGCCTTCATCGCCTTCATGTTCTTCGGCGGCATGCTGCTCACGATCCTGCCGCGCGAGCCCGGCGTGTCCTGGGAATACCATCTGAGCGGTGCCATCGGCGGCGTGATCGCGGCGGTGCTGCTGCGCAAACGCGACCCGGCCCCGCCGCGACGCAAGTATTCGTGGGAGATCGAGGAAGAGCTCGAACGCGAAGCCGAACGCCTGCGCGCCGAGACCGAACTCCCCAGCCCCGACCACATCACCCCGATCTGGGACGGACCACGCAGCGCACGCGACGATGACGACGGACGTCGCGGCACCGTCATCGTCTTTCCGCAGCGCGAGCGCCGGTCGGACGAGCGGCTGCACTGATCGTGAGCACTGCTTCCGTCCGGGCCCTCAGTCCCTTCGCGCGGCGAGGAAGGCGCTGACCCTGGAAGCGATGGGCGCCGGATCCTTCATCCACGAGAAGTGATCGGCGACACCGGATGAAAAGTCGGCGGGAACGAGGTCGTGGCGGTGCACCGCTGCTTTCGGCAGTCGCGCGACGAGTGCGTCGAAGGATGACGTCGGCGCGAAGCGGTCATCGCGCAGGTGGATGGCGAGCAGCGGATGCCGGCGTTCGCGCAGCTCGGCGTCGAGATCGCCTTCAGGCCAGGCGTGGCGATAGCGGCCGCTCAGACCGCTGCGGATCCAGTCGTGGATGACCGAGCGTGCCTCGTTGCCGGCGAAGGCGGTGCGACGACCGGGGAAATAGCCGAACACGTCCGACAGCAAGCGGAACCAGGCGAACACGCCGAGCAGGATCGGTTGCTGCCACCAAGGAAAACTGCGCCAGTACGGCGTGCCGCTGGCGACGATGACGACGCCGGCCAGCGACGGATCGCGTGCGAGGGCGAGTGCGGCGAATTGCGCGCCCAGACTGTGTCCGCCGACCCAGATGCGCGCTTCGGGATGTTGCGACCGCAGCAGGGTGATGCCCGCGACGACGTCCGCGAGCAGATCGCGATACGACCAGTCGACGCCGCGCCGTGCGCGCCGGTTGCTTGAACCGGCACCCCGCCACTCGTGCCGCGCGAGCCCGATGCCTTCGATCGCCAGCAGCTCGGCGAAGCGCGCGTAGTGGCGCGCGGTCACGCCGAGCGCGGGCAGCCAGTAGATGAACTCGCCGCGTGCGGAGGGGTGCACGATCAGTTCGGCGTTGGCGCCATCGGCCGACGCGACGTGTAGGATCTCCGGCTTCAACGCGACAGGCCCAGCTCGCGGTCATGCTGGCGCGACAGCAAGAGCAGCGACAGGATCGCGCCGCACATCGCCAGAAACATGTCCCATTGCGTGTCCCAGATGTCGCCCTGGGTGGCGAGATAGGCTTCGGCCGCACCACCCATGATCACCGCCGCCCACCACTCGATCATCTCGAAGAAGGCGCTGAACGCGAGCGCGCAACTCACGCACAGGTAGAACAGCCAGGCGCCCGCCTTCAGCCCGGTGCGCCGCAACAGCAGCTCGCGGGCGAGGATGGCCGGGACGAACCCCTGCGCGAAATGACCGAGTCGGTCGTAGTGGTTGCGCGACAGATCGAACCACTCGCGGAACCAGTCGCCCAGCGGCACCTTGGCATAGGTGTAATGCCCGCCCAGCACGAGGATGCCGGCATGGATCACGAGCAGCACGCAAAGCAGGCGCGTCAGCGGAAAGCGCGGCCATGCCAACAGGATCAAGGGCAGGCCGACGACGACCCAGATCACCTCCATCCACCAGGTCAGGCGATCGGTCGGATGGATGCCGGACGCCACCAGCATCGCCAGCGTGATCAGGATCAGCGCCAGACCCAGGGTGCGGTCGGGCGACTTGCGGGGCAGACCGAGCAACATCGGCATCTCCAGAAGGACGGGCGATTGTGCGTGGCCGGACCCGCTTTCTCCAAGTGGCGCAGGCACCGCTACACTGCAACGCGACGCGTCCGCCCGGGCGTGATGGAACGCACGAAGCCGCAATGCCGCACAGCACGCCCTATGGACTCGATGCCGGTGAACTCGACGAGCTGCACGATTACCTGGTCGCGCATCCGGGTCCGGATGGCCTGATGCTGGATGGCGTGCACGGCCTGCTCTCGGCGATCGTCGCCGGACCCGAGCCCGTGACCGCCAGCGAGTGGCTGCCGCATGTCATCGACGAGGAAAGCGGCTTCGACGACGCCGATCAGGCCAATCGCATCCTCAGCTTGCTGGTGCGCCTGTACAACTCGGTGGTGCAGGAACTCGAAGGCCTGACCTACGAACCGATCTTCGGCGAATACGAGGAAGAAGACGGCAGCGCCGATCTCGCCGCGGTCGGCTGGTGCGAAGGCTTCAGCATCGGCATCGACCTGCGTTCGGGCGTCTGGGAGTCGCGCATGAGCAGCGACCCTCGGCTGATGGATCTGCTCGATCCGATCATCCGCATCTCGGCCGACGAAGGCCTGTTCGAATCGGATACCACCGAGCAGCTGGCCGCACTCGACGAGGAGGATCGCGAACAGTTGCTGCGCGCCATCAGCGGTGCGGTCGCCGACGTCCAGCAGTACTGGCGCGAACAGCCCCCGACCCGCGACGAGGGCGCCGCGCCCGAACCGCAACCGAAGCCGCTGCTGCGCCGGCGCGCGGGGCGCTGGGTGCACTGAAGGCAACGAGCACCGGCTCCGAACCAAGGGCGTCGGATTCCGCGACCCGCACGACCGACCCGCGATCGCCATCAATCGAGCGCGATGCGTTCGCGCAGAAAGGGCACGGCGTCCGGGTCCGGTGCCGGTTCGTCGAAGGCACGCGCCGCCTTGTGCCCTGCATACACCGCCGCAGCCACCGTGCCCGGCGCGAGCGCATCGCCGATGCAATGCACCTCGTGCACGCCGGCGTCGTGCCATTCGGCCTCGCGGGTCAGCAAGGACTGATACAGGGCATCGTCGGGATCGCGCATCGTCACCGGCAGCAGCGATCGTGCCGCGATGACCTGGCGACGGCCACCGTAGATGCAGGCGAGTTCGACGCGCAGTCCGTCACCGACGGCCTCGACGGTCGCGATCTCGCGAGCCGTGTGGATCTGCACGCCGAGTTCGATCAGGCGTTGCTGCACCCGCGACTGCTCCATCGTCTGCTCGGTCCATTCCGAGACCTTGGTCGCGGGCGTCACGTAATGCACGCTCACGCCGTCGCGCGCATAGCGTTCGGCGAGTGCGCCGGCGAGGACGTAATGGTCGTCGTCGTAGATCAGCAGCGGACCTTGCGCCGTCGCGCCGCGCAACGCGGCATCGGCCGAAAGCACGTGCGACGACACGGCATCGAGGATCGACTGGCGATGCGTGCGCCCAAGCCCGTCAACGCGCCATTGCGATCCTGTCGCGACGAAGATCGCCGACGCACCGAAGGCGAGCAAGTCGTCGGCGCTGACCGCGTGACCGCGCAGGAACTGCACGTTCTGCATCTTCGTGATCTGCGACAGGCGATGGTCGACGACGCGTTGCCAGGTCGCCAGCCCGGGCAGTTTCGACTCGAAGCGCAAGCGGCCGCCGGCTTCGGTCTCGGCCTCGCACAGCGTCACCTCGTAGCCACGCTGCCCGAGTGCGCGCGTCAACTCCAGGCCGGCGGGCCCGGCACCGACCACCAGCAGCGATCGCTCGCTGCGCCTTGCGGCGATGCGTTCCGGATGCCAGTCGCGCCGCCATTCCTCGCCCATGGTCGGATTCTGCGTGCAGCGGATCGGCACGCAATCGTTGTCGCCGGTGACGCAGATGTTGCAGCCGATGCATTCGCGGATGTCATCGAGGCGGCCCTCCTCGATCTTGCGCGGCAGAAACGGATCGGCGATCGACGGGCGCGCCGCGCCGATCAGGTCCATGATCCCGGATCGGATCACGCGCACCATCGCGTCCGGCGAGGTGTAGCGGCCGACACCGACCACCGGCTTCGTGGTCAGCGACTTCACCTGCGCGATGTAGCGCTCCTGGAAGCCTTCGCCGGAGAAGCGCGCGGTCTGGCTGTCGTTGCGCCAGTCGGCGATGTTCACGTCCCACAGGTCCGGCAACTCGGCCAGCATCGCGATCACGTCGCGGCCTTCGCTTTCCGCGGTGATGCCCCCGGTGCCGAGCAACTGGTCGACGGCGAGGCGAACGACCACGCCGCAGCGATCGCCGACCGCGTCCTTGGTGTCCTCGATCAGCTCGCGCAGCAGGCGCGCGCGATTCTCGAGCGAGCCGCCGTACTCGTCGCTGCGCCGGTTGGTGCGTCGCGACAGGAAGTGCATCGGCATGCCGAGATCGTGGCCGGCATAGACGTAGACCAGATCGAAGCCGGCATCACGCGCACGCAGTGCGGCATTGCGATGCCAGCGGCGCACGTCGGCGATGTCGCGTTTCGTCGCGGTGCGCGCCTGGATCGGATCGCTGCCGCGCACCGGCAGGTGCGAGGGTGCGATCGGGATGTCGCGGCTATAGCGGTTCGGCGTCGCGTAACCGTTGAACATCAGCTCGATGCCGGCGAGCGCGCCGTGCGCGTGCACGGCATCGGTCATCAAGCGCAGCGCCGGGATGTCGCGTTCATCCCAGAGTCGGCCCTCGTGATGCGGGGCGATCTCGGACTGCGGCGAAATCTCGACCTCCTCGGTGCAGATCACGCCCCAGCCACCCTCGGCCTTGATGCCGCGCATGCGCGCCAGCGTCTTCGGATAGGCGTGGCCCATGCCGTTGCAATGCGGCACCTGGTAGAAGCGGTTCTTCGTCCGCACCGGGCCGATCTGCACCGGTTCGAACAACAGGTCGTAGCGGGGGTCGCGCATGCGTCGTCTGCCTTCGGAACAAGGCGCAGAGCATGCCCGCTCGCGCGGCCGGTGTCAGGCGAGCCCGAACTCGCGCATCAGTCGTTCGCGTTGCGAAGGCTGGAAGTTGATGCGCTCCGGGTCGCGCCCGACCATTGCGACCAGACGCGGATTCATCACCCGGAACCACAGCCGCGGGACGTAGGCGAGCAGGAACATGCCGAAGTAGCCGGTCGGCAACTGCGGCGCCGCGTCGAAATGGCGCAGGCACTGGTAGCGCCGTGTCGCGTTCGCGTGGTGGTCGGAATGGCGTTGCAGGTGGAACAGCGCCCAGTTCGAGACGATGTGGTTGCTGTTCCAGGAATGCTCGGGCCTGCACGGCTCGTGGCGACCGTTCGCGAGGCGCTTGCGGGCGATGCCGTAATGCTCGATGTAGTTGGCGCTGGTCAGCTGGAAGTTGGCCCAGAACGAGGCGGCCAACAGGAATGGCAGCACCGCGACGCCCAGCCACAGCACCAACGCCGTCCACAGCGCCGTCGTGATCAACGTGGTCTGGACGATGTCGTTGTGCAGGCTGAAGCGTGCGCGCCCGATCGCGTGCATGCGTTCGCGCTCCAGTCGCCAGGCGCGACGCCATGCTCCCGGCATTTCGCGCGGCAGGAATTGCCAGATCGACTCGCCGAGCCGTGACGAGGCCGGATCGTCCGCGGTCGCGACGTCGCGATGATGGCCGCGATTGTGTTCGACGTGGAAATGGCCGTAACCGGTCGGTGCCAGCACCAGCTTCGCGAGCCAGCGCTCGAAGGTGCTGCGCTTGTGGCCGAGTTCATGGCCGATGTTGATGCAGAAGCCGCCGATGACGCCGGTCGCGATGGTCACCGCGACGAGGCCATGCCAAGGCAGTTCGTGACGCGCGACGAACCAGGCCGCGAACACGAAGGCGATCCACAGCAGCGGCACCATCAGCCAGGCAATGACGCGGTAATAGGGATCGACATCGAGTGCCGCCATCGCCGATTCCGGCGGGTTGCTGCGATCCTCGCCGAACGCGAGGTCGGCCAATGGCAGCAGCACGTAGAACAGCAGCACCGGCAGCCACAGCGTCCATGCTTCGCCGCTGGCCACGTACAGCGCCGGTCCGGCCGCCGCCAGCAAGGGGATCAGCATCGACAACAGCCAGGCCGCGCGCTTGCGGTCGTGATAGCCGGAATCGGATTCGAGGATGGCGCTCACGGGAGGGTGGCCACAGGTCGGGATGATCGACAGCATGGACACGAACGGCGCCATGCAACAGCGCCGATCCCGACAATCCATCGTCATTTCCTGCCAGTCGGCGCTTGTTCCGGCGCGGTTGCCCGCGCATCATCGACCCCACGCTTTCATCGAGGCACGCGGTCATGGACTTGAGCAATGGTTCCTATTTCGTCGGCTGGGGCACCTTGTCCCTGGTCAATGCCGGACTGGCACAGGGCAAGGGCCGCAGCGGCTTGAACTGGTGGCTGCTGTCGTTGCTGCTGGGTCCGGTCGCCACGTTCCTGATCGTGTTCATGGACCCGCTGCCGAAGCAGGTCGGCTGAGCCGGCGCGATGGGCGCGCGTCGAATGTCCGGCCGCGCGTCTTCGGATGCACTGCAGCCGGCCTTCCATCCGGTCTATCTGCGCGTGCTCGGTGCGGTGCTGGCGCGACGCGGCGTCGAAGCGGCGGCGTTGAAGCAGGGCGGTGGTGACGAGGAGATGGTGCCGCTCGGGGTCGCGCGCGAGATCATCGCCGGCGCCATTGCCGCGACCGCGACGCCCTGGCTCGGTCTCGAACTCGGTGCCGCGGCGCAGGTGCACACCCATGGCCTGGTCGGCGCCGCCGCATCCGCGAGTGGCCATCTCGGCGAGGCCTTGCAGACGATCGCGCGATTCGCGGCGCTGCGCACGCGCGCACTGCAGTTCAACTGGCAGCGCACGCGCGACGGCGGCGAACTCGTGATCGCCGCCGCACTCGATCTCGGCAGCGTGCGCGGCTTCGCCTACGACGCCATGCTGGTGATCATCGAGCGCGTCCTGCAGTCGCTGTCGGGTTCTTCGCTGTCGGCGGCGCGCTATCGGTTGCCCGGTCCGGCGCCGACCTGGTCCGAGCGCTACGGCGATCACCTGGAAGGTCGCGTGGACTTCGAACGGGGGTCGAACCTGCGCATGCAGTTCCCGGCGAGCGTGCTCGAACGGCCCTGCCTCACCGCCGACGCCGATGATCATGCGCGGGCCGAGCGCGAATGTGCACGCCTGCTCGACGCGGCCCAGCAACGCCGGCGCGTCGGCGAGCGCGTGCGCATGCTGCTCGCGGCCAGTGCCGAACACCCGCCGGGTGCGGACGAGATCGCGGCTCAGCTGCACGTCTCCGTGCGCAGCCTGTTCCGCCACCTCGCTGCGGAAGGCCTGAGCCTGCGGCAGCTGGTCGATGAACTGCGCAGCGAACGCGCCCGCTTCTGGCTGCGCCACACCGACCTGCCGGTCGAACACATCGCCGAGCGCCTCGGTTACGCCGATGCCAGCAACTTCGCGCGCTCCTTCAAGCGCTGGGCCGGCGTGACGCCGAGTCAATATCGCCACGGACCCTCGCGTTCAGGCCATCGGGATTCAGGCTTGGCCCGCTAGACTAAGGCCATGCTCAGTTTCTCCAATCTCCGCCTGCGGCGTGGGCCGCGGGTGCTCATCGACGGCTTGTCCGCGACCATCCACCGTGGCCAGCGCGTCGGTTTCGTCGGCCGCAACGGCACCGGCAAGTCCAGCCTGTTCGCGCTCATCCAGGGCGAGATTTCGCCCGACCAGGGCGATGTGTCCTTGCCCCGCAACCTGCTGATCGCCTCGGTGGCGCAGGAGATGCCGCACACCACGGCGCCGGCGATCGAGTACGTGCTCGACGGCGATGCCGAGTTGCGCGCGGTCGAAGCCGATCTGCGCGAGGCCGAGATCAGCCACGATGCCGACCGCATCGGCCATGGCCATGAGCGTCTGCACGCGATCGGCGGCTATGCCGCTGCGGCACGCGCGGCGCGGATGCTCGACGGCCTCGGTTTCAAGCCGGACACCATCAACAATCCGGTCGATTCGTTTTCCGGCGGCTGGCGCATGCGCCTGAACCTGGCGCGCGTGCTGATGACGCGGGCCGACCTGCTGCTGCTCGACGAGCCGACCAACCATCTCGACATCGATGCCGTGGTCTGGCTGCAGAACTGGCTGCTCGCCTATGAAGGCACCTTGCTGCTGATTTCGCATGACCGCGAATTCCTCGACGCGGTCTGCACGCATACCCTGCACCTGGCCGAGAGCCGGGCGACGCTGTACACCGGCAACTATTCGCAGTTCGAGCGCCTGCGTGCCGATCGTCTGGCGCAGCAGGCCGCGGTGTCGGCGGCGCAGCAACGCACGATCGCGCACCTGCAGAGTTTCGTCGACCGCTTCAAGGCGAGTGCCGCGAAGGCGCGTCAGGCGCAGTCGCGCGTGAAGATGATCGAGCGCATCAAGCTGGTCGCGCCGGTGATGGCCGACAGCGAGTTCAGCTTCGATTTCCCGCAGCCGGACCGCTTGCCCTCGCCGCTGATCCGCTTGCACGATGCCGCCGTCGGCTACGGCGAGCGCACCGTGTTGGCCGGCATCAAGCTCAGCCTGGAACCGGGCCAGCGCATCGGCCTGGTCGGGCCGAACGGCGAAGGCAAATCGACGCTGGTGAAGCTGCTCGCGGGCGAGCTCGACATCCGCGGTGGCGAGATGACGCGGCATCCGGACCTGCGCGTCGGCTATTTCGCGCAGCACCAGCTGGAACAGTTGCACCCGAACCTGTCGCCGCTCGAGCACTTCAAGCTGCTCGATCCGAAGAAGGGCGAGCAGGAGCTGCGCAGCGTGCTCGGCAGCTTCAACTTCGTCGGCGATCGCGTGTTCGAACCGGTGGCGCCGTTCTCGGGCGGCGAGAAGGCACGACTGGCGCTGGCCATGGTCGTGTATCGCAAGCCGAACCTGCTGCTGCTCGACGAACCGACCAACCATCTCGACCTCGACATGCGCCAGGCGCTCGAGCTCGCGCTGCAGGACTTCAATGGCGCGGTCGTGCTGGTGTCGCATGACCGCCATCTCGTCGGTGCCACCTGCGACCAGTTGATCCGTGTCTGCGACGGTGCCGTCTCGGAATTCGACGGCGACCTCGACGATTACGCGAAGTGGCTGAGCACGCGCGGGAATGCACCGCGAAATGACGCGGGAAGCACGAAGGCGGGCGGTTCCGAACGCTCGCCGCGGCAGAACGACAAGGCGCAGAAGAAGCAGGAGCGCGCGCTGCGCGATGCCCTGAAGAAAGCCGAGTCCGAGCTGGAGCAGCTGCAGCAGGCGATGCAGTCGGCCGATGCCGAAGTCGCCGCGCCGGGTTTCTTCAACCAGGACAAGTTCAAGGTCCTCGCCGCGACCCAGCGCCAGACCGAGGCACGGCGCAAGCTCGACGAAGCCGAAGCGCGCTGGCTGGCGGCGGCCGAAGCGGTCGAGGCGCTCGCCAGCTAGGGCGACGCGACGTACGGGTGCGTCGCCTTCCAGTGCCTTGCGATGTCGATGCGCCGGCACACCCAGACGCGGTCGTGGCGTTCGACATGGTCGAGGAAACGCTGCAGCGCGACGATGCGCCCGGGCCGCCCGAGCAGGCGGCAGTGCATGCCGATCGACATCATCCGCGGCGTGTCCGCGCCTTCCGCATAGAGCGTGTCGAAGCTGTCGCGCAGGTAGTCGAAAAAGTGCGCCGCGGTGTTGAAGCCCTGCGGCGTCGCGAAACGCATGTCGTTGGTGTCGAGCGTGTAGGGCACGACCAGATGCGGCCGGCGCGATCCGTCGGAAATCTCGACGTCGCGCCAGAACGGCAAGTCGTCGCCGTAGTAGTCGCTGTCGTATTCGAAGCCGCCGTGCTCGACCACGAGGCGACGCGTGTTGGGTGAGTCGCGGCCGGTGTACCAGCCGAGCGGCGCGGCACCGGTGAGCGCGCGCTGGATCGCGACCGCGCGCTCCAGGTGCTCGCGCTCGATGTCCTCGGGGATGTTCTGGTAGTGGATCCAGCGCCAGCCGTGCGCCGCGATTTCGTGGCCGACCTCGGTGCAGGCCTGCACGAATTCCGGATGTCGCTGCATCGCCATCGCGACGCCGAAGACGGTGAGCGGCAAGGCGCGTTTCTCGAACTCGCGCAGGATGCGCCAGGCGCCGACGCGCGAGCCGTACTCGTAGATCGACTCCATGCTCAGGTGACGATCCGGATAACTCGCGGCGCCGATGATTTCGGACAGGAATTGCTCCGAGCCGCCGTCGCCGTGCAGAACGCAGTTCTCGCCGCCTTCCTCGTAATTCAGCACGAATTGCACGGCGATGCGGGCATCGCCCGGCCAGCGTGCGTGTGGCGGATGGCGGCCGTAGCCGATCAGGTCGCGCGGATAGGGAGCATCGGTCATGGCCCTAGTGTCGCGATCGCGACGCGTCTGGCAAGCGCTCAGTCGATCGCGACCGGATCGACGTCGAGCGACCAGCGGATGCGGCGCGCCAGCGGATGCCGGTACAGCGTCGGCAGCAGGTGCTCGAGCGCGAGGTGCAAGTCACGCCGCTGCGGTGCTTCGAGCAGCAGCTGCGCACGTTCATAGCCGGCACGGCGTGCATGCGGTGCCGGCAACGGGCCGGCGACGGTGACGCCGTCGTGGTTCAACTCGGCGGCGGCATCGCGCAGGAACTGCTCGATCTGCGCGCGTTCGCGCGCCTCGGCACGCAACAGCGCCTGCGATGAATACGGCGGCAAGGCCAGTGCTTCGCGCAGGCGCAGTTCCGCATGCGCAAAGGCCGGATAACCGCCATCGAGCAAGGTCCGGAACAAGGCGTGCTCGGGGTGGTGCGTCTGGATCAGCACTAGCCCGCGCCGCGCGCCGCGCCCGGCACGCCCGGCGACCTGGATCACGAGCTGCGCGAAGCGTTCACCGGCGCGCGGATCGGCGCTGTACAGGCCGCCATCGGAATCGGCGATCACCGCGATCGTGACCCCGTGCAGGTCATGGCCCTTTGCCAGCATCTGCGTGCCGACGAGGATGCAGGGCTCGCCGGCATGGGCGCGCGCGAGCACGCGCTCGAACTGGTCGGCACTGCGCGCGCTGTCGCGGTCCAGTCGCAACACCGGCACCTCGGGAAAGCGCTGCGACAGTGCGGCCTCGAGACGCTCGGTGCCGATGCCGACCGGCGTCAGGCTGTCGCCGCCGCAAGCTGGGCATTGCGTCGGCAGTTTCTGCTCGCGCCCGCAGTGATGGCAGACCAGGCGGGCGCGGCCGCGGTGCAACGTGTAGGGACGTTCACATCGTTCGCAGTCGCCGTGCCAGCCGCAGTCGATGCAGTGCAGCACCGGCGCGAAGCCGCGTCGATTGCGGAACACCAGCGCCTGTTCGCCGCGTTCGATCGCGGACCGGATCGCCGTCAGGGCACGCGCACCCAGTCCATCCTGGATGTGCTCGCGGCGCAGGTCGACGATCTCGACCGACGGCGGTCGCGCGTCGCCGGCGCGGGCGTCGAGACGCGCGTGGCGATAGCGGCCACGCACGACGTTGGCAAGACTCTCCAGCGCCGGGGTCGCGCTGCCGAGCACGACCGGGACGGCGCTGTGCTTGGCACGCACGAGGGCGACATCGCGGGCGTGATAGCGAAAGCCCTCATGCTGCTTGAACGAGGCATCGTGTTCCTCGTCGATCAGGATCAACCCGAGTCGCGGCAAGGGCGCGAAGACCGCGGAGCGCGTGCCGATCACCACCAGCGGCGTGTCGGCGCGGGCACGTTCGAAGGCGCGCGCGCGCGCGCCGTCGGCGAGGCCCGAATGCCACGCGAGCACCGGTGCCGGGAGACGTTCGCGGAACCGCGCCAGGGTCTGTGGTGTCAGGCCGATCTCCGGCACCAGCACCAGCACCTGCTCGCCGCGCGCGAGCACCTGTTCGATCACCGCGAGATACACCTCGGTCTTGCCGCTGCCGGTGATGCCTTCGAGCAGGGTGGTCGCAAACCCGCCCAAGGTCGTGGCGATCTGCGCGACCGCCGCTTGCTGCGCGGCGTTGAGTGCCGGCGCGCGGGTGACGAAGCGCCGTGGCGCATCGTCGAGCGACAGCGTATCGACCAGTCCCAGCTGCAGCAGCCGACGTTTCGCCGTTGCCGCCTGCGGCAACTGTGCGCGCAGGATCGACCAGCCGATCGGGCCGTCGAGCAGCGCGTCGTACATCGCTGCCGGCGCCGAACCCGGACGCAGCTGTGCGCGACGCGCGGCATCGGGCAGCAGGCGCAACACCAGGTCGCGATGGGTCGGGGCGCGCTCGAGGCGATCGCGCACCGGTGCCGGCAATGCGCTGGCCAGGGCTTCGCCGAGCGGGTAGGCGTAGTAACGCGCCGCCCACAGCAAACTGCGCCACAACGGCGCCGGAAAGACCGGCAGCGGATCGAACAGCGCATGCGCTGCACGCAGCTTCGGGTGTGCAGCCACCTGGGCGTGCTCGACCACGATCCCGATCAGCTCGCGCGGCCCGAATGGGACGCGCAGGCGCGCACCGACCGCGATCTGCGCAGACGCGGTGCCGGCGGGCGGCAGGTAGTCGAACAGTTCGGGGAGCGGCGCGGGCACGGCCACGCGCAAGACATCGGGCATGGGAGCGATCGAAGGCCGGGCGCGCAGTCTAGCGGCTGGTTCCACAAGCCGGATCGGGTCCGATTTCGGCCTGCCGAGGCGTGTTTCCGGCCAATCATTCAATACAGTCGAGAAATGTGCGTCAACCTTATGATTATCAGTCAGAAATGGCCTTATCCACATGTTCTGTGGATAACTGTGTGGATGGATCATCCAACAAGCCTCGCCAAGCGCGTGCCGATGCGGCCTGCCACTCGCCCGGTCAAAAACTAGCCACATATTTTTAGCATTTGAAATCAATGTGTTGCGGATGGGGCACTGGCAAAGGAAGGTGAAGTCACGAACGTGAAACTTTGCCTAGACCGGTTTCGCGCTGCCTGTGAACTACCGCGCAAACCGGGGCCGCGCTGGAATGCGGCAGAGCGGCTGAAGCACCGCCTGTCAACCACTTTTCAAGTCCCGCGTTGTAGTCACCGAAACTCCCACACGCGCCCCTACAATGACCCCCACTTTGGCGATGCACTGGATGGACAGCGACCGCCCCGCGACGCCTCGCGCCGGCACGCCGGCCGCGCGCAACCACGATGCGTTGGACGCCTTCCTGCGCGGAATCGAACGGCGTGCGTTGCGCATCGCCGAGCTGGGTGTCGGACATCGCGAGGAGGCCCTCGACATCGTCCAGGACTGCATGCTCACGTTCGTGCGCAACTACCGCGACAAGCCCGCCGCAGACTGGCCGCCGTTGTTCCATCGCGTGCTCGAGAGCCGCGTGCTCGATTTCCATCGCCGCCATCAGGTGCGCTCGCGCTGGTTCGGTTGGATCGAGCGGCTCGGCGGACGCGATGACGACGAGGATTCGCTCGCCAACATCGCCGACGCACGTGCGCCGCAACCCTGCCAGCATGTGTCGGACCTCGAGACCGCCGACGCGCTCGACATCGCGTTGCGCGCCTTGCCGCACCGGCAACGACAGGCCTTCCTGCTGCGCATCTGGGAAGGTTTCGACGTCGCCGACACGGCGCGCGCGATGGCGTGCAGCGAAGGCAGCGTCAAAACCCATTTGTCGCGCGCGATGACGGCATTGCGCGCGCGACTGGAGCATCATCATGGCTGAGCACGACGAGGACCCGTGGACCGAACGCATCCGCCAGCAGCTCGACAACCGCGCCCGCGATCTCGATGCGGCGACCCTGTCGCGACTGAACCAGTCACGCCAGGTGGCCCTGCAAGCGGCCGCGAAGCCGAAGCCGCGGCCGTGGCTGTGGCCGGCGACACTGGCGAGCGCATTCTCGCTGGCCCTGGCGGTCGCGATCTGGCCGCGACTGCTGCCGGAGCCGTTGCCGACGCCGAGCGCCGGGACCTTGCCGGAGGACTTCAGCATGCTCGCCGGAACCGAGAATCTCGAACTCTACGAGGAGCTCGATTTCTATGCCTGGCTGGATGCGCAGCCGCTATCGGGCTAGACGTGCGCGCCCGCGATGCGGTGGATGCGCCGAGTGCCGAGCTGCTGCTCTATCTCGCCGAATTCGCCGACGCGCAGGGCCAGCCGGAAGACCCGATTCGCGTCGAGCGCGAATTGCCCCGCGATCCAGCCGACGCCACCGAGACCCCCATTCCCTCACCCGCCCCGCCCGAGACCGATGACGCCCTTCCCCGCCCCGAAAGCACGCCGACCGATGACTAGCCTGCGCATCCTGCTGCTGGCCGTGCTGATGACGTGGGCCGCACCGATGCTGGCGGCGGCGGGCATCGCGTTCGACACGCTGACCCCGGCCGAACAACGGGTGCTGATGCCGTTCGCCGGGCAATGGTCGACCCTGCCGACGGAAACGCAGCAGAACCTGCGCCTCGGGGCGCAACGCTGGAACGCGATGACGCCGCAGGAAAAGCGCGGTACCGCGCAACGCTTCGGCGACTGGCAGAAGTTGCCGGATGCCGAGAAGCGGCGCATCCGCGAGCGTTACCGCGCCTTCCGGGCACTGCCGCCGGAGCACCAGCAGCGATTGCGCGGCGCCTTCCAGCGCTTCCAGCAGCTCGATCCCGAACAGCGCCAGCAGATGCGCCGGCGCTTCGAGGGCATGTCGCCGCAACAGCGCCGCGCCTACCTCGAAGGCATGCGCGACGAGCAGCGCATCGGCGCGCGCGAGCGCATGCTGCAACACGTGCCGCCCGAGCAACGTGCCGCGACCCAGGACATGATGGCGCGCTTCACCCCGGCCGAGCGCCAGCGCCTGCAGGCGCACCTGCGCGGGATGGCACCGGAGCAGCGCAAGGCGTTCCACGCGGAATTGCTGGCGATGACCGTCGATGCACGCATCGCCTTCATCGCGACCTTGCCCGCAGCGGCCACCGATCAGCCGGCGCGTTGACGCGCCGGATCGGTCTCGTTGGCCGCGGTCGCCATGCGCAGGGGTGGATTCTGCAGGCGTGGCAATTCGACGAAGAAGGTCGCGCCACGACCGATCCCGTCCGATTCGGCGCGCACCGTGCCGCCGTGCAGTTCGACCAGGTCCTTCACGATCGCCAGGCCGAGACCGGTCGAACTCTCGCCCCCGGTCGGACGCGCCGAGAGCCGCTGGAAGCGCCGGAACAACTGGCGGCGGTCGTCGACCGACAGGCCCGGGCCATAGTCGCGCACCGCGACGCGCGCGCGTTCGGCATCAAGCTCGATCCAGACTTCGATCAGGCCTTTCATCGGCGAGAACTTCACCGCGTTCGACAACAGGTTCTCGAACACCTGATCGAGGCGTTCGACATCGGCGAGCACGATGGCACCGGCGGTGGCGCGGAAATCGATCTGCTGCTGCTTCGCCTGGGCGCGGCCGCCGACCCGCGAGATCGCGTCGGCGAGCAACACGGCCAGGTCGCATGGCGTCTGCTGCAGCTTGATCTGGCCGGCATCGAGTACCGATGACTCGAGCAGGTCGCCGACCAGCTTGAGCGTGCGTTCGGCGGCAGCGACGATGATGCTGGCATGGCGTCGGGCATCGTCGATCGACTCGCGTTCGGCGCGAATCAGGTCGGCAAAGCCGATGATCGAACTGAGCGGATTGCGCAGGTCGTGCGCGGCGATGCCGAGCATCTCGGTCTTGACGCGGTCCGCCTCTTCGGCGCGTTTGCGCGCCTGCTCGGCGGCCTGCAACGCGGTCGCCAGGCGTTCGTTGGCGGCGATGCGCTCGCGCGCGGTCCGGCCACTCTCGACGAAGCGCACGGCCAGCAGCACGGCGATCCCGGCGAGCAGGATCACGGCGGCGGTCAGGGCACGCTTGAGCAGGGTCTCACGCGCCAGGATCTCGCCCTGCTGCTCGCTCGCTGCGCGCAAGGCCAGCAGTTCGCGCTCGCGCTCGCGCATGTTCGACGCATTCGCGAGCAGGGCATAACGCGCCTCGCTCTGTTCGTGGAACTGGCGCTCGCGCAGTTCGTGCGCGGTCTTCAGGTCGGTCAGTGCACGTGCACTGTCGCCCTGCAGTTCGTGTGCGTCGGCGAGCTGGCGATGCAGCAGGATCTGCACCGAGCGATCGCTTTCGCCCTGACGGCCGAGTTGCAGCGCACGCTGGGTGAACGTCAGCGCGTGCTGCAGATGTTCGCGGCGTGCGACCCCGGACAACTCGTCGCCGGCACGATCCAGATGCCAGCGGCCGAGCTGGGCGAGCGCGTCGACCATTTCGGCGCGGGCGCCGACGCGGGTCGCCAGCGTCAGTGACTGCTCGAATCCGCCGATCGCGGCGCTCTCGTCGCCGCGCGCCGCCGCGACCCGGGCCAGCCCGGTGCGGGCCGCACTTTCGCCGACGACGTCGAGATTTTCGGTCTGCAACTTGAGTGCGCGCGTGAACGCGTATTCGGCCTGATCGACCAGACCGCGACCCAGCGCGATGCGGCCCTGGCCCATCCAGATGCCGGCGATGTCCTGGGCGGGCACCAGTTCCGGCGTCGCGAACGCGTCGTACTGCTGCAAGGCGGCGTCATAGTGGCGCTGCGCATCGTTCCAGGCCTGGCGACGCTCGAACACGCGCGCGATGTTGATCGACGAGGCGATCAGGCCGGGGGTGTCATCAAGGTCACGCCACAGGTTCTGGACGCGCTGGTGACGGTCGAGTGCTTCCGCATCGAGGCCCTGACGTTCCAGCACGGCGCCATAACTGTTGCCGATCTTCGCGATCAGGCGCGTATCCGCGAGTACCTCGGCGGCGCCCAGTGCCTCGACCAGATAGCCGCTGGCCGCTTGCAGCTGGCCGCGCAGGCGGGCGATGCGGCCGAGGTTGTGCAGCGCTTCGACGCGCCCGAATTCGTAGTGCTGGTCGCGCGCGGCGACAAAGGCGTCCGAAGCGATCTGTTCGGCACGTGCCGGATCGGAGCGGGCCAGGCTCTCTGCGCTCAAGTTCAGCCCGTCGATGCGGATCTGCGCCAGCGCGCGCGCCGCACCCTCGGTGTCCGCCGGTGCCGCGGCCGCGGCCGGCAACAGTTGCACCAGCGCGAGGCACAGCCACGCCAGTCCGGGCAGCCAGCGGCGGCGGAACGGGAGCGGATCGCGGCGGCGGGACAAGGCCATTCGGGTTCTGGATTCGGCGCAGTCTGCGCCGCGCGCAAGGATAGCGGAGCCGGATTGCCGCCAGCGGAGATCCCGATGCCGGCAGCGCTTGCGGTTCAGCCCACGGGTCGGGCCGAACCGCTCACGGCGCGTGCAGCTTCGGCAGGCCGCTGACCAGCCACCAGCGCTGCGCGGTCGCGTCGTAGCGCCAGCGCATGCGTTCGACCGAGGCCTTGCCTTCCTGGGTATGCCGGTTCACGAAATCGATCTGCACGATCTGCTCGATCTCGGTCGGCGACAGCATGGCGGGCGGTTGTTCGCGGTAGCCGGCAATCTGCAACTGCTTCAGGCGCTCGATCTCGAAGGCGCTGGGCCTGGGCGCATCGGGCGCGAGGAATGCCAGCGCGTCGTCGACGTTGCCCCAGCGCACGGTGGCGGCGTACTGGTCGAGGGTGGCATCAAGCAGCTTGTCCTGTTCACGCGTCGAACTGCACGCGGCGAGCAGCATGAGGCACAGCAGCACGGCGACGCGCGTCGGCAGGTTCATGTCAGGGACTCCGTTTGGCGACGAACTTTCCGAACATCCGGCAGGCCACGCCGCCGCCCTCCGCGACCGCGACCTCGGCCATCATGGTGATGCGGGCCTTGCCACGCGCACGCAGGTCGGCGACGAACTGGTCCCAGTCCTGGCCCGGCTCGGCCGCGGCCTCGGCGGTCAGTGCATCCCAGACCGGGTTGAGGTAGGTGATGGCGCTGTCGGCCACGAACACTTCGGCTTCTTCGCCCGCCTCGGCCAGCTTCAGATTCACGAGGCCCCAAGCCGCGAGCGTCATCAGGCTCGCGAGGCTGCCACCGAACGCGCAGCCCTTGTCGTTGACGTTCGGCGCCAGCGGCGCATTCAGCGCGATCCGGTGACCGTCATAGTCGAGCACGCCGATGCCCATGGCGCGCGCCATCGGGATGGTTTCGAGAATGGTGCGCTCAAGCGAGATGGTGTCGCGGATCATGGCGCAGTCTGCCGACTCGGTCGCACCCAACGCAAGCGCCGGGCGATGACGGCGACGGCGAAGCAGCGCTACCCTGCGCGCCATGGAAGCGGACGATCGGACCCGGGACACCTTGCGCGGACGCAGCCTCGTGCTGACCCGTCCCGCCGGCGAGAATCGCGCATTCGCCCACCTGTTGCGCCGACGCGGCGCGGAGGTGGTGACCCTGGCGCCGTTCCGGGTGGTGCCGCGCAATGATCCGGACCTGCTCGCGATCGCCCTGCGCGCCGCCGCCAATGCCGATGTCGTGGTGTTCGCGAGCACGCTTGCAGTTCGCCATGTGTTCGAATTGTTGCCGGACTGGCTGGCGCGCGGTGGCGTCATCGCGCAGGGGCCCGCGACTGCGCAGGCGCTGGCCGAACACGGTATCGGATCGGAGATGCCCGAATCCGGATTCCGCAGCGAGGAAGTGCTGCAGCATCCCTGGCTGGAACGGGCGCGGCGGGTCGTGCGCATCACCGGCAGCGGCGGCCGCGACTGGCTGGTCAAGCGCCTGCGCGAACGCGGCGTCGATGCCGCAGACCTCGCCGTGTACGAACGCGTGCCGTCCTCGGCACGCGCCGACACGTTGCGGCGCATCGATGCGTTCGCCCATCCGCAACTGGTCGTGAGCAGTCGCGATGCGCTGCTCGCGCTCCCTGCGCTGCTCGGCAACGCGCGCTGGCTGCGCCTCGCCGGCGAAACGATGTACGTCAGCGGCGACCGGCTCGCGGCCTTGGCGCGCGGCATGCATTGCGCCGACGTGGTCGTTGCCGACTCGGCGCGCAGCATCGATCTGGCCGCCGCGATCGAGCGCACGCGCTGATAGCATCCACCCGGATGGCGAAGATACGCGCATGAACGATGTGAATTCCGAAATGCCGGCGCGCAGCGGTCGCGGTGCGCTGATGTTGGCCGCAGTCGCCTTGGTCGTCGCGCTCGCCACGGCCGCCGCGCTCTGGTACGTGATCGACGGCGTCGATCGCGCCGTGCAGGAGCGCGAGGCCTTGCTGCGGCGCGTGGTCCTGGTCGAGGAAGAGAATGCCCAGATGCGCCGGCAAACCTCGGCGCTGACACGACGCCTCGACGACGACGACGCGCTGGACCGCAGCTTGCGTGACGAAGTGCTCGGCGTCAGCGAACGCGCGGCACTGCTCGAACAGGCGATCAAGCGCGTCTCCGAGAACCGCATGGACAGCGTCTCCGAGCTGCGCCTCAACCAGGCCGAACTGCTGCTTTCGGCCGGCATCGAGCGACTCAACCTGTTCCAGGATGCGGCGGCTGCAGCGACGGCATTGCGGCTCGCCGACAGCGAGCTCGCGCGCCTCGAAGATCCGCGCTATGCCGGCGTGCGGCAAACGCTGGCGCAGGAGATCGCCGCCCTCGATGCCGTGCCGACGCAAGCCCGCACCGATGCCCTGATCCTGCTCGCTGATTTGCGCACGCGCCTGGCGACACTCCCTTTGCGCAGCGATCCCTCCAATCCGACCGGCGCGGCGCCGGCGATGGGTCGCCTCGAGACGCTGTTGCGCGGGTTGGTGCGCGTGCGTCGGGTCACTCCGCGTGAAGCCGGCATGCTCGGACCGCTGGGCGCGGACACGTTGCGGGCGGTCATCGCGCTCGATTTGCTGCATGCCGAGGAAGCCTTGCGGCAACACCAGGTCGCGCGTTTCCAGACCCTGGTCGCGCAGGCCCGTGACGCCCTTGCGTTCGGGTTCGATCTGGACGCCGACAGCACCCGCGACGTGCGCCTGAAGCTCGCGACGCTCGCAGCGCACAAGCCGGTGCCCTGGCCCGATCTCGGTGCGTCCCTCGACCAGCTCGTCAACCTGCGTCATACCCGCGAGGTTGCGCGCGGAGTCGAGCAATGACCCTGTATCGCTTGCTGCTCGTGCTGCTGCTGGCCGCCGTGATCGGCGCGCTGGCCGTGTACGGCCTGCGTGGCGATACCGGCTATGTGCTGATCCAGCGGGGCGACGTGGCGATCGAGACGACCCTCGTCAACGCGGTGTTCCTGCTGCTCGCCGCGCTCGCCGCGCTGTACGCGTTGGTATGGCTGTTGCGCTGGCCTTTGCGGATGTGGAAAGCGGGTGCGCGCCGCAGTGCCCGCCGCCGCTTTCTCGACGGCATGATCGCGCTCGTGGCCGGTCGGCCGAACCGCGCCGGCCAACAGTTGCTGAAGGCGGCCAAATTGCCCTCGCTCAAGCTGCCGGCGCTGATCGCCGCGCACGCCGCCGCCCACGCACGCGGCGATCGTGCCGAAGAGACGCGGTTGCTCGACCCGCTCACCGAAGCGCCCGAGACCCACGATCTCGCCACCGAACTGCGCGCGCGCAACGAACTGCTGGACGCGCGCGCCGGTGCCGCGATCGAAATGCTCGTGCCTCTCGCCCAGGCCTCGCGGTTGTCGCCGATGGGTGCGCGCTGGCTGATCGAGGCACTCGCCGTCCGCAAGCGCGCGCGCGAAGCCCTCGCCTACCTGCCGCGCATCCGTCAGAGTCAGCAGCTGCCGCCCGACGACCTCGCGCGTTTCGTCAGCCGCATCCTGGTCGCGGCGATCGAGCAGACCACCGACGCCATCAACCTGCACGCGCTCTGGGCCGACCTCAACCGCGACGAGAAGCGCATCGCCGAGGTCGCGATCGCCTACGCGAAGCGCTCGGTGCAGCTGAACCTGGTGGGTCAGGCGGCGCAGGAAATCGAAGCGACGCTGAAGCATGGCTGGGCGCCGACGCTGGTGCTCGCCTACGGCGCGTTGCCACCGGACGCGAAGGTCGCGCCGCGCTTGAAGACGGCCGAAGGCTGGCTCGAAGCACATGCGAACGATGCCGCGTTGCTGCTCACGCTGGGCCGGCTCAGTCGCCAGGAGCACGCCTGGATCAAGGCCGAGGACTATCTGCGCCGCGCCATCGCGTTCAATGCCGGCGCCGACGCCTGGGAAGAACTCGGCCGCTGCTATGCCGAACAGGGTGATGCCGACCGTACGGCCAAGGCACTGGCAAACGCGCTTGCCGTGCAACACGGCGAGGTGCCGGCCTCGCTGATCGCGAAGCACAGCGTCGAAGACCTGCTGGCACCGTTGCCGGTGGCCGAGGAACGCGACGACATGGGCATTCCGCGGCTGCCGCGCTGATCGATTCAGACCTTCAATCCTGCCCGCGACGCCAGGATCGCCGCGATCACGTCGGGCGCGTATTCGAACGAGTCGTAGTACAGACGATCGTCGGGCAGTCCGGCGGCCACGAAACGATGGCGCGCGGCTTCGATCATCGCCGGCGGGCCGCTCATGTAGACGTCGAACGGCGACAGGTCCGGGAAATCGGCGAGCACGACCTCATGCACGGCGCCGCGTCGGAAGCGCTGCGCTTCCTCGGCATCGGCATCGGACAACACCGCCGTGTAGGCAAACGCCGGATGCCGCGACGACCAGTGCGCCGGCAAATCGCGCAGATACAGATCAGGCGCATGACGTGCGCCCCAGTACAGATGGATCGGGCGCGCGCTGCCGAGATGCAGGAAGTGCTCGATGATGGCCTTGACCGGCGCGAAGCCGGTGCCGCCGGCCATGAAGATCATCGGCCGTTCCGAATCCTCGCGCGCCACGAAGGTGCCGAGCGGGCCTTCGATGCGCAGCAATGATCCGATCGGATACGCGTCGAACAATTGCTGGGTGAAGCCACCACCGGGCACCTTGCGCACGTGCAGTTCGATCAGGCCGGCATCTTCCGGCGCATTCGCGATCGAGAACGCGCGACGCTTGCCCTCGGGCAGCAACACGTCGAGGTATTGCCCGGCCAGCCAGCAGAAGGGTTCACCCTTCGGCGGCTTCAGGCGCACGCGCAAGACGTCTGCCGCGAGCAGGTCCTTCTCGACGATCTTCACCGCGATCATGCGCCGCGGCAGATCGGCGACGCTCGGCACTTCGCGCACCGCGATGGTCAGGTCCGATTCGGGATGCGCCTGGCACAGCAGGACATCGCCGCGCTCGCGCTCGGCCTCGCTCAATGCGCGTGCCTCGCCGCCTTGCGCACACTCGCCCGCGATCACCCGCGCCCGGCAACTGCCGCAGGATCCGCTCAGGCACGAATAAGGCAACGCATAACCCGCGCGCCTTGCCGCTGCGAGTACCGACTCGCCCTCGTCCACGTCGAACTGATGCCCGCTGGGCAGGATGGTGATGTGGTGGCTCATCGCTGGTCTCCGGGAGCTTGCCTGTGCCAATGGGTCAGTGTGCATAGCCGGCTTCGCGTTGCGACCGCAACGCCAGAACGAGCACGATGTCCAATGCGTCGACGTATCGGTAAAGGGCGACATAACCCGCTGCATCGCGACCGATCAGCAGCTCACGCATCGATGTGGCCGTGGGTCGCCCGATCAGGGGATTGCTGGCGAGCACGTCGATGGCGCGCATGATCTCGTCGATGCGTGTCGATACCGCAGGAGATTCAAACTGCGCCAGATGCTCGAGGATGCGGTCGAAGTCATCGAACATGCCAGGTGCGAGTTCAATGCGCGCCACCTAAGTCCCCGACTTGCGACTCGAAGGTCGCTTCGGGTTCTGACCCGAAGCGCGTTGTTCAAGGTATCGACGCGCGTCTGGCCACGACACCGTCTCACCCTTCGCGAGTACGTCGGCGAATCGCGCATCCGCCAGCTGCTGGAACGCGTTGCGTCGCTCGGCCATCTCGGTCTTCTCGGCAATCGCTTCCAAGATGAAGCCATGCGCCGTCGTGCCTGCCTGCTTCGCGGCGCGCGCCACGCGGCTTTTCAGCTGCTCCGGCAATCGAATGGTGGTCGTCGACATCAGCATCCCTCGTACTTCGCGCAATGTAGCACGTGTGTGCTACCGGCAGGATCAGCGCACCAATTCGCCTTCCATGCGCCCACTTCCGATCAAGACCCGCCATCATCGTCGATCGTCGGGCACGCTTCGCCGGTCAGCGTGAATGGATTGCGCCCGGATTTCATCAGTTCGCGCAGCGTGCCGGGTTTGACGTCACGGATGCCCAACGGGTTGAATCCCGCCGGCGTGGTGCCGTCGGCAGCGCGCTTGCGCAATCGGTCCAGCCATTCGATGTCCGCGCAATTCAACAAGCGAAGTTCTCGCCCGAGCGAGCAATAACGAACTTCGCCACGCGGGTCGGTCGCGACCAGCAGATAGCCTCCCGGCAACACCGGAACGCCGCAGTCGCCGCCGCCATAGCCGGTCACCAGATGCGGCAACGACCGCGGATCACCCTTGATGGTGGTTTCGACCTCGAATCGCATCCGCAAGCCATAGTCGACGCCGACTTCCGGATCCCAGTCCTCGTCCTGCTGCGCGAACTTCCAACGGCTCATCGACGCAATGTCTTCGATCTGCGTGATGCGCGCGACGAAAACATGTTCGGCGCGGTCGAAGGACGCATCGGCCGAGCCGATCGTGCAGGAACAGGCCTGCGCCAGCGTTCCGCACGCCGCGAGCAACAATCCAATCCAGATGCGCATGTCCAAGTCCTCGTCGATGCTTCGTGCAAGCGGGATGTTCAGATCCGCGGCTTGGCGCGGTGCGTGGGCGTGGCGGTCCAGGGGTCGTCGGGCCAGGGGTGTTTGGGGTAGCGGCCCTTGAGCTCCTTCCGGACCTCCGGGTAGGTGCGTTCCCAGAAGCCCTTCAGGTCCTGCGTGACCTGAATCGGGCGTTGTCCGGGCGAGAGCAGGTGCAGCACGACGGCGACCTTGTTCTTCGCGATCCGCGGCGTGTCGGCGAGGCCGAACAGTTCCTGCAGCTTGACCGCGAGTACCGGGGCGTCGCCCTGATACGTGAGCTTGCGCGTCATGCCGCTCGGCACGGTGAGTTCGCGCGGCGCGTACTCGTCGAGTTGCTTGCGTTGCGCGTAGTCGAGGCGCGCGCGCAAGGCGTCACCGAAAGCCTCGCCGTCGAAATCGGACAGACGCCACTTGCCGTCGAGATAGGGCAGCAGCCAGTCGTCGAGGGCGGCCAACAGACCGGCATCACTGCAGTCTGGCAAGGCCAGTTCCGGGCACCATGCACGCAGCGATTCGACGCGCGCCTGCCACTCGCGCAAGCCTTCGCTCCACGGCAAGACATCGAGGCCAAGCTGGCGCACGCCTTCGCACAGCATCGCGGCGGTCGCGGCATCGCGCGCGGCGGGTACGATTCGGCGTTCGAGCACGAGGTCGGCGAAATAGCGTTCTTCGCTGGCCTCGACGGCGCGTTTGTCGCGGTTGAAGCCGATCGCGCGGCGGGTGTGGAAATGGTCGGCGTAAAGCCGGTCAAGCGCCGACGGATCGACCGGCGCGGCGCGCTGGATCAGGCTGTCGCGATCCTCGAAGCGCAGCTCGCTGACCACCAGCCAGGGTTCGCCGTACAGCAACGCGTTGTCGTGCAGGCGCGCGCCGCGGCCGTTCGACAACTGGTAGCGCCGCGGCTGCGCCGCGTCGATCTTGGCGATGCGATCCGGATAAGCCAGGGCGAGCAGGTCGCCGAGCTGATGATGCGAGTCGAGCCGCGACACCGCGTCGCGCGCCAGATGCAGGCGTCGCCGCCATTGCTTCGCGGTCTGGTCGATCAGGGCCAGCGTGCCGCGATCGGCGGCGTCGACGCGGCGGCCATCGCGGAAGTCGAGGAGTGCATCGATGCGATCGCGCAACTGCTCGGACCGCCTGGCCTCGCCGCGCAACGGATCGCGGCCATCGAGCAGGGCGGCGACATCGCAGGCCAGCGCGCGCTCGTCGTTGCGTGCACGCACCAGCAGATTGGCGATGCGCGGATGGGTGCCGAAGGCGAGCAGCTTCTTGCCGTGCGGCGTGATGCGCCCCGTTTCGTCGAGTGCGTCGAGCGCCTGCAGCAACGACACCGCGGCGGCCAGCGCGGCCGGTGGCGGCGCGTCGAGCAAGCGCAGGGCATCGGCGCCCCACTGCTTCAGTTCGAGGACGAAAGCCGCGAGTTCGGTACGTGCGATCTCCGGACGCGTGCCCGGTTCGAGACGCTGGCTCTCCGGCCAGAGTCGATAACACCAGCCCTCCGCGACGCGACCGGCACGACCGGCACGCTGCGTCGCGGACGATTGCGCGATGCTCACCGTCTCCAGTCGGCTCATGCCACTGCCGGCATCGAGTCGCGGTTCGCGCGCCAGGCCGGAGTCGATGACCACGCGCACGCCCGGCAAGGTCACGCTGGATTCGGCGACATTGGTCGCGAGCACGACGCGGCGTCGATTGCCGGGCCGCAAGACGCGTGCTTGCTCATCGACCGACAACTCGCCGTGCAGCAGCAATACCTCGGCATCGATCTCGACGAGCACGCGCGCACACTGATCGATCTCGTGCTTTCCGGGCAGGAAGCACAGCACGTCGCCGTCGTGCTGCGTGATCGCCATGTGCACGCAGCGCTTGACCTGGAACGCCAGCGCTTCCTGCGGCCGTGCCGGAAAATGCGCGATCGTCACCGGATGGCTGCGGCCTTCGCTGGTCAGGCGCGGGCAGTCGAGGAAGCGCGCCAGCTTGTCGCCGTCGAGCGTGGCCGACATCACCACCAGGCGCAGGTCCTCGCGCAGTCCGGACTGGACATCGACGCAGAGTGCGAGACCAAGGTCGCTGTGCAGATGGCGTTCGTGGAACTCGTCGAACAGGATGGCGCTGATGTCCTCGAGCATCGGGTCGTCCTGGAGCATGCGCGTCAGGATGCCTTCGGTGACGACCTCGATGCGCGTCTGTGCCGACACCTTCGATTCGAAGCGGATGCGATAACCGACCGTGGCACCGACCGCCTCGCCCAGCGATTCGGCCATGAAGCCGGCGGCCGCGCGCGCCGCGATGCGGCGCGGCTCCAGCATCAGGATCTTGCCTCGGCACCACGGTGCGCGCAGCAGCGCGATCGGCACCTGCGTGGTCTTGCCGGCGCCGGGCGGCGCTTCCAGCACGAGGCGCGGATGCGTCGCCAGCGACGCCGCAATCTCGGGCAGCAGCGCGTTGATCGGAAGTTGCGGTGCGGTCATCCGCGCATTGTCGCGCCAAGGCCGACGATTCGCATGCGACTCATCGTGGCGACGAGCGCGCCGCCATCTTGCGCGCGAACTTCATCAGCTCGCGGAAGTACAGTTCCGGGAACCAGCGCTTGAGGCGCCAACGCGTGCGTTCGGGGCCGGTCGGGATGATCATGAAGTCGCCGCGCTGCTGCGCCTTGAACACGTAGTCGGCGATGTCGTCCGCGGATTCCCGGGCGTTCTCCATCAGCTTCGCGGCGACGCCGGAGAACTGCGCATTCGGGCCGCGCGCGGTTTCCAGCAGGTTGGTCTTGAAGAAGGTCGGGCAGATCACCGACACCTTGACGCCGAAAGGTTCCATCTCGGCGCGCAGTGCTTCGGACAGCGCGATCACGCCGGCCTTGGCCACGCCATAACCGGCGATGCCGGGCGCACCGGCGATGCCGGCGAACGAGGCCGTGCTGAGCACGTGGCCGCGCCGCCGCTTCTGGAACATCGGCGCGAACGCCTTCATGCCGCGGACCACGCCGAACAGGTCGATGTTGGTGACCCAGCGCCAGTCGTCGAGCGAACTGTCGGCGATCGAGCCGGCACTGGCGACGCCGGCGTTGTTGATCAGCACGTCGAAGCCGTCCCAATGGACGCGCACGGCATCGCGCATCGCCTCGACCGAGGCGTCGTCGCCGACATCGACGCGCACCGCGAAATGCGCGCCGCCGAGTGCTGCGAGTTCGGCGACCACGGTCTCGGCACGCTCGGGCACGAGTTCGGCCACGCAGACGTCGTAGCCGGCACGCGCAGAGCGCAGGGCGAGGGCACGACCCAGGCCGCTGCCGGCGCCGGTGATCAAGGCTCGGGGTCGTGTCATCGCGGCGCTCCGGATCGAAAGTGCGCAGCCTAGCAGCGCCTTCCATACGCTTTCGGCGCATCCCCGCTGCGCGCCTACAATCGGCGCCTGTCCCCGAACGCGAGCCCGCCATGACCGATGACCTGTTCGACCTGACCGGCAAGACCGCCCTGATCACCGGCGCCAGCCGCGGCATCGGCGAGGCGACCGCGCACTTGCTGGCGAAGCATGGCGCGCACGTGATCGTGTCGAGCCGCAAGCTCGATGCCTGCGAAGAGGTCGTGGCGGCAATCCGCAAGGATGGGGGCGTGGCCAGCGCGATCGAGGCGCACATTGGCGACGTCGCGTCGATGGACCGCCTGTTCCAGAAGGTCCAGGACCGTGGCTTCGGCCTCGACATCCTGATCAACAATGCCGCGGCGAATCCCTATTTCGGACCGATGATCGACATGGGTCTCGACGCCTTCGAGAAGACCGCGTCGGTGAACCTGCGCGGATACTTCTACTGTTCGCAGCAAGGTGCGCGGCTGATGCGCGAACGCGGAGGCGGCTGCATCCTGAATGTCGCGTCGGTGAACGCGCGCCGCGCCGCGCCGGGCCAGGGCGTGTATTCGGCGACCAAGGCCGCGATCGTGTCGCTGACCGAAGGCTACGCGAAGGAACTGGCGCCACTGAAGATCCGCGTCAACGCGGTCTTGCCCGGCCTGACCGACACGAAGTTCGCGTCGGCGCTGACGCAGAACGCGCAGATCATGAATCTGCTGTTGCGGCAGATCCCGCTCGGTCGCGCCGCCGAGCCGGCCGAGATCGCGCCGATGCTGCTGTTTCTGGCGTCGCCGGCGGCGAGCTACATCACCGGTGCCAGTTTCCCGGTCGATGGGGGATACCTGGCCTGAGCACGTCCTGAACCACGCGACTGCCGACGCTGCTGACCGCACTGCTCACCGACATGGATCCGGATGCCGCTGCGGCGGCGCCCGATGCGCGCATCAGCCTGCGTTTCATCGTCGGGCTGACGGTGTCGCTGGTGCTGCACGGGTTGCTGCTCGGGGTGTTGCTGCTGCAGCAGGGCTCGGTGGGCTCGGACCAGCGCGCTGCGACGTCGTCGCTTTCGGTGGAATGGCAGGCGCACACACCGGTGCGGCCGACAGCTCCGCCCCCGCCCGAACCCGAGCGGGTCGCGCAAGCAGGCGCCTCTGAGGCGCCGCAGCCGCGCAGCAGCGACCCTGCGCCGATGCCCGCTGCCGATGGGCCGGATCCTGCCCTGGCGCCTGTGCCGGCAAGCGCCGCCGCGACCACCTCGGCGGTGTCGGCAAACGATGTGCCGGACACGCCGGCATCCCGCCCATCGACGAGCGCAACCACGACCAGCGACGACGCCTATCTGTGGGACGTGCACACGCACCTGCGGCGCTTCCAGGAATACCCGGAGCGGGCACGCCAGCGTGGCCTCGAGGGCACGGTGTGGCTGCGCGCGCGGGTTTCGCGTCGCGGCGTGGTCTTGCGCTCCGAGATCGAGCGCAGCTCCGGCCATGCCTTGCTCGATGACGCGGCCGTGCGCCTCGTCGCGCGCGCTTCGCCGTTGCCACCGCCGCCGGCCGGTGTCTACGCGATCACCGACCTGAGCTTGCCGTTGGACTATCGGTTGCATCGCGAATGAGTGCATGGACTGCGGTCTTCGCCCTGCACGCGAGCGAACTGCGCGCGGTGTTGACGCGCGTCCTCGGCGATGCCGCACAGGCCGAGGATTGCGTGCAGGACACGGCGATGCGCCTGCTCGACGCCGAGATCGACGGCGTCCGCGACGCCAAGGCCTTCATGTTCCAGGTCGGCTACAACCTGGCGCGTGACGTGCTGCGTCGGCGCAGCGTGCGCGGTACGCCGGTCGATGACGCTGACGCGGCGATCGGTGCGACGGTGTCCGATGCGGCCAGCCCGGAAGCGCACGCGCTGGCGCGTGAACAGCTCGCGATCGTGCAACGCGCGCTGGCGCAATTGCCCGAGCAGCGCCGCCGCGTGCTGTGGATGGTGCGCGTCGAGGGCCTGAGCCTGAAGGAGACGGCGGAGGTGCTCGGCATCACTGCCAAGACCGTCGAGAACCACATGACCCATGCCCTGCGACAGTTGCTGGCGCTGATGCCCGGTGGTGCACGATGAGCATCGACACCCGGTGGTGCCGGATCTTGGGGGAGTCACGCGGCACGCGCGTCGTGTCGGCATCGGGGGTGGCCGGATGAATGACGTGGTCCGACAACAGGCGTTGCAATGGCTGGTCCAGGTGCGCGACGCGCCAGCCGACGCCGTCGTGCAGCAGGCCTTCGATCGGTGGCTGTCCGCGCATGATGGGCACCGTCTCGCCTATCTCGATGCGCTGATGGTGTTCAACGCGGCGGCCGAAGCCACCGTCCCGAAGCCGGTTGCGGTGCCGGCGTCGTTCGCCCGGCGCCACGCCGGCTGGCTCGGCGCCGTCCTCGGTGCCGCCGCCGCGCTCGCGTTGCTGCTCGGGCCGCGCTGGTCGGAACACTGGCGCGCCGACGAAATCGCGCCGCCCGGTGTCCATCGCGAGATCACCTTGGCCGATGGCACGCAGTTGCGGCTGGCGCCGGATGCCGCGGTCGCGCTCGACATCGATGCGACCCGCCGCGACATCACCTTGCTGCGCGGCAGCGTCATGGTCGATGTTGCCGCGGATCCGCGCCCGCTGGCGCTGCACTACCGCGACAGCACGGTACGCGACATCGGCACGCGCTTCGAGGTCCAGGCCGCCGCCGATGTCCTGCGCGTGGGTGTTGCCGAGGGGCTGGTCGAAGTCCGTCGTGGCGAGGCCGCCGCCGTGCGCGTCGCGGCCGGCGAACAGGTGACTTGGCAGGGGACGTCCAGTGCGCGCCATGCCTGGCGCGAATACGCGATCGAACCCGGCATGCTGGTGCTGGATCGCGCGCCCGCGCCTCTCGCGATCGCGCAATGGGCGGCATACAGCGGTCGTCGCGTGCGCTGGATCGGACACGTCGATGCCGGTTCGCATCTCGATGCGGTGCTGCCGATGCGAACGCCCGCGGAGCAGCGTGCCGCGCTCGCGACCCTGGCGCGGCAGTTCGACCTCAGCGTGATCCTCGATGTCGAGGGCTTCCTGCTCGTGCGCGCGAACGGCTGAGCCGGTAGGGTGCGCGCAGCCATCTATCCGGAAGGACGCTGATCGATGCAATGCAGTTTGCGCGGGCTGGCTTTGGTCGCGCTGACGGTGGTGCCACCGACCTGGGCCTGCGATGCCTCGCGCCCGCTCGCCGACGCCTTGCCGGACACCGGATTGCTGGCCGCGACGCGCGCACTCGCCGCCGCCAGCGGCTGTCGCATCCTCCTTGCGGCGGATCTGGCCGAGCGTCCGACCGGGCGCGCGATCGAAGCGGATCTCGCCGTCGCCGACGCCCTGGATGTCCTCGCCGTCGCGCTCGACCTGAACTGGACGCTCGACGATCACGGCGAGATCCGTGTCGTCACCGCGGCGCAGGCATCGACCCATGCCGCCGAGGCACTGACGATCGAGGCGGTCAACGCGCCAACGTCGTGGCCGATGCCGATCGACCAAGCGCGCTCGCCGGGCGAGCGCAGCCCGGCGGTGGCGCGCACGCACCTCGGTGAAGAACGCTTCGACGACGACGCCCTGCACGACTACGCGACGGCGGTGGCGCGCGCGCCCGGCGTCTACGGCATGGCGTCGAGCGACGTCATCCGCGGCATCAGCGCCTCGCGCCTGTCGCCCAGCCAGCGCGCCAGCCTGCTGACGCTCGATGGCATTCCGTTGCCCGCGGAAGCCTGGTTGTTCAACCGACCGGGATTGGGGCTGGTGCGCACGCTCGACATCACCCGCGTCGGCACCGGACTGGCCAGCGCCTATGGTGCCGGCGCCGGCGATCTGGCGATGGGGACGCAGGCGCCGGATGCGGCCACGCACCTCGGCGTGGGCCTGTCGCATGCGCCCGCACTGGCGCCGCAAATCAGCGCCGTCACGACCGGCGCGCTCGGCGTCCCGGGCTTGCGCACCGCGTTCGGCGCCAGTCGCCAGATCGGCACGGAGACCATCGACAGCGCCGCCGAGCCCGACGTGTTTCACCAGCACCAGACCGTCGCGCGGGTCGCGTGGTCGAGTCCGAACCAGGCGCATCTGCTGCAGGCGAGCGCGCTCGACTTCAGCCGCAGCGATCTCGGCGGTGGCGAAATCGACTGCGGTGGCGGCCTGCCGCATTGCCTGCTCGGGGCGGACGTCGAACTGACCGGCGCGGCGGCGAGCTGGCAGTTCGAGCCCGGTGAACGTTGGCGCTGGCTCGTGCTGGCCGGCAGTTCGGACACGCGCACGGCGGTGACGCGCTACGAGTTCGGTCAACTGCGTCCGGCCCAGCCGGCGTACGTGCGCATGCATCATGCCGAAGCGCGCGCCGAAGTCGCGGTCGCTGCGCACGCGCGTGTCAGCATCGGCGTGATGCAGGCACGACGCGACTACCGCGTCCATGGCGAACGCAGCTTCGTGCTGGTCGGCACGAATGCGACCGCGCTCGGGATGGTGCCGGCCGGCCCCGGCCCGGCCACGCTGGCGTACGCGAACGCCGAGACGGCACGCACCGACTTGCCACAGATCCATGGCGAGTGGCACTTCGACGACGGCGAGCGTTGGGAAGGGCACATCGGCCTGCGCGCGATCAGCGCCGAATCGGCGTCGCGCATCGACGTGCGCGATGTCCGTGCCGAGAATTGCGCGCTCGCACCCGGCCGACATCCCGGTCTCTCGACCTGCGCCGAGGCGCTGCATGCACTGGTGCAGGCGCGCAATGAACGCGTCCGCCACCGCGAGACCTTGCTGCTGCCGAATGCCGCCTTGCGCTGGCGCGATGCCACCGGCCAATGGCTGTCCCTGCAGTGGCGCGACGCCTTCCTGGGTTCCGACGTGACGACGCTGGCGCTCAGTCCAGACTCGGCGCTGGAACGGCTGCGCAGCAGCGAGATCGCGTGGCTGCGTCCATTCGCGGCCACGACCGCGTTGGAGCTGCGCGTCTATCACCACGACTGGCGCGACCGCGTCGCGAACTTCACCGCGCGCTTCGACGACGCCATCCGCTTCGACAGCGAGATCTTCGGCGGCGAGCTCCAGCTGCAGATGCAACCGCACGAACACGGCGAATGGTGGTTGCAGGCGGGCCTGCTGCACACGCGCTCCAACCTCGATCCGATCGGGCGCGATGACGCTGCGGTGCGCGGCGCTCCGGAATGGTCGCTCGGATTCGGCGGTCGCCATCGATTCGGCAATGGCGTCCATGTCGGCGGCCACTACAGCCACGCGGCATCGACCTGGATCGTCAACGACAACGCGTCGATCGAGCGACTGGACGCGCGTGACCTGCTCGACCTTCGCATCGGATTCCGGCGTGGCCGCTTCGACCTGTCGGTCTGGGGCACGAATCTGTTCGATGACGACTATGTCGCCGATGCCTATGGTCAGAGCCTGTTGCTCACGCCCTATCACGCCCACGACCGCATCGTCGGTGTGGACGCGCGCTTCGACTATTGACCGTCAGAACAGCTCGCCCTGCGCCGACGGCGCGCGTGGTGCACGGAAGCGGGTGGTATCGAGCGCCACGTCCTCGTTGTGCCCGAGATAGCCGAGACGCTGCACCGCGACCTTGAAGCGACGACGGATCAGCGCCGCGAACACGCCCTCGCCGCGCATGCGCGTGCGGAAGTCGGCGACGTAGTCCTTGCCGCCCCGCATCTGCCGGACCAGGCTCATGACATGCGTGGCGCGCTCCGGGAAGTGCACGGACAGCCATTCGCGGAACAGGTCCTTGAGCTCATGCGGCAGCCGAACCAGGGTGTAGCTGGCGGTGCTGGCACCCGCTGCGCGCGCGGCCTCGAGCACGGACTCGAGATCGCGGTCATTGATAATCGGAATGATCGGCGCGACGAACACCCCGACCGGCACACCCGCGTCATGCAGGCGCCGGATCGCGGCGATGCGTCGATGCGGCGCACTCGCGCGCGGCTCCATCTTCGCCGAGAGTGCGTTGTCCATCGACGTGACCGACAGGAACACCTGCACCAGTTGCTTCGACGCCATCGTCGCGAGCAGGTCGAGGTCGCGCTCGACCAGCGCATTCTTGGTGATGATCGTGACCGGATGCGCGCATTCGGCAAGCACCTCGAGAATGCCGCGCGTCAAACGATGCTCGCGTTCGATCGGCTGGTACGGGTCGGTGTTCGCGCCGAGGTTGATCGTCGAACAGACGTAGCCAGGCCGCGCGAGCTCGCTGCGCAGTTGCTCGACGGCATTGGTCTTCGCCGTCAGCTTCGTTTCGAAGTCGAGCCCGGCGGAAAGGTTCAGGTAAGCGTGCGTCGGCCGCGCATAGCAGTAGAAGCAGCCATGCTCGCAGCCGCGATACATGTTGATCGACTGCGTGAACGGGATGTCCGGTGACTCGTTGCGGCTGATGATGCTGCGTGCGCGTTCCGCGGTGACCGTGGTCGGCGGGCGGGCGATCGCGGTCAGGTCCGCCTCGGGAAACCAGCCATCGTCTTCGCGTTCGCGGTGCGTGGCCTCGAAACGCCCTTCGCGGTTGGTCGCTGCGCCGCGACCCTTGATCCGCGTCAGCGGCGGCTTGCGGTCATCGCTCATGGCGAAGCCGGGCAGCTTCCGATCGCATCGAGGCGCAGCAGGACCCAGTCGCGTCGATTGCTCTTGCCGAGCGCGGTGGCGCGATCGCGCTGCACGCACGCCGGCAGGGTCGTGGCCTCGGCGAAGATCGCGCGCTGCCGCGGCTGTTCGCGCAGCCATCGTGCGGCGGCAGAGAACTGCGCCTGCGGCGATTGCTTGAAGCCGAACTCGGCGACCGGGCCGATCGCCTGCAGCAGATTCTGCTCGCGCCATCCGACCAGACCGAGCGTGATGCCTGCACCCGCGGCAACGCGTGCGCGTTCCATCACGGCGCGTCCGGAGCTGTGCGCGTCCAGCAAGGGATACGCGATCGTGCCGAGTCCGATCCAGAGTGCCGTCAACAGCGCGAAACATGCGCGCAGGGCGTGGCGGGTCCTGCCCCATGCGGCGGCGACCACGCCCACGGCGCCGACGATGGCCAGCATCCACCACAAGGCGTCGTTGCCGCTTGCCAGGTCGCGCGCGGCTTCCTGCTTCGCTTCGAACGCGGGCTCACCGGTTGCGGCCATCAGTCCGCCGATCAACAGGGGCAGGGACAAGGCCAGCATGAAGCCGAGCACGAGGCGGCGGAAGCCCGCGCGCCGCGCCGCGAAAACCAAGCCCGGTGCCAGCGCGACGCAGAGCATCGGCAGCAGCGGCAGGATGTACATGTCGCGCTTGCCCGGCGACAGCGAGAAGAACAGCAGCACCAGCGCCGACCAGGCCAGCGGAACGAACACGCGCGCATCGCGACGGTCACGCAATCGTCGCCACGCATACGGCAGCGCCCAGGGCCAGGCCAGCACGAAGGGCAGCCAGGTCGTCAGCATCACCTCGCCGAAATACCACCAGGGCTGGAAGTGGTGATCGGGATTGGCATAGCGCCGCGCCGTCTGCCCGAGCAGAATCTCGCGCACGTAGGCGTTCACCTCGGGGTCGTTCCAGGTCATCGCGGCGATGGCCAGCGGCGCCAGCCACATCGAGGCCGCGGCGATGAACGCGAACAGACCCCAGCCGGGATGCGCTGCCGCCGGAGCAGCCGTCGGGCCGCGACCCGGTCGCACCGCGAATCCCCATCGTCGCGCCAGCGCGATCACCGGCAACATCAGCAGGGCCAGTGCCCCGACGCCTTTGCTGATGGTGCCGATCGCGGCCATGAACCAGCCCGCGGCATGCGTCGAGCGCCGCGGCGCCAGCAACGCATGGGTGATGAAGGCATGGGTGGCCGCCGTCATCGCGAACACCAGGAACGGATCGATCTGCGCGCGCTTCGCCTGATAGGTGAACTGGAATGCGAACAGCAGCATCAGCGCCGCCAGCTTCGCCGCGCGCCGTCCCCACAGCTTCTGCGCCAGATCGAAGGTCAACGCGATCGTGCCGAGGCTCGCCAACAGCGACGGCAGCAAGAACGCGACGCGCCATTCGCCGGTGAACCGGTGCGCCGCCGCGAGCAGCCACATGAACATCGGCGGCTTGTCGGGATAGATTTCCTGGCCGCGATGCGGAATCAGCATCTCGCCGGACTCGACCATCTGTTTCGCGACAAGCACGAAGCGCGGTTCGTCCGCCGGCCAGGGATCGCGCAGGCCGATGCCGATGCCGAGCACCAGCAGCGCCAGCGCCAGCACGAACCAGAAGTCGCGTGATCGCAGCGTCATGCCGTCGTCCGCGCCAACGGCAACGTGAGCACGAAGCGTGCGCCGCCACCCTCGGCCTGTTCGGCTCGGATTTGGCCGCCGTGTTCTTCCGCGATCTTCTGCACCATCGCCAGTCCGAGTCCGCCGCCCTTGGGCTTGGTCGTCATGTACGGCTCGAACCAACGGCCGTCGAACTGCGCCGGCAGTCCGGGACCGTGATCGCGCAGGGCGATTTCCAGCGCATCGCCCTGCTGCGTCAACTGCGCATCGATCGCGATGCCGTGGCCACCGGCTTCGACGGCATTGGTCAGCAGGTTCACCAGCAGCTGGCGCAGACGCTCGCGGTCGCCGCGCATCGCCGCAACGGGTGTCGCGATGTCGCGCGTGATGCGGCACTGTCCGCTGGACTCGTACAGGTCGAGGACTTCGTTGAGCAAGCTGTCCAGCGCCAGCGGACGCAGGTCGATGCGTGCCGGCTTCGCGTAGTCGCCGAAGGCGTTGACCAGGCCTTTCAAGGCCTCGACCTGGGCGACGATGGTCTGCGTGGCGCGGTCCAGCACCTGCGCATCGGCCGGCTCGAGCTTGCCCTTGAAGCGATACTGCATGCGTTCCGCGGCCAGCTGGATCGGCGTCAGCGGATTCTTGATCTCGTGCGCGAGTCGGCGCGCGACCTCGCTCCACGCCGCCTCGCGCTGCGCCTGCGCGATCACCGTCATGTCGTCGATGATGACCACGTAGCGCGAGGCGTCGCCGCTCAACTGCACCGCACGCAGCAACAGGGCGCGTGGCGGATCGCCGTCGATCGCCAGTTCTTCGCGCCATTCGCTGCGCGCGTCGAGGCCGTGGCCGCGAATCGTCGCGATCACCCGCGCGGCCGCGTCGGATGCCGCGGCCGCGGTGTCGAGCGGCTGCTCGATCAGTGCATCGATCGCGCAATCGAGCAACTCGGCGGCGGCACCGTTCGCGGTCAGCACGCGTTCGCGGTCGACGCTGATCACGCCCGCGGACAGTCGCGACAACACCGCGGCGAGGTGCGTGCGCGCCTGCTCGGTCTCGGCACGGCTGGCTTGTTCACGCGCAGCGAGCTCGGCGAGATCGCGGCTCATGCGATTGAACGCGACCGTCAGGGCGCCGAGTTCGTCCCCGGACTGGACTTCGATCTGCGTGCCGAAGCGGCCCTCGCCGATCTCGGCGGTGGCAGCGGCCATGCGCGCGATCGGCTGCGTCAGCCGCCGCGTGGCCGCAAGGGCGGCAAGCAAGGTGGCGAGCAGGGCGAGCAAGGTGACGAAGCCGAGGATCAGCATGAAGCTCGACTTCAGCGCGCCGCGCTGGAAGCGCAACTGCGCATAGTCGATGCTGCTGCGCTCGAGCAAGGCGAGCTGCGGTGCCAGTTCCTGGGGCAATGGCTGGATCCACTGCAGCAGGTGGCTGCGACCGAGGACATCGGTGCTCGTGGTCACGGCACGCACCACCAGCGTGTCGCCGATCGTGAGTGTCTGCGCGATGTGCCCGGACTCGCCGACTTGCAGGCGCAACGCCTCGTCGGGTGCCGGTGGCTGGGTGATCGCGGTGGTGCTGAACGCCAACGCCTCGAGTCCGCCATTGGCGTCGTAGCTGGCCAGATGCGCGACCAGCGCGGCGTCGGACTCGAGCGTCTGGTCGAATTGCGCCTGCACATCGGCGAGCGGATCCGCCGCGATGCGCGCCGCCAGGTCGTCGACACCGGCGAGGGTGGTGCGTTGTTCACGCGCCAGCACCTGCTCGCCCAACGCGCGCGCCGACTCGTGTGCCGCCTCGAGATCGACCCGGAACCAGGAGTCGATGCCGGCATCGAGGAAACGCATCGCGAAACCGGCGACGAGCAGGGCAGCAGGCACCGCGATCAGGCCCAGCAGGGCGGCGAGTCGGGCATTCAGACGCGCACCGGGCCTGGCCTCGGCGCGTTCACGCCAGAGTCGCCACAGTTCGCGCGCGATGCTGCCGAGCAGGATCAGCACCGCGATCGCGGCGACACCGAACAATCCTCCGTAGGCCGCGCCCAGGCGGCTCTCGGCGCTCTCTGCATCCGCGGCCAGCCAGAGTGCCGCAACCAGCAACGCCAGTGCGGCCACGATCGGAAACAGCCAGAACAGGCGCCGCGACATCAGCGACTCCAGGCCCGTGCCGGCGTGGCGAGTTGCCAATCGCGATCGATCAGGGCCGGCAGTCGCAACGGCGCCGGCAAGGCACTGCTGACCAGTTCGACGCGCACCGATCCATGGTCGCCGTCGACGTCGTCGATCACGATGCGGTCGAGCGCCGCGAGCAGACGCGCGCGGCTCGCGAATACGCGCGGACTGGCCGTGTCCGCCTGATGCAGTTCGTATTGCCGTGGCAGCGGGCGATAGCGCAGTTCGATCAGGCTGTCGCTTCGGACATCGTCGAGATGGACCGCGAGGCGCAATGGAATGCCGTGATCCAGCGCCTGCAGCTGGATATCGGTGAAGCGCAGGTCGAGGTCGAGGATCAGCGCGCGGCCTTCGAGTACCGCACTGCGGATCGTCGATCCTTGCGGGTCGCTGCAGGCGACCAGCAGCAGGCTAATCGCGACGGGCCAGAACCGCGTAATAGAAGCCATCGAAGCCGCCCTCGCCGACGAGGTTCTGGCGACCGTGGCGCTGCGAACGACCGAACCAAGCGGGCACGGCGGCGAGCGCCTGCGCGTCGCGACGACGTTCCAGAAAGGCTGCGACTTGGCCGTCGTTTTCATCCGCGAGCACCGAACAGGTCGCATAGACTAGCCGTCCGCCGGGAGCCAGCAAAGGCCACAGCGCGTCGAGCAGCTGCGCCTGCGTCTGCAACAACGCGGCGATGTCGGCGTCACGGCGCAACAGTCGGATGTCGGGATGGCGACGGATCACGCCGGTGCCCGAACAGGGCGCGTCGAGCAGGATGCGATCGAAGCGACGGCGGCTGAGCACGCTGTGCTGGCGCAAGTCGGCGGCGAACAGGTCGGCCTCGAGGTGCAGGCGCGCCAATCCGCTGCGGGTGCGATCGATGCGCGCGGCATCGATGTCGACACCGACCAGGCTGGCCAGCGCGGGTTCGCGTTCGGCGACGTGCGCGAGCTTGCCGCCCGGCGCACAACAGGCGTCGAGCACCTGCTGGCCGGGGGCGAGATCCAGCAACTCGACCGCGAGTTGTGCCGCGCCGTCCTGCACCGCGAATCTGCCTTCCGCAAAGCCCGGCAATTGCGTGACATCGAGGCCGTGGTCGATGCGGATCGCGTCAGGCAGGTGCGCGTGCGCGCTGGCGTCGATGCCATGCGCTGCAAGCGCGCCCAGCAACGCATCACGATCGTGGCGCCGCCGGTTCACGCGCAGCCAGGTCGGGGCCGGGGCGTTGTCCGCGGCGAACAAGGCCGCCGCCGAGTCGCCCCAGTCACGTTCGAAACGGCGGATCATCCAGCCCGGATGGTTGTGCGTGATTTCCGGCGTGGGCGGCAACGCGGCGACCAACGCCTCGCGTTCACGCTGGAAGCGGCGCAGCACCGCGTTCACCAGCCCGGCGAGATTGGTTTCACCGAGCGCGCGTGCCGCGGTCACGCTGGCATCGACCACGGCATAGGCGGCATCGATGCCCAATTCGAGCTGCGCCAGTCCGTTGATCAGCAGCGCCTCGACCGTGTCGTGGCGCTTCGGCAAGGGCTTCGCCAGCAACGCCCGCAGCAACGCCTCATAGCGGAAGATGCCGCGCAAACTGGCATAGAGGATGGCGCGCAGCTGGGCGCGATCGCGCGCATCCTCGATGCGCGCGTCGGCATCGGCGAGCAGGTCGGTCAGCGATGCGCCACCGCGGCGCAAGTTCGCGAGGATCTGCGCGGCGACGGCACGAATCGGCAGGACGCGGCTCATGCGCGGCGCAGATCGCTGCGCGCGTTCAGGTATTCCTGCGCGCCGACCGGGCGACCACCTTCGCGCTGCACGCGCAACAGCCGCAAGATGCCAATCCCGGTTGCGAGATCGATGCCTTCGCGGTCGGTGTGCACGATTTCGCCCGGCGCCCGATGCGTCTCGCCAGATGTCGCCCTGGCCGCGTGCACGCGCAGGCGTTCGCCACCGAGCGTCAGCTCCGCGACCGGCCACGGCGAAAACGCGCGCACCTGGCGTTCCAGTTCGATGGCGGGGCGCGCCAGATCGAGCACGGCCTCGCGCTTATCGAGCTTGTGCGCGTATTCGACGCCGCGGTCGGCCTGCGCTTCGGGCACCGGCAACGTGCCGGTCGCGAGCAGGCGCAATCCTTCCGCGACCAGTTCGGCACCGAGCGCGGAAAGCTTGTCGTGCAGGCTGCCGCCGGTCTCGTCGGTTGCGACCGGAATCGTGCGGCGCAAATACACCGGACCGGTATCCAGGCCCTTTTCCATGCGCATCAGGCAGACGCCGGTCTCGACATCCCCTGCGGCAATCGCGCGCTGGATCGGCGCCGCCCCACGCCAGCGCGGCAGCAGCGAGGCATGCACGTTCCAGCAACCATGCGTCGGAATGTCGAGCACCTTCTGCGACAGGATCAGCCCGTAAGCGACGACGATCATCAGGTCCGGCCGATACGCCGCGAGGCGCTGGCGGCTGGCGATCGACTTGAAGTTCTCGGGCTGTTCGACGGCGATGCCGGCCGCGATCGCGCGCGCCTTCACCGGGCTCGCGGTCAGCGCGCGGCCGCGACCGGCGGGCCGGTCCGGCTGCGTGTAAGCGGCGACGACCTCGTGGCCGCTGGCGAGCGCGGCATCGAGGCAGGGCACGGCGAATTCCGGCGTGCCCGCGAAGACGATGCGCATCAGATCGAATGCTCGCGATCCGGCGCACCGCGCTTGTCGCGCGCCTGCTTCGCGAGCTTCTTGCGCACCATGTCGCGCTTCAGCGGCGACAGATAATCGACGAAGACTTTGCCGGCGAGATGGTCCATCTCGTGCTGGATGCAGACCGCGAGCAGGCCGTCGGCCTCGATCGCGTACGCTTCGCCCTGACGATTCAACGCCTCGACGCGCACGCGGTTGGCGCGCGTCACGTCGGCATAGATGCCGGGTACCGACAGACAGCCTTCCTGATACACCTGCTCGCCATCGCGTTGCGTGATCTTCGGGTTGATCAGCACGATCGGCTGATCCTTGGTCTCGGACACGTCCATCACGATCAGCTGCTTGTGGAAGTCGACCTGGGTCGCCGCGAGGCCGATGCCGGGTGCGGCATACATGGTCTCGAACATGTCCTCGATCATGGTCTGCAACGCCGCATCGACGGCTTCGACCGGCGTGGCGACCGTGCGCAGGCGCGCATCGGGGAATTCGAGGATGGACAAAATGCTCATGGGGAATCTCCTGCCTGCGGAATGGAGGCGGGAGTGCCTCGATCAAGCCGTGCGATGGGGTGCATTTTATCGCGGATGGAATTGGGATACACTCGGACCAGTCCTCGCCAAATCAGAGGCTTAGCCGCCATGCTTAAACGATCGCTTGCAGTATTGGCCGGAATCCTGTTCAGCGCATCTGCTTTTGCGCTTGATGCGGATGACCTGCGTCCCGGCCATCCGGATGCCTACACGGTCGTCGAAGGCGACACCTTGTGGTCGATTGCCGGACGCTTCCTCAACAACCCGTGGCAGTGGCCAGAAATCTGGCAGGCCAACGACCAGATCAAGAATCCGCACCTGATCTATCCGGGTGACGTGATCAGTCTGGTCTATGTCGATGGCAAGCCGATGCTGACGTCGGGCCGCGCGCTCGGCCAGCGCCCGCAGAATGAAAAGCTGTCGCCGCGCATGCGTGACATGGGCGGCAAGCGTGCCGTCGGCCCGATCCCGCTCAGTGAACTCAAAGCCTTCCTCGAGCACACGCGCGTGCTCAACGAGGCCGATGCCGATGCCCTGCCCTACGTGGTCGGCAACGAGGAAACCCGCCTGCGCACCACCGAGATGGGTCTGGTCTACGTGCGCGGCCTGGATGCGCGACCGGGATCGGAAGTGGACATCGTCCGGCCGACCTCCGTCTATCGCGAAATCCAGAAAGGCGCGCCTTGGCAGAACAAGCCGCGCGAAGTGACCTCCGACGACTGGAATCCGAGTCAGGGCTTCACGTTCGGCAGCCTGTGGACCGACCACATCGGTCAGTACTGGCGCGAGCGCAACACCGAAATTCTCGGTCATGAAGTGGTGCAGGTCGCCCGTGCCCGCGTGATCGCGGAAGGGGATCCGTCAACCCTCGAAATCCGCGATGGCGATATCGAAGCCCGCGCCGGCGACCTGATCCTGCCGGTCGACGATGCGCCCTACGATCCGTCTTACTCGCAGCATGCGCCGGACGCGGTGCCGGACAACATGCGCGTGCTCGCGGTGTCGGACGGTTTTTCGGCCACCGGTCCCGCGCGGGTCGTCGCACTCTCGCGCGGCGCCCGCGACGGCATCGAGAATGGCCAGGTGTTTTCGGTCATGAATCAGGGCGAGCGCGTGCGCGATACCGTCAAGCATCCGAGCGGCGACATCAGTGCTGCATTCGACACCAAGAAGAAGTACGTGACCTTGCCGGAGGAATTCGCCGGTCACGTGATGATCTTCCGCACCTTCGAGAAGATCAGCTACGGCTTGGTGATGGACGGCAAGCGCCCGATCTTCGTCAACGACCTGGCACGCGAGCCGCAGTCGCTCTGATCCGGTTCGAGGCAGATACCGAAGGGCGCGACGCGAGTCGCGCCCTTTTTCGTTGCGGCCGTCGTTGCGAAATTTCCGGGGCATGATTGCGATCCGCGACGATGCGCGTCGCGCCCGTCGTCCGCCAAGCTGCGGTCATGAATCACGACCCCCGCATCGACCCCACCGAGCGCGAGGCCTGGCTGATCGCGTTGCGCGTCCCGGGCCTTGGCAACCTGCGCATCGCGAAACTCCACGAACGATTCGGCAGCCTGCGCGCGGCACTGGACGCCAGCCGCGGTGCATTGCGTGCGGCGGGGCTGCCCGAGGCCATCTGCATCGAACTGGCGCATTGCGGGCGCGACCGCATCGGCGCCGACCTGGACTGGCTCGACGCCGCGTCGGATCGGCATCTGCTGACCTTGGCCGATCCCGACTATCCGCCGTTGCTGCGACGCCTCGACGATGCACCGCCGGTGCTGTTCGTCCAAGGTGATCTGAATGCGTTGTGGCGGGCACAGATCGCGATGGTCGGCAGCCGCAATGCCAGCCGATCCGGGCTCGGCATCGCGCGTGATTTCGCGACTCATTTCGCGCGCCTCGGCATCGTCGTCACCAGCGGACTGGCCGAGGGCATCGATGGCGCCGCCCACGCAGCCTGTCTTGACGCCGGTGGTGCGACGATCGCGGTCTGCGGCACCGGACTGGACCGCATCTATCCGGATCGTCATCGTGCGCTCGCGCAGCGCCTCACTGAACGCGGCGCCCTGGTCTCCGAATTCCCGATCGGCACGCCGCCGCTGCCCGAGCACTTTCCGCGCCGCAACCGCATCATTGCCGGGCTGGCGCTCGGAACCCTGGTCGTCGAGGCGTCGCTGAAGTCCGGTTCGTTGATCACCGCCCGGCTCGCCGGCGAATGTGGCCGCGATGTCTTCGCGATCCCGGGTTCGATCCACGATCCGCGTGCCCGCGGCTGTCATCACCTGATCCGCAACGGTGCGACGCTGGTGACCGAGGCGGCCGAGGTGATCGAGGCCCTCCAGCCGATCGGCCACGAGCTCGGCGACGCGCTGCGTGCCCGCCTCGCGACGCAATCGGCGACTGCGTGGCCGACGTCCGCGCCAGACGCGGCGAACGCCCGACTGCTCGAGGCGATCGGCTTCGCACCCACCGACTTCGACAGTCTGGTCACGGCGACCGGGTTGACCGCGGGCACGATCTCTTCCATGCTGATGTCGCTGGAACTCGACGGACACGTCGCCGATCTCGGTGGCGGACGTTACCAGCGACTCGCGCGGTGACTGCATTGGTTGAATCCGGACGGATACC
>DATMVT010000316.1:0-17995 GCA_035562895.1 Patescibacteria group bacterium | reverse complement strand
GTTCCCGCCTTCGGTGATGGTTCGCGCATCCTGCTGGTGCTCTCGGCCTTGCTGATGGGCATGTTCACCCTGGGTCTGCGCGCCCGTCGCGGCTGATCCCGGCAACACCGCTCGACACCAGGGGCGCCTCTTCGGGGGCGCTCTTTTTCGTGGCATCAGTCCGCGGACAATCGTTCGAACGGCAAGGTCTGCTTGACCAGGATGACGGTGCACGGCGCCGCCATCGCGACCTTGATCGGGACCGTCGCGATCAGGCGTTGCAGTTGCTTGCCGTGCGTGGCGGCGCCCATGACGATGATGCTGACCTGATTGGCGTCGGCATAGCGCAGCAATGCATCCGCGACATCGCCGGATTCGAGCACGTGGTACGAGGCCTGGTGGGTGGACAGGTCGAGGAGGCTGGCCCATTGCCGCAATTGCGCGAGGATGCGCGCGTATCGGTTGCCGTCGCCGTGACTGTCATCGTCCGATGTTCCCTCGGGAACGACGGTGACACAGGCCAGTCGCGCGCCCGGACGGATGCCGAGCGAACGCGCCACCGCCTCGCGCAGCGAATACAGCGTGGCGTCGGTGACATCGCGATGCGGGATCGCGACCATCAGGATCGGCACGCTGTCGATCTGCCGGATCGGCAGCGGACTGGGCGCGTAGTGCTTTCCGGCGGCACGCAACCAGCGCCTCAAATGCACGAGAGCACCGGTCGCCGCGATCTGGCGACCACGCGCGGTGACCGTCACTTGCTGCGGATGCTTGAGGTCGAAGGCGAGATGCGCGGCCGACGGATAGCGCCGCGCCGCTTCCGGCTCGAGGCAGCGCAACACGATTTCCTGAAACCATTCGGGCAGGTCGGGACGCCGCTGTCGTGGCGGCCGCGGGTCCATCCACAGGCGCTGGCGCATGCCCGCTTCGGTTTGCGGAATGCCGAACGGAAGCTCCCGAGTCGCGAGTTCATAAAGGATGACGCCGATCGCGAACACGTCGCTGCGCGGATCGCCGCGCACGCCGACGACCTGTTCCGGCGCGATCCAGGGCGGCGAGCCGATGGCACGACGGGTTTCCTCGGCCAGCAGGTCGGGATAGTGCGCGTGACAGGCGAGGCCGAGATCGAGCAGGACCGCTTGGCCATCGGCGCGGATCATCACGTTGCCCGGTTTCAGGTCGAGATGACAGGCATTCTGCTGGTGCAGATGATGCGCCGCCGTCGCGATGGCGCTGCCGAGTTCGCAGATCGTCGTCACTGCCAGCGGATTGGATGGCTGCAGCCAGTGATCGAGCGTGCGGCCGTCGATGCGCTCCATCACCAGATAAGGTTGGCGCGTCAGGTCGCCGGCGGCGACGAAGCGCGGCACATGCGTGCTGGCGATCGCCTGGAGCATCTGCTGCTCGACTTCGTAGCCGACGATGTTTCCGGCGCCATCGCCGGAACCGAACCGCGGCAGCTTCATCACCATCGGGAATCCCGGGTCGGGCGCGCCTTCGGCGAACGTCACGGCATGGATGATGCCCATGCCGCCGGCATGCAGGACGTCGCCGATGCGGAATCCGTCGATCAGCGTGCCCGGCGAGAAACGGCTCATCGTCCCGCCACCAGCCGTTGCGACGAATAGGCATCGACGCCAGCGCGGTCGATCGCGCGCACCGCGGCAGCGACGTCATAGCGCACGCGCTGGAACACCAGCTTCGCCCGTTGCGTGTCGAACAGCGCGTACATCGCGCGCGCGTCGCCATCGCGCGGCTGCCCCACGGAACCGACCGTCGCGACCCAGTGACGATGCCGTGGCACCGGCAGGACCACGCCCGGCGTCGGCGCGAACGCCATCAGTTCGGCACCGGCACCGCGGTAGTACAGAGACTGTCGATGCACATGCCCGCCAAAGATGAAGCGTGTCTGCGGGTGCGCGTCGAGCGCGGCGCGCAGGCTCTGGGCGGCACTGCGCGCGTCGTCGACATACAGCCAGCGCTCGGGGGCGTGCGCCGAGGCGTGTACCAGCAGACAGTCCTCATGCGTGCGCATCAGCGGCAGTGCGTCGAGGAATGCGTGCTGCGTCGCATCCAGCTGTGCGTGGGTCCATGCGGCGGAGCTCTCGCCGAGCGTCTGCGCCGCGACGGGGGGCAGGACGGCGAGGGCATCGTGATTGCCGCGGACCGCGAAGGCGCCGGCATCGACCAGGCGCATCACGCGATCGACGACGGCGCCCGGATCGCCGCCGTACCCGACGAAGTCACCGAGCAGCGCGAACTGCGTCGCGCCGGCGGCGCGCGCATGCGCGATGCAGGCTTCGAAGGCCTGCAGATTCGCGTGCAGATCGGACAGCAGTGCCAGCTTCATGCGCATCCCCTGGCCCACCTTCGCGGAGCGTGAACCTGCACGCAAGCCCGACCAAAGTCGACCGGGCCGGACCTGTCGAGGTGCGAACGGCTGCGTCAGGGGACGACGCTTGCGATCTCCAGATCGATCGCTGCGGCAATGCCGGACTGGTCGATCGGCGCGCTCAACACTTCCAGATCGCCCGACTTCGGGATCGCATCGCCGGATCTGGAGATGCGCGCGCCGATGATGATGCGCGGTTGCTGCGAGAGCTTCAGCGTCGGCATCATGCCCGAGCTGTCGTCGAGCAGGACTTCCTTCGGCAACTCCGCGGCCGTGAAGCGCTGGATCGCGAGCGGCATCTTCGATCCCTCGGCGGCGCGCGCGAACACGTAGACGGTGTCGGTCGGCGCGACGCGGGCGTTCAGGGCATCGGCAACCGCGACCCGCACCCGGATGCCGGTGCCCTGCGCTCGTGCTTCGACTGCGGTCGCTGGCGTGTCCGGAGTTCCGGCGACGGCATCGGGTGCATCACCACCGAGGCCGCGGATCTGTTCGGCGACGGCGTTGTAGACGGTCGAATCGGGCGGCAGCAGCGGCAGCAGCCGCTGCCAATGCGCCAGCGCTGCGGACGGGTCGTCACGCTGCACGGCGGCGATCCCGGACAGCCACAGCGCGCGCTCGTGATCCGGATTCTTCACCAGCACGTCGGCCAGCAAGGTCTCGGCCTCGCCTTCGATGCGCCGCGCCGCGCTCGCCAGTGCGATGGCTTCGGCGTATTCGACTTGCACGTCGAGATCGTCGGGTTGGAGCGCACGCACTTTCGCGAGCGTGTCGCGCGCATCCGCGAACTGCTGCAACTGCTGGTAGCCGCGCGCCAACAGGCGCAATCCTTCGGCGTCGTCCGGTGCGCCCGCGAGGCGTTGCTCGAGTCCGGCCACGGCCGTGGCGAGATCCGGCGCGGCGGCCATTTCCGCCTCCGCCGACACCAAGGCCTTCGGATCGAGCGCGCGCGGCTCGCCGACCTGTCGATACATCAGCAGCGCGCCGAGCGGCAGCACGATCATCAACGCCGCTGCCAGCCATCGGGCGGGGTGCTCCGCGTCGACTTTGGCAGGCGCACGCAACAATGGCCTCGCGATCGGCACGAGGGCCGCGATGCTGATCAGCGCGACCCAAAACAGGAAACCGGTGCTCATCGTTCCACCTGATCGTCGATCGGGCCGGGCAAATCGGGATGCGGGCCGCCGCGCAGCATCATCTTTCGCGCGATCGCGAAGCCGACGATGAGGATCAGGATCGGGCCGACCCACAGCACCAGGGTGGTGCCCTTGAACGGTGGCCGGTACAGCACGAAATCGCCGTAGCGCTCGGTCAGGAACTGCTTGATCTCGTCGTCGGACTTGCCGGCGCGGATCATCGCGAACACTTCATTGCGCAGGTCCTTCGCCAGTCCGGCATCGGAATCGGCAATGTTCTGGTTCTGGCAGACCAGGCAGCGCAGTTCGCGCGCCAGCGCCTGGAAACGTTGCTCTTCGGCCTCGTTCGCGAACGGCAACGGATCGATCGCCTGCGCGATCGAGGCGACCAGGACGAAGGCAAGCATCCACAGGATTCGCAACATCACTTCACTCCCATCGCCGCAAGGCGAGGTTCGATTTCCTTCGCGATGATCTCGCGGGTCATTGGCCCGACCTGCTTGAAGCGGATCACGCCGTTCGCGTCGATCAGGAACGTTTCGGGCGCACCATAGACGCCGTAGTCGATCGCGACCTTGCCGTCGGCATCGACCGGAATGGCATCGTACGGGTCGCCGAGCGCGGCCAGCCAGCGCAGCGCGGTGTCGTTCTCATCCTTCCAGTTCAGGCCGACGAGCGGAATCTTCTTCGACTTCGCGTAGTCGAGCAGCACCGGATGTTCTTCCTGGCAGGCGACACACCAGCTGCCCCATACATTCAGCAGGTACGGCTTGCCCGAAAATTGCTTCGAGTCGATCGTCTGCGCGGGGTCTCGCAGCTCCGGCAACGTGTAGGCGGCCGCAGGCTTGTCGATCAGCGGCGAGGGAACATAGCGCGTGTCCTTGCCGAGGCCGCTGAACAACAGCACGCCGAGCCCGAGGAACAGCAGCAAGGGGACGAGGTAGCGCATCAGGCGGTCGCCTCCTGCGCGTTCGCGGGTTCACGTGCGGCGGCACGGGCGGCGCGGTACTTCGGATCGAGCGCCGCAACGAACCCGCCGAACATCATGAACAAGGCGCCGAGCCAGATCCAGCGGATGAACGGCTTGTGGTAGATGCGAATGGCCCAGGCGTCGTTGTCGCCGACCGGTTCGCCCATCGCGACGTACAGGTCGCGCGTGAGACCGGGGTCGAGGTCGGCCTCGGTCATCACCTGGCGACCGCGGTACTGACGTTTCTCCGGGTACATGGTCTCGACGCGACGGTCGCCGACGAAGACACCGATGACGCCGCGATCGGCGACGAAGTTCGGGCCTTCACGATGTTCGAGCTTTTCGAACACGAAGCGGTAGCCGCGCACCTCGATGTGCTCGCCGGGCACGAGGCGCACATCCTTTTCGACGCTGGTGGCTTCGGTCACGAACACGCCGATCACGAATACGCCGATGCCGGCATGGGCCAGCAGCATGCCGATTGCGGCTGGGGTGAGGCCGCGCGCACGGCGCTGCGGATCGGCACGATGGCTGCGCAGGTAACTGAGCACGGCGGCGATGACCCAGGTTCCGGCAAGCACGCCGAGCACCGCTTTCCACGGCGCGCTGAGCAGGGCGAAGGCGAGCGCCGCGACCACCACCGCAACGATCAGCGGCAACTTCAGTTGTCCGACGAACCGCCCCAACGTGTCGCCACGCCAGCGCATGAAGGGTGCGAAGGCAACGAGAAACACGACCGGCGCCATCAGCACCGGGAACAGCGCGCCGAAGTAGGGCGGCCCGACCGAAATCTTGCCCCAGCCGAAGGCATCCGCGAGCAACGGGAACAGGGTGCCGAGCAACACCATCGCGGCCGCCGACGTCAGCAGCACGTTGTTCAGCAGGATCGCCGATTCACGCGATACCGGCGCGAATCCGGCATCGATCGCGAAGCGTTGCGCGCGCCAGGCATAGAGGAGCAAGGCGCCGCCGGTGACGAATCCGAGGAAGGCGAGGATGAACACGCCGCGCGTGGGGTCGGCCGCGAAGGCATGCACCGAGGTGAGCACGCCCGAGCGCACCAGGAAAGTGCCGAGCAACGACAGCGAGAACGCCATGATCGCGAGCAGCAGGGTCCAGCGCAGCAACTGCTGGCGCTGGTCGCTCACGACCATGCTGTGGATCAGGGCGGTGCCGACCAGCCAGGGCATGAACGACGCGTTTTCCACCGGGTCCCAGAACCACCAGCCGCCCCAGCCGAGTTCGTAGTACGCCCACCAGGATCCGAGGGCGATGCCGAAGGTGAGAAAGGCCCAGGCGACCAGGGTCCATGGCCGCGCCCAGCGCACCCAGCGCGAATCGCCACGACCGTCGATCAGGGCCGCGACCGCGAATGCGAATGCCACCGCGAAGCCGACGTAGCCGGCATAAAGCATCGGCGGATGGATGATCAGGCCCGGGTCTTGCAGCAGCGGATTCAGGTCATTGCCGTCCGGCAGTCCGGGGATGTGGCGCAGGAACGGGTTCGAGGTCAGGATCGTGAACAGCAGGAAGCCGACGGCGACGAAACCGAGCACCGACAGCACGCGGGCGACGAAAGCGTCCGGCAGTTCGCGGGTGCGCACGGCGATGACGGCGGTCCATACCGCCAGCATCAAGGCCCACAGCAGCAACGAGCCTTCGTGGGCACCCCAGACCGCCGAATACCGATACAGCATCGGCAAGTCCGAGTTCGAATTCTGCGCGACATAGGCGACCGAGAAATCCTGCACCACGAACGCGTGCGTCAGCAACGCGAATGCCAGCGCGATCAGCGCGAACTGCACCAGTGCCGTCGGGCGCGCCAGTGCGATCCAGCGGGCGCGGCCGGTGTGCGCGCCGATCAGCGGCACCACGGCCTGCACGACGGCCACGAGCAGGGCGAGGATCAGCGCGAATTGGCCGAGTTCGGGGATCATGGCGTCGCGTCCTTTTGCGCCTTCGCCTTGGCGATGGCATCGGCGACTTCGGCGGGCATGTAATTTTCGTCGTGCTTGGCCAGGACTTCCTCGGCCATGAATCGGGTGTTGCCGTCCAGCGTGCCGGTGGCGACCACGCTCTGACCTTCGCGGAACAGGTCGGGCAGGATGCCGCTGTAGCGCACCGGGAATTCCTTGAAGCGGTCGGTGACGACGAAGTCGACGTCGAGCGACGTCGCCGAACGCTGCACGCTGCCTTCGAGCACGACGCCACCCAAGCGGAAACGATGCCCCTGCGGCGCCTTGCCGAGCACGATGTCGGACGGGCTGATGAAGTGCTGCATGTTTTCGCGCAGCGCGTACACGACGAAGCCGGCGGCGATGCCGAGTCCGAGCAGGCCCACGCTGATGGCGACAAGACGTCGGCGACGGGTCGGGTTCATCGGTTCTTCCTCCGTTCAACGCGCGCCGCACGCGCGCCGAGTTCATGCTTGAGGCGGCGCAGGGCCAACCGTGGCGAGACGAAGTCCCAGATCAGGAACGCGGCGAACACCGCATACGAGGCGACGATGAAAGGGGTGTGGTTCATGCTTGCGGTCTCCGCGGTCCGAACAGTACGGCCTGCGCCCATTCCTTGCCGGACTCGAACTCGACCAGCGCGGCGCGCGTGCGCGCGAGCAGGCTGGCGCCGAACCAGAACTTGGTGGCGAAGGCCATCAGGATCAGTGGCCACAGCATCGACGGATGGATGCTCGACTTGCCGGCGAACAAGTTGATGGAATTGCCCTGGTGCAACGTGTTCCACCAATTCACCGAGAAGTGGATGATCGGCAGATTCACCAGGCCGATCAGGGCGAGCAGGCTGGCCGCACGTGCGCCCTTGCGTGGATCCTCGATGGCGTTGTATAGCCCGATCACGCCGAAATACAGGAACAGCAGCACCAGTTCCGAGGTGAGCCGCGCATCCCAGACCCAATACGTGCCCCAGGTCGGTCGACCCCAGAGACTGCCGGTGATCAAGGTGACGGCGGTGAATCCGGCGCCGATCGGTGCCGCGGCCATGGCCATCAGTTCCGCGACCTTGAACCGCCAGACCAGCGCGCAGAACCCGGCAAACGCCATGAAGCCGTAGATGAACAACGACATCCATGCAGCGGGAATGTGGATGTACATGATGCGCGCCGACTCGCCCTGCAGGTAGTCGGCGGGTCCCTTGACCAGCCCGAGGTAGAGGCCGACGACACCGGTCGCCACGGCGAGGCCGAGCAGCCAGGGTTCGAAGCGCAGCGCCACCCGATGGAATTTCTCGGGCGAGCCGAAGCTGGTCAACCAGGTCAGGAATGCATTCATGGCATCAATGGTTTCCAAGTCGTAAGGCGGCGGCGCACACCAACGGTCCGAGCGCGATCGATGCGACCAGGCCGGCGGCCAGCAGCAGCATCGGCTGCGTGGTCGAGGTGCCGGTCAGGCTGGCCTCGACGGCACCGGCACCGAAGATCAGCACCGGCACCACCAGCGGCAACACGATCAGCGACAGCAGCATCCCGGCGCGGCGCAGACCGGCGGTCAACGCGGCGGCGCAGGCGCCGATGACGCTGATGATCGGTGTTCCGAGTGCAAGCGACGTCAACAGCACCGGCAATGCCTTCGGTGACAAGCCGAGCGCCGTCGCCGCGATCGGCGTGATCGCGACCAGGGGCAGTCCGGTCGCGAGCCAGTGCAGCAGGATCTTCGCTGCGGCGAGCACGGCGAGCGGTTGGGCACTGGTCAGCATGAGGTCGAGCGAGCCTTCTTCCAGATCGGCGCGGAACAAGGCGTCAAGAGACAACAGACTGGCGAGCAACACGATGACCCAGATCACGCCGCCGGCGATGCGCGCCAGCTTGGCCGCCTCCGGTCCGAGCGCGAGCGGGAACAGGGTGATGACGATGGCCGCGAACCAGATCGGGTTCAAGGCATCGGCACGACGCCGCCACAGCGACAGCGCATCGCGACGCATCACGCCGAAGAACGCCGACAGCACGCTGCCCTTACGCATCGACCATCTCCATGCGCATGCGGCGAACGCGGGAGACTTGCGGCTCGATCAAGCCGTGCGACGTGATCAGGGCCGCGCCGCCGCGCGCGATGTGCGCTTCGAGCAGGCGGTCGACGAGGATCTGTCCGTCACGATCGAGATTCGCGTACGGCTCGTCGAGCAGCCACAACGTGTTCGCGGTGTGCAACAAGCCGGCGAGGGCGCAGCGCTTGCGTTGGCCCGCGGACAGGCGCCGCACCGGCATGCGTTCGAAGCCTTCGAGCCCGACCGACTTCAATGCCGCCATCGCCGATATGCCCGGTCGCAATCCGTGCAGGCAGGCAAAGAAATCGAGTTGCTCGAGCGGCGACAGGTCGGCACGCAGGCCGAGCGCATGGCTCAGGAAGCCGAGTGGCGCGATCAGGTCTTCGGATTCGACGCCGGCGCGCTCGATGCGGCCCTCGCTCGGAGCCAGCAGTCCGGCCAGCACGCGCAGCAACGTGGTCTTGCCGCTGCCGTTGCCGCCTTCGATCAGCAGTACTTCGCCAGCGCGCAATTCGAGGTCGAGCGGACCGAAGATCGGTTCACCCTGGCGCACCATCGCGAGGCCGCGGGCGGCCAGCATGGGGCCGGAATCGTCGAGGGAATCGGGCATCGTGGATCGCGAAAGTGGGTCGCTATGCTACCCATTCGACGTTCGCAGCGTCCATGTCCGCAGCGCCGAAGCGTTCGATTCAGTCCGGCGGATTCCGGGCTTCATTCGACATACACGTGCGGCGAGTAGAAAGATTTGCGATGATCGCCGGCTCGCGATCGTAAATAAAGGTATCGACTCATGATCCACGCCCCACTTCGTGCCGCGCTTTGCGTGTCCATCGCCCTGGCCGGCAGCGTCCATGCGTCGGAAACGCGCTCGGTCTACCTGGTGTCGCTGGCCGAGCCGGCCGCGACGGCGTTCGAGCACCTGGACCAATTGGGCAATGCCAAGCGTGGCGCCCTGCTCGAACCGACGTCGATTTCGGCGACGGGTCAGCGCAAGTTCGACGCCAAGGCAGTTCCGGTGCGCCGCTACGTCGAATTCCTGCATGACCGGCAAGACCTGGTGCTGGATGCCGCGGCGCTGCGCTTCAAGCGGGCATTGGCGCCGAAGTTCCGCTACGACATGGTCGCCAACGGCTTTGCGATCGAGTTGACCGACGCCGAGGCCAAGGCGATGGCGGAGATCGATGGCGTGGTCGGGGTCAGCCCGGATTTCAAGCGCAAGCTGCTGACCGACGCCGGACCGCAGTGGATCGGCGCGGATGCGGTCTGGGCCGGCACCGTGCAAGGCTCGAACATCCAGACCAGGGGCGAAGGCGTCGTCGTCGGCATCGTCGACAGCGGTGTCAACACGTCGCATCCGGCGTTCCAGGATCTGGCGGTCGACGGCTACAACCACGTCAACCCGCGCAACCAACGTTACGGCGTGTGCGCGTCGGGCAGCGACGCGCGCTGCAACGACAAGCTGATCGGCCTGTACGACTACATCAACGAAACCTGCACGTTCGACAGTGGCAGTTCGCCTGCGGGCAAGGACTGCGGCGGCCACGGCACGCATGTCGCGAGCACGGCGGTCGGCAATCCGTTCACGGTGTCGCAGACCGCGCCGACGACGACGTTGAATCGCACGCTGTCCGGCGTGGCGCCGCGCGCCAACCTGATCTCCTACAAGGTTTGCTTCGAGGCGCAGGATGACGGCTGCTCCGGCGCGGCGATCATTTCGGCACTCAACCAGGTCGTGATCGACGGCGTCGATGTCGTCAATTTCTCGATCGGCGGCGGTGCCTACGATCCATGGCTCGGCGTGCGCAATGTCGGCAACGTCAACGATGCCGCAGCGTTCTTCAACGTGCGTGCAGCCGGCATCGTGCCGGTCGTCGCCGCCGGCAACAGCGGCCCCGGCACCAGCACGGTCTCTTCGCCGGGCAATTCGCCTTGGGTGATCACCGCCGCCAACGAGTCGAGCGGCCGTCGCTTCTCGACGTCGGTGACCGGCATCAGTGGCCATGGCGTGGCCACGCCGTTCAGCCTCGTCGGCGACGGCATCACGTCCGGTGTCGGCGCGGCGCAAGTCGTGCATGCCAAGGACTTCGGCAACGCGTTGTGCGGTACCGGTGCCGCCACCAACAACACGTCGGCCTGCACCAGCAGCGCAAGCAATCCGTTCGCCCCGGGTTCGCTCACCGGCAAGATCGTGATCTGCGATCGCGGCGAATACGCGCGCATCGAAAAAGGCTGCAACGTGAAATTGGCCGGTGCCGTCGGCATGATCCTCGCCAATGTCCCGGGCGGCGACGCCAACGTGGTCGCGGATGGCCATTTCCTGCCAGCGGTCCATCTGGCTGCGACGGACGGCACCACGATCAAGACGCTGGTCGAGAATGCGCGTCTTGCCGGCAGCCAGATCAGTGCCGCGATTTCGTCGGTCGCGACCCGCGATGACGGCGCCGGCGACGTGCTCGCCGCTTCGAGCGGACGGGGTCCGGTGACGCCTTACAGCGGCGTGCTGAAGCCAACCATCGCCGCACCCGGCAGCAACATCGCTGCGGCCTATCACCGTTCGAGTGGTTCGGTCACTTTCAGCGGTACGTCGATGGCTTCACCGCACATCGCCGGTGCCGCGGCGCTGCTGCTGGCCGCCAATCCGAACTGGAGTGTCGCGCAGGTCGAATCGGCGCTGGTGACCACCGCATCCAACACGTTGCTGATGGAAGACGGCGTCACCAAGGCACCGTATGTCGAAGGTGGCGCCGGTCGTACCCGCGTCGACCAGGCGGCGCGCGCCGGCCTGTACTTCAACGTCACCACGAACCAGTTCCGCGAGGCCGATCCGTTGGCAGGTGGTCAGCCGAAAGGTCTCAACCTGCCCTTCGTCCATTCGGACGAATGTGCCGGGACGTGCAGCTTCACGCGTTCGGTCACGGCCATGAACAGCGGCAACTGGCGCGTCGAGTCGACGATGGCGGCGGGCGCTTCGGTCACGGTGACGCCCAACCAGTTCTCGGCGACCAATGCCGCCGCCACCGCACTGTCGATCACCGTCGACATCACCGATCCGAACCTGATCGGGCAGTGGGTCGAGGGAACGGTCCGCCTGGTGCCGATCGACAACCCGAATCTCGCCACGACGTCGGTGCCGGTGTCGGTGCGGGCTTCGGCCGGAAACGTGCCGACCTCGTTCGACCTGCAGACCGACACCACCAACGGGTTCGCCGAGGTCGATTTCTCCGGCTTGATCGCGTTGAACGATCTGACCTTCGGGGCCAGCGAATTGCGTCGCATCGAACCCTTCAGCCGTCCGTTGTCGCGTGACCCGACCGACGACGACCCGTTCGACGGCTCGCTGAACGGCATGCACGAGATCCTGATCGCGCCGCCGGCGGCCGGCAACAACGTCTCCGGCGTGATCTTCGCGCGCATCACCAACGTCGATGGCGGCGACAAGGACCTTTACATCGGTTTCGACGCCAACGGGAACGGCCGTCCGGATGCCGCGGAAGTGCTCTGCGTCTCGAACTCCCCGGGCGCAAGCGAGCAGTGTCGCCTCGACGTGGTGTTCCCGAATGCCAACTCGCGCTACTGGGTGCTCGTGCAAAAGCTGTCGGGTGCCAATGAAACCGTGACCGGCGAGGTCTACAGCGGCGCTGCCGCCAGCGGCCTTGAGCTGGGCGTGACCGGACCGCGCATCGTGACCGCGCAGTCGGCGTTCAAGGGTCGCGTCGGCTGGAACCTGCCGTCGCTGGCGGTGGGAGATACCGCCTTCGCCATCGTCAATCTGGGCGCGAGCCCGGCCAACCCGAGGGGAATCGGCCGCATCCCGTTGCGCATCACCCGCACGGCCGCGAGCACGCCGGCGCCGATCGTGATGCATGGTCTGAACGACAGCGAGACGATCACGCTGGCGGCCGGCCAGGCGCACGAGCGCATCGTCATCGACGTTCCGCCGAATGCGACCGGTCTGCATGTCGCGACCAGCGGCAGTGGCGAGGTCGATCTCTACGTCGCGAAGGCGACGTCGGCGGCGACGCCGCCGACCTTCGCGGCGGCGCCCGCGCGTGGCCAGGCGCAGGGCACCTCGATCCATGCCGGCGCCACCGAGGCCGTCGACCTGCTGGCACCGACGTTGACGCCGGGTCGCTGGTACATCACGCCGGTGAACCCCGGCAGCGGCGCCGCGACCTTCACCTTGACCGCGCGCCTCGATTTCGCCGCCGGTGCCGCGCGCCCGGTGATGCAGGGCTATTTCAATCCGGCGCGCTCCGGCCATGGCATGTTCCTGTCGCAGGCGGAATCGGCCTGGGCACTGGTCTGGTACACCTACCTCGAGGACGGCACGCCGACCTGGTACCTGGCCGCCAATGCCGCACCGACCGGCAATGACGGCGTCTGGCGCGCGCCGCTGTTCCGCCTCACCTGGAACGGCACGACCTCGTACGCGAATGCGGTGGGCGAAGCCATGTTGACGTTCGATTCGGCTTCGCGCTTCACCTACTCGTGGCTGCTCGATGGCCAATACGGCAGCGAGCCGTTCGAAACGGTGCCGACGCCAAGCTGTCCGTCGGTGGGCGGCGCGCCGGTCAGCTATTCCGGTGCGTGGGCGAATCCGGCCGAATCCGGCTGGGGCTTCAGCGTGAATGCCGTGTCCGCGGCCGAAGCCGATGCCGCATACGTGTTCGATTCCGCCGGTGTCGCGCGCTGGTTGCTGGGCGTGACCACGGCGCCGGGCGCCGCGATCACGATGCCGCTGCTGCAGCACCGCGGCTTCTGCCCGACCTGTGCGTTCAATGCCGTCACCACCACGCAGGTCGGCACCTTGACGCGCAACTACGCGAACAAGGCCAGCGGCAACGTCTCGATCAATGCCCAGTGGCAGCAGGGCGTGCCCGGCACCTGGGTGCGCAGCAACGCGACGCAGCAGAAGATCACCGTCGACATGCCCTGCCAGTAACAGCGAATCCGGCGCCGTCGCTTGTGCGGCGGCGGCGCCGGCGGCGGTCAGCGCAGCGGCATCAGTTCCGCGTGGATTCGCCGCTCGGCTTCGGCGTAGTCGATGCCGTCGAGGTCGCTGGCGCGGCCGAGCAGGTCTTCGAGGATCTGCCATTGCACGCGACCGCGGCGTTGCGCTTCGGCATAACCGACGCGGTGGAACATCACCAGCGAGTAGCGCGGCACGAAGTGTCCGGGGTGCAATCCAGCGAGGCTGCGTTCAAGCTGCTTGAGCAGCACGAAGCGGTCGTCGGCCACCGAATCGCGCATTTCGACGTAGTTCTCGATGGCCATGTCGGCGATGGCGTCGGCGTTCGGCTTGCGGCGCACGTGGAATTCCGCGAAGGCGCTTTCCAGGTCCGAATGCTCGGCCAGCAACTGGTCGAGTTCGACGCAGTCCTCGAACGCGCAGTTCATGCCCTGACCATGGAACGGCACGATCGCGTGAGCGGCGTCGCCGATCAGCAGGGCGCGGCCATCGAGATGCCATTGATCGAGGCGCAAGGTCGCCAGCAGGCCGGTCGGGTTGCGTTCGAAGTCCTGCAGGTGCTCGGGCATCAAGGCCGTGGCGGACGGGAATTCCTGCGCGAGGAAGTCGCGCACCGCATCGATCGAATCCAGCGTCGCAAAACTCGGGCGACCTTCATTGGCGAGGAACAGCGTGACCGTGAAGCTGCCATCGACATTCGGCAACGCGATCAGCATGTAGCCGCCGCGTGGCCAGATGTGCAGGGCATTCGGTTCGATCAGGAAGCCGCCGGTCGGCGCCGACGGGATTTCCATTTCCTTGTAGCCGTGGCCGAGCCACTCGATGCGCTGTCCGAGGTCGACGATCTTGAGCATGGCGGTGCGCAGGGCCGAGCCGGCACCGTCGGCGCCGATCACGCTGTCGAAGTGCGTGTGGCAATTCACGCGATCGCTGCTGGAAAAGGTCAATTCGCGGCGTTCGAAGTCGACCGCCTCGAGCGTGCAGTCGAAATGGAAATGCGCGCCGGCCGCCTCGGCGGCCTGCAGCACGCTGGTGTTCAGGCGACCGCGATTGACCGACCAGATCACTTCCGAATCATCCTTGCCGTAACGCATGAAACGCTCGGCTTCGCCGCGCTCGTGGACCATGCGGCCGCGCATCATCACCGCCTGGTCCATGACCTCGTGCTCGAGGCCGGCCAGTCTCAGTCCGTGCAGTCCGCGTTCGGCCAGCGCCAGGTTGATCGAACGCCCGCCCAGATAGCCGACGCTGCGCGGGTCGGGTCGGCGTTCGAACACGCGCACCGGATGGCCGCGGCGCGCCAGCATCAGCGCCAGCAGGCTGCCGGCAAGTCCGGCGCCGATCAGGGTGTATTCGCGTTTCGACATGGATGCCCTCGCAGCGACCGAGGGTGGATCATAGCCAGCAGTTGCGATCGATGATTGATCGGCGGGCGCAAGGCCACGACAATCAGGCCATGACGTCCCCATCGACCTATCGCATCGGCGTGGCTGCGGTGCCGCGTTTCCTCGAAGAGCAGTCGCAGCCGGCCGACGGCCGCTACGCCTTTGCCTACACCATCACGCTGCGCAACGAGGGCGAGGTGCCGGCCAAGCTGCTGACGCGGCACTGGGTGATCACCGACGCGAACGGTCGTGTCGAGGAAGTGCGCGGCTCCGGGGTCGTCGGCGAGCATCCGCATCTCGCGCCGGGTGAAGTGTTCGAATACACCTCGGGCGCGGTGCTGGAAACGCCGGTCGGCACCATGCAGGGCAGCTACCGGATGCTCGCCGACGACGGTACCGCGTTCGATGCGCAGATTCCCCGGTTCACGCTGTCCGTGCCGCGCACCCTGCACTGATGGCCACCTACGCCATCGGCGACGTGCAAGGCTGCTACGACGCGCTTGCGCGTCTGCTGGAACACGTCAAGTTCGACAGCGCCCGCGACCGCCTCTGGTTCTGCGGCGATCTGGTGAACCGCGGCGGGCATTCGCTCGAGGTGCTGCGCCTGGTGCGCGGCCTCGATGCGCAGTCGACGGTCGTGCTCGGCAATCACGATCTCAGCTTGCTCGCGGTGTCCGAACGCAAGGAAGCCGACCAGCGCCGCGCCAATGTCGACCTCGCACGCGTGTTGATGGCGGCCGATCGCGAGGACCTGCTGGCCTGGCTGCGGCATCGGCCACTGATGCACATCGACCGCGAACTTGGATTCGCGATGGTGCACGCCGGGTTGGCGCCGCGCTGGACCCTGAACATCGCCAAGGCCCGCGCCGCCGAGGTCGAGCGCAAGCTTCAGGGCAGCGACTATCGCAAGCTGCTGAAGCAGATGTTCGGTGATCGTCCGGCGCTCTGGTCGAAGAACCTGAAGGGGTTGGATCGATTGCGCGCGATCATCAACGTGATGACGCGCATGCGCTTCTGCGATGTGCGCGGGCAGATGAATTTCGAGGCGAAGGGCGCGCCGGGCACGCAGTCGCCCGGACTTTATCCTTGGTTCGAGGTGCCGGGGCACGCACCGCGCGATCTCCCGATCGTGTGCGGACACTGGTCGACGCTCGGCCTGTTCCAGGGCCTGGGCATCCATGCCATCGACACTGGGGCGGTCTGGGGCGGCAAGTTGACCGCGCTGGAGTTGGGGCCGGAGCCGCGCCTGCATGCCGTGCAGTGCGAGGCGCGATTGGCGCCGCGCGGTCGATTCGCCGACTGAAGCGGCTTGCGTCACGAATGTTCCGCGCCTTGCCCTGTGGGCATCGGTCATAATCAGACCCCGTCACGCACCGTTCCGACATGTCGAATTTCGTTCCCGGACAACGCTGGATCTCGAACGCCGAGCCTGAACTCGGCCTCGGCACCGTCTTGCGGGTCGAAGGTCGCATGGTCCAGCTCGTGTATGCCCGCACCGGCACCGTGCGCCAATACGCCACGCACTCGGCGCCGCTGACGCGGGCGCAATTCCGCCCGGGCGACATGGTCACGCTGTCCGGCAAGCCGCATCGCGTCGATGCCGTCGAATTGCGCGACGGCCTGCTGCATTACGACATCCATGGATCGCCGTTCTGCGAGACCGCACTCGACGACCTGCAGAACGTGTCCAAGGCCGAGGATCGCCTGAGCCAGGGGCGCATCGATCGCAACGACCAGTTCGAGTTCCGCCACGAAGCCCTGATGCAGCGTGCGCGTGCGCGGCGCAGCCCGGCCTTCGGATTGCAGAGCGCCCGCGTCGATCTGATTCCGCATCAGTTGAAGGTGGCGCAGATCGTCGCCGATCGGCGTCCGCCGCGCGTCTTGCTGGCCGACGAGGTCGGACTCGGCAAGACCATCGAAGCGGGATTGATCATCGCTCGCCAGATCGCCAGCGGTCGTGCAGGCCGCGTGCTGGTGCTGGTGCCGGAGACGCTGGTCTACCAGTGGTTCGTCGAATTGCTGCGGCGCTTCAATCTCAGCTTCTCGATCTACGATGCCGAGCGCGTCGAAGCCATCGAACTCAATGCCGAGGGGCGCAATCCGTTCCAGGACGATGAGCTGGTCATCACCGACACCGCATTCATCGTCGCCAATCCGGAGCGCGCGAAGCAACTGGTGACCGCCGGCTGGGATCTGCTGGTGATCGACGAGGCGCACCACCTGTCGTGGTCGCCGGAAGAGGAAAGTTCCGAATACGTCCTTGCCGAAGCGCTGGCCAAGCGCACGCCGGGCGTGGTGCTGCTCACGGCGACGCCGGAACAGCTCGGTCGCACCGGCCATTTCGCGCGCCTGCGCCTGCTCGATCCGGCGCGGTATCACGATCTTGCGGCGTTCCAGCAGGAGACCGCCGAGTATGCGAAGTTGTCGGCGCTGGCGACCGCCTTGATCGATGCGCAACCCCTCGGCGTCGAGGATCAGCACACGCTGACGGCGACGCTCGGCGACACCGCGCAGGCGCCTGAAGACGACGAGGCGCGCGACGCCATGCTCGCGGCGCTGATCGACCGCCACGGTACCGGGCGGGTGATGTTCCGCAATCGGCGTGCCGTCGTCGGCGGATTTCCGAAGCGGGTGCCGCATCTCGTCACGCTGCCCGACGAACAATGCGACGAAGCGCTGCGGGGCCATCTGCTCGCCGAGTTCCAGAGCGATGTCGATGTGCATCCACATGCATTGCCATTGAACTATGCCAAGGATCCGCGACTGACCGGACTGGTGGCGCTGCTCGACGAATTCCCGGCCGACAAGTTCCTGCTGATCTGCCGCAGCCAGGCCAAGGTGCTGGCACTGGAAGAGGCGCTGCGTGCTGCCAGCGGCGTGCAAGTCGCGCGCTTCCACGAAGGCATGAGCATCGTCCAGCGCGACCGCAATGCCGCGTTCTTCCAGAGTCCCGATGGCGCGCGTCTGCTGTTGTGCGCCGAGATCGGTTCCGAAGGGCGCAACTTCCAGTTCGCGCATCATCTGGTGTTCTGGGACCTGCCGCCCGATCCGGACCAGTTGGAGCAGCGCATCGGTCGACTCGACCGCATCGGCCAGAAGCGCGACGTGAACCTGCACTTCGCGAGCTTCCGGCACAGTGCGCAAGAGGCGCTGGTGCGATGGTTC
>DATMVT010000315.1:0-2397 GCA_035562895.1 Patescibacteria group bacterium | reverse complement strand
TGTACGGATACGCGCCCGGCAGGTTCTCCTTCATCAGGAACTTGAGCTGATCGCCCCAATCGCGCAGCGTCGGCGCGGCGATCTTCGGGATCTTCTGATGGCTCAGCGACTCGCGGTAGTTCTCGACCCGGATGACCTTGTCGCGCACCGTGTATTCGTTGAACTCGTTGACGATCGACGCACGCCGCGACGGCCATTCGCGCAGCAGGTTGAGGGCGTCGTTCGACAGCGACTTGATCGCTTCGTTGTAGCGCTGGCGCAACGTCCGCAGCGAGCGGTCGTCGCCGCCGGACAATGCATCGACCGGATACAGATCCAGCGCCTTCGGCAAGGCCGGATCGTCGAGGTCGCGCAGCGTCTCGTGGTAGCTCTGCGCGCGGCTGGCGACTTCCGATTGCGTCTCGACCTGGCGATTGATGCCGCGCCCCTGCTCCGCGATCTCGGCGAGATAACGCGTGCGCGCACCCGGGATGAGCACCGTGGCGCGCGGTTCCCTGAGCGCGGTGTCGATCGTCGGCGTCCACTTCCCGGCCGGCAATTGCAGCTTGTCGCGCAGCAGCCGACACAGATTCGCGAACATCCAGCTGACGCCGGGATCGTTGAACTGGCTGGCGATCGTCTGATAGACCGGGACCTCGTCGTCGGCCAGCTTGAACGCGACGCGGTTGCGCTTCCATTGCTTGCGGACGTCGCGCAAGGCGTCTTCGGCGCCGCGCTTGTCGAACTTGTTCAGCACCACGAGTTCGGCGAAATCGAGCATGTCGATCTTCTCGAGCTGGCTCGGCGCGCCGAAGTCGCTGGTCATCACGTAGACCGGAAAGTCGACGAGATCGACGATCTCGGAATCGCTCTGGCCGATGCCGGCAGTTTCGACCATGACCAGGTCGTAGCCCTGGCCGCGCAGGAAGCCGATGCAATCCTTGAGCACGACATTGGTCGCGACGTGCTGGCGTCGCGTCGCCATCGAGCGCATGAACACGCGCTTCGAGCGCAACGCATTCATGCGGATGCGATCGCCGAGCAAGGCACCGCCGGTGCGGCGACGCGTCGGGTCGACCGAGATCACCGCGATGCGCATCTCCGGGAAACTGGCGAGGAAGCGGTTGAGCAACTCGTCGGTCACCGAGGACTTGCCGGCACCGCCGGTACCGGTCAGGCCGATCACCGGGGTCTTGCCGGCGGCGAGCTGCCATTCCTTGCGCAAAGTCGCGAGTTCGGTGTCGCTGAACACGCCCTCTTCCAGCGCCGACAGCATCTTGCCGACCGAGATTTCGTCGTCCTTGCTGACGCGGTCGGGACGCGTGGTCGGAAGGCGATGCGACACGGTGCGCCGCACCAGATCCTCGATCATCGCGACCAGGCCCATCGCCATGCCGTCGTTCGGATGGTAGATGCGTTCGACGCCGTAGACCTGCAGCTCGCGGATTTCCTCGGGCGTGATGGTGCCGCCGCCGCCACCGAACACGCGGATGTGCGAGGCGCCGCGCTCCTTGAGCATGTCGACCATGTACTTGAAATATTCGACGTGACCGCCCTGATAGGAACTGAGCGCGATGCCGTCGGCGTCTTCCTGCAATGCGGCGCGGACCACGTCCTCGACCGAGCGGTTGTGGCCGAGATGCACGACTTCCACGCCCTGCGCCTGGATCAACCGACGCATGATGTTGATCGCGGCGTCATGGCCGTCGAACAGGCTGGCCGCGGTGACGAAGCGCAGCGGCGTCGCCTCGCTCGAACGCTCGGCGGCGGGCATCTGGCTCGCGGGGGTGCTCATCGGAAACTCCGGTCCATCCTGGGAAGACGCGCATTGTAGCGAGCGCCCCGGTGAGATTTGTTTGCGCCGGTGGCCATTCGGTCACGTACGGACATCGTCCGGAAACGCTAAGCTCCGATGATTCGATGGTCAGCACTTCCCGCCCGGAGACCCCTCATGCACGACGACCACTTCGACCGCGCCCAACGCCTGATCCAGCGCCTGCGCGCACAGTCGCCGCGGGTAACGCGTCGCGACGTGATCCGCGCCGCGTTCGCGTTCAGCGCGTCGAGCATCGCGTTGTCGTTGGCGCCGCGACCGGTGCGCGCTGCAGGCGGTTGGAGCGGTCCGCGCTTCACCGGATATCCCTTCACGCTCGGCGTCGCTTCGGGGTATCCACGTGCCGATGGCGTGTCGCTGTGGACGCGTCTGGCGCCCGAACCGCTGCAAGCGGACGGCGGCATGCAACCGGACATGATCCACGTCGAATGGCAGATCGCCAGCGACGACAAGTTCTCGAACATCGTCAGGAAAGGCGGCGTGCGCGCCGTGCCGGAACTGGCGCACAGCGTGCATGTCGATGTGCGCGGTCTCGCACCGGGACGCTGGTACTGGTACCGCTTCGTCTGTGGCAACGAGGTGAG
>DATMVT010000314.1:0-4134 GCA_035562895.1 Patescibacteria group bacterium | reverse complement strand
ACGCGTTCCTGCAGCTTCTCGCGGTCGTAGTCCGAGGTGGTTTCCTCGATCTGCGCCTTGATCTGCTTGATGCGCGCTTCGATCGCCTTCTTGTCGCCGGCGCCGTCGATGATCGTGCTGTTTTCCTTCGAGACCTGGATCTTCTTGGCGGTGCCGAGATCCTTGATCGTGGCCTTTTCGAGCGACAGGCCGACTTCTTCCGAGATCACGGTGCCGCCGGTCAGGACGGCCATGTCTTCCAGCATCGCCTTGCGACGGTCGCCGAAGCCCGGAGCCTTGACGGCGCAGACCTTGACGATGCCGCGGATGGTGTTGACGACGAGCGTGGCGAGGGCTTCACCTTCCACTTCTTCGGCGACGATCAGCAACGGCTTGCCCGACTTGGCGACGCCTTCCAGCACCGGCAGCAGGTCGCGCACGTTCGAGATCTTCTTGTCGTACAGCAGGATGAACGGGCTCTCGAGCTCGGCCGACATCGACTGCTGGTTGTTGATGAAGTACGGCGACAGATAGCCGCGGTCGAACTGCATGCCTTCGACGACGTCGAGGCTGTTTTCCAGGCCCGAACCTTCCTCGACCGTGATCACGCCTTCCTTGCCGACCTTGTCCATCGCCTTCGCGATCAGCTCGCCGATGTCCTGGTCCGAGTTCGCCGAGATCGCGCCGACCTGGGCGATTTCCTTGGACGAATTGCACGGCTTGCTCTGCTTCTTCAGCTCGGCGACGGCGGCGGTGACCGCCTTGTCGATGCCGCGCTTCAGGTCCATCGGGTTCATGCCGGCCGCAACCGCCTTCATGCCTTCGCGGATCAGGGCCTGCGCGAGCACGGTCGCGGTCGTGGTGCCGTCACCGGCGACGTCGGACGTCTTCGAGGCGACTTCCTTGACCATCTGCGCGCCCATGTTCTCGAACGCGTCAGCCAGTTCGATTTCCTTGGCGACGGAGACGCCGTCCTTGGTGATGGTCGGTGCGCCGAAGCTCTTCTGCAGCACGACGTTGCGGCCCTTCGGGCCGAGCGTGGCCTTGACGGCATTGGCGAGCACGTTCACGCCGCGAACCATCTTGGCGCGGGCGTCTTCGGAGAAACGGATTTCTTTGGCAGCCATGTTTGCTTCCTTAAATATTCAAATGGGATCGCGCGGATTCGCTGCGACGGATCAACCCAGAACCGCGAAGATGTCGTCTTCCTTGATGAAGACGTATTCGACGCCGTCGATCTTCTGCTCGGTGCCGCTGTACTTGCCGAACAGCACCTTGTCGCCGACCTTGACGGCCGGGGCGCGCACCGAACCGTTGTCGAGCGGCTTGCCCGGGCCGACGGCGACGACTTCGCCCTTGATCGGCTTTTCGGTCGCCGAATCCGGGATCACGATGCCACCGGCGGAAATCTTCTCTTCTTCCATGCGCTTGATGACGACGCGGTCGTGTAGCGGTTTGATGCTCATGATCATCCTCTGCAAATGATTGATTGAACGAAAGTTTCGACGAGTTGTTAGCACTCATCGTCGAGGAGTGCCAATTCTAGCCGCCCAATGTGACCGAGTGAAGGCCTGATCGGGGACGCCCGGAAGATGGGGGAGCCACGAAGTGTTTCAAGGGGCGGCCATGGATGCGACGGGTGCATGGCACACTTCAACGAACTCCACTTCAGGCGCGGACTGGCCATGGCGTTCGACGCACGCACTGCTGCTCTGATCGCTGCCCTGCTGGTGAACGGGTCGGCGATGTCGGCGATCCTCACCGTGACCGACACCGGCGATGCCGGCGACGGCACCTGCGATGCCACCTGCACGCTGCGCGATGCCGTGAATGCGGCGCAGGCCGATGATCGCGTGCTGTTCGACCTGGCTCTATCTTCGCCGATCGTCATCGGACTCACGGGCCCGGCCCTGCAGATCGACCTGCCGATGCGCATCGTCGGCACCGACGGGGTGCGCACGACACTGCGACGCACGAGCGGAAGCGGGCGCCTGATCGATGTCTTGAACGGCGGCGACGTGCGCATCGTGGGACTAAGCTTCGAGAACGGCACCGCGCCGTCGGTGCCTGCCAGTGGCGCCGACGGCGGTGCCGTGTTCGTTGCCGCGGGGGCCGCACTGGAACTGCGCGACTGCGTGTTTCGCGACAACCTTGCCATCGCGATCGCCTCCCCGCCGGAAGTCGCAATGCAGGGCGGTACGGCCCGCGGTGGCGCGATCTACGCGGAGGGCGACCTGCTGGTCGAAAATTGTGCCTTTGTCGGCAACCTCGCCCAGGGTGGCAACGGGTCATCGAATGTCTTTCTCTCCGGCAACGCAGGCGGTGCCGCCAGCGGTGGCGCGATTCACGCGATCGCGACCGCAGACATCCTCAACTCGACGTTTTCCGGCAACCGTGCGTCAGGCGGCGACGGTGGCGGCGGCGGAATCGGCATGATCGGCATGCCCGGGTTCAATGGTGGCGACGGCGGCGGTGCCTCAGGGGGTGCGCTGGCGTTTTCCGCCTCGGCAGCGCCCACCTTGGCGTTCTCGACCTTGATCGCCAACATCGTCGAGCCGGGTGACGGCGGACCGGGCGGGCCCGCTGGCCCGCCGCTGATGCCGGAACTTCCACCGCCGCCCAATGGCGCCAACGGTGCGACAGGCGCAGCGCGCGCTGCCGCGATCGACAGCGCCGCGACGACGATCATCAATGTCAGCGTGATCGCGGCGAATACCGGTGCGACGCCGTGCGCTGGCGCAGCGCTGGGCGCTCGAACCTCGAACCGGGTCGATGATGCGTCCTGTCCGGGCATCGTGGTGAACGCACTGGAGACGCAGTTCGAACCGATCGACGCGCAGGCGGACTCACCGCACTTCAAGCCCTTGTTCGGCAGCGCGGCCGTCGACGCTGCAGCCGACTGCCTCGACGCGGTCGCATTCGAAGTGGTGGATCTCGACCAACTGCTCACGCCACGCCCGCTCGCCGGCCATGGCGGCGCCCTGGCCTGCGACTTCGGCGCCATCGAGCTGAATCCGGTGCTGTTCGGCGACGGCTTCGAAGAACCGCCTCCACCGCCCTGACCCCGCACTGCAACAACCCGGTCAAGGATTAGCCGCTAAACTTCGCGGTTCTGTATCGGAGAATTGCCGCTCATGCGTATCCTGTTCCGTCGCGTCTTGCTGGCGTTTTGCACGTGCACACCCCTTGCTGTGTTCGCACAGGTTGGCAGCGGCTCGGTGCCCTACGATGGCGGTGCAGCCCAAGATTTCGACACATTGAGCAACGCCGGAACCAGCAGCTTGCTGCCCCAGGGCTGGTATTTCCGAGAAACCGCCGGTGCCACTACGGCGACGTATCAAGCCGATGACGGCAGCATCGCCACGGTCGGCGACGTTTACAGCTATGGCGCTGCCGGTGCATCCGACCGGGCATTCGGATCGTTGGCGACCAATGCCCTCGCGGGCGGAAGTGGAACCGCGGGCCAGGTCGCGGCAATGATCGGCGCGCAACTGCAGAACACGGGCGGAAGCACGCTCACCAGCATGCAAGTGAGCTTTGTCGGCGAGGTCTGGCTTGTCCAGGTCGCGAATGTGGATCGACTCGCTTTCGAGTACAGCACCGATGCAACGGCACTGAATACCGGAACCTGGACGCCGGTCAGCGCACTCGATTTCGCGACTCCCGCGGCGCTTTCCGCCGGCAAGAAGGACGGCAATCTGCCCGCAAACCGGGTCGCCGTCTCCGGCACGATTGCTGGCCTTTCCGTTGCCGACGGTCAGAGCATCTGGGTTCGCTGGACCGATACCAACATTTCGGGCAACGACAACGGCCTCGCGATTGACGACGTCGTCTTCGGCACGCCGGTTGACCACCCGCCGCAACTCGCGGGTTCGACGCCCTCGGACGGCGCCAGCGGCGTTCCGGTGACGCAAGTGATCGAACTCGAGTTCAGCGAAGCGGTGACGACGGCCTCGGTGAACGACTGGTACACGCTCGATTGCGCCGGACCCATCATCGCGAACGCCACCGGCAGCGGCAACTCGCGCACGATCACGCCAGTTGCGTCGCTGCCGTTCATCACCGCCTGCACGCTGACGCTGACGGCCGCCGACATCGAAGATGCGACCGCGCAGACCTTGAGCGGAGACAACATCATCACGTTCACGACGGCCG
>DATMVT010000313.1:0-28903 GCA_035562895.1 Patescibacteria group bacterium | reverse complement strand
AGCGCGCGCAAGGTCCCGATTTCGGCGGTGCGCGTGGACACCGCCGAGTACATCGTGTTGATCGCGCCGAACATCGCGCCGAGTGCCATCACGATGCCGACCAGGGTGGTGACGAGGCCGATCTGGCGGGTCAGTCCCTCGGACTGCGAGCGGAAATATTCGCCCTCGCGCAGGACATCGACATTGAGTTGCGGGTCGCTGGTGAGTCGCGCCTTGACCGCATCGAACGAGTCGGCGTTCGCGAGCTTGAGCAGCACGCTCGACACGCCATTGCGGCGGAACACGCCCTGCACGGTTTCGAGATCCGCCCACAGTTCCGAGTCGTGTGCATCGCCGCTGGCGAACACCCCGACGACGCGCCAATCGGTGCCGCGAAAACGCAGGATCGAACCCGGGTCCAGATTCGCGAACTGGCGACGCGCGGCCTGGCCGACCACGATCTCGCGCAGGCCGGGGCGGAACAGGCGGCCCTCGACCAGGCGCAATTCGGGACGCAAGGCCAGTCCCGACGGCTCGACGCCGCGCAGGGAAACGTTGGCACCGCTGGTCTGTCCCGGGCGCATCACTTCGGTGACGACGATGATCTCGCCCGAAGCCGCCGGCAAGGCCGACGGCAGGCGCGCCACCGCCGGATCCTGGCGCACCAGGGTGCTGGACGCGCGATCGAGAAAGCTCGACAGCTCCACCGTCGACCCGCCGCGCAGGACGATGACGCGGTCCGGCGCACCGGTGTCCTCGAGCGTGCGCGACAAGCCGCGCGACATCGACAGCATCGCCACCAGCACCGCGACCACACCGGCGATGCCGATCACGATCACCAGCGACGCGCCAAGCCGCGACGGAATGCTGCGCAGGTTCATCAGCACGATTTCGCGGGTCTGGGTCAGCATGCCCATGTCAGCGTCCCGCCAGCGCGTCGACGATCTTCAGGTGCATCGCGCGCCATGCCGGCGGCAAGCCGACCACGACGGCCAGCACCACCGCCGTCGCCGCCGCGATCAGCAGCACGCGTGAGTCCATGCGCGCCGGATAGTCGGCCGGCAGCATCGAGGTCACCGCATAGGCCAGCCCGATGCCGAGCACGGCACCGGACACGCACAGGGCCAGCGCCTCGGCCAGCACCAGGCCGAGCACGGTGCGATCGGTGAAGCCGAGGCACTTCAGCACGCCGAACTCGGGCACGCGTTCGCGCACCGACTGATTCATGATGAATCCGGTGAGGATCAGGATCGAAAAGAACGCGGCACCGAGGATGGCGTTGATGATGAAGGCGATGTCGCCGATCTGGCGCAGGAAGCCGATCTGGAATTCCTGCTCGCTTTGCGTCTTGGTCTCGTCCGGCGAATTCGCGAACTGGGCGTCGATGCGGGCCGCGACCGTGTCGACTTCGGCGGGATCGCTCAGGCGCACCACGAACACGCCGGCAAGTCCGGCGGCACCGGCCACGCGCGATTCGTCGAAGTAGCCGAAATTCAGGTACATGATGCTGGTGCGCTTCTGCCAGGCCTCGTCGCGGCCATCGAAGATGCCGACCAGCTTCCATTCCCAGGCATTGCCGCCATCGCGCTTCTGCCAGATGAACGAACTCAGCGGAATCGTGTCGCCGACCTTCCAGCCATGCTTCTCGGCGAGCAGGCGTCCGGCGATCGCACCGTTGCGGGTGGCGACGAAATCTCGTTTCGCGTCGGGGTCGAGCGTCCACTCCGGATAGGTGTCGTAGAGGCGCGCCGGATCGACCGCGAACTGCGGGAAGAAATTGCGCGGGTCCTGGTAGACCCCGCCGAAAAACTGCGACCAGCCGACACGCTTCACGCCCGGCACCGCCTCGATGCGCGGCAGGAGGCGCAGCGGCAACGGCTGCGTGAAACTGGTCCGTGCCTGCGTGATCAGGCGATCGACGCCAAGGAACTCGGCGCCGCCTTCGACCAGCGAATTGATCGCCTGACCGAGACCGAGCAGCAGGAACGCGGCCATCAGCGACAGCAGGGCCAGCAGCGTGCGCCACTTCTTGCGGAACAGCGCGCCGAAGACGAGCGGAAGGTATTTCATCGCGGCCTCAATGCGCCGCCTCGTCGACCAGCACGCCCTTGTCGAGGTGCACGGTGCGACGCGCGTATTCAGCGGCCTTCGGATCATGCGTGACCATGACGATGGTCTTGCCGTGCTCGCGGTTCAACGACTGCAGCATGCGCAGGATCTCGTCGGCGGTCTTGCGGTCCAGATCACCGGTCGGCTCGTCGCAGATCAGGATGCGCGGATCGGAGACCAGGGCACGCGCGATCGCGACCCGCTGCTGCTGGCCACCCGACAATTCGCCCGGCTTGTGCGACGCCCGGTCCGACAAACCGACCAGTTCCAGCGCCACCCGCGCCCGCCGCGCGCGCTCGGCGGTGTTCATGTCGGCGAGCAGCAGCGGCAGCTCGACATTGCGCTGCGCATTCAGCACCGGCATCAGGTTGTAGCTCTGGAAGATGAAACCGACGGTATTGGCGCGCCAGGCGGCCAGCGCGGCGCCGGTCAGCGCGTCGATGCGTTCGCCGTCGATCTTCAGGGAGCCCTCGGTCAGCGTGTCGAGCCCGCCGATCAGGTTCAGCAAGGTGGTCTTGCCCGAGCCCGACGGCCCCATCAATGCGACGAAATCGCCTTCGGGAATGTCGAGGTCGATGCCATGCAACACCTCGATGCGCTGCTTGCCGCGCTCGTAGACCTTGCTCAATCGGCGGATTTCGATCAGGACCGACATGGCTCAGGCGTTCTTCGCGATGACGCGCGCACCGTCACGGAGCTGGTCGAACGGACCGAGCACGACCGCCTCGCCGCCTTTCAAGCCCTTCGTGACCAATTGGTCGGCGTCGCGCTTGTCACCGAGCACGACCGGCACGCGCTTGGCCTTGCCGTCGCTGCCGACGACGAACACCGCCGCATCCTTGCCGACGCCGGCGATCGCGCGCGTCGGCACCCACACGCCTTCGCGCTTGGGCGCGCCCGGCTTGTGTTCTTCGAGGAAACTCACGCGCACGCCCATGTCCGGCACGATGCGCGCGTCCTTGCTGGCGAGCGCGATGCGCACCTTGACCGTGGCCTTGGTGCGGTCGGCGGCCGGAATGATGGCGATCACGGAGGCCGGAATGTTCCAGTCCGGGTAGGCATTCAGCACGGCATTGACCGGCTGGTTCGAGGTCACGCGGTTGATGTAGGCCTCGTTGACGTCGACCTGGATTTCCAGCGACTCCATGTCGACGATGGTGCCGATGCCGGTGCGCGTGAAGCCGCCACCGGCCGAGATCGGCGAAATCATCTCTCCCGGCTGCGCCGCCTTGACCGTGACCACGCCGGCGAACGGCGCGCGCACCTGCATGTTCGCGAGCAGGTTGCGCGTGGCTTCGAGCTGGCGTTCGGCGACCGGGATCTGCGCCTGCGCGTTGGCCAGGCGCGCACGCAAGGCTTCAACCTGCGTGGTTGCCGCGTCGAGCGCCGCCTGCGAGATCAACTGGCGCGCGGCAAGGTCGCGCTGGCGCGCGAACTCGCGCTCGGCATCGGCCAGCGTCGCGCGGATCTCGCCGAGCGCCGTCTTCACGGCATGCAGGCGTGCCAGCGCCAGTCCCTCGTCGGTCTTCGCCTCGGTGTCGTCGAGATAGGCGACGATCTCGTCCGCCGCGACGCGCTGGCCCTCTTCGATCAGCACCTCGCGCACCTTGCCGGTGACCTTCGACGAGACCGTGGCCTGGCGACGCGCAGTGACGTAGCCGGAGGCATCGAGGACCGACGCGTTCTCGTCGCTCGCGGCGGCGCGCGCCTGTGCGATTTCGACGCTGACCGGACGTCCGCCCGAAAGCATCAGGAAGGCCACGACCGCCACGACCAGAAGCCCGAGGACCCATGGCCAGCGCCGTCGCTTGGGTGGCGCACCCTTGCGATCGATATGCAGTTGCGAGATCAGCGCTTCCTGACGGTCCATGCGTACACTCCGGGGCAATGCGAGAATTCTGACAGCGCAGTGTGCCGTTTCGGCGTGACGAACCCCAGTGACAGCCGTCACCGGGGCATTGTGTAATGGTGCTTCCCCCAAGTCGGATCGACCGATGCCACCCACCCAAAATCGCCTGCGCGTCATCGCCTTCGCCCTGATCTCAGGCAGTCCGATGCTGCTCGGCATGGCTGCCTACGGCCACTTCGCGATGCCCGAGCTGTCGGCATTCGTGGTCGCCCTGTTGGCCGGCTTCGGCGTCCTGGAAGGTCTGGTCGGTGCGATGCTGCTGGTCAAGTCCGCAGGTGACGCGCGATGAGTGGCTTCGTGTTTGCGCCGGCCGATGTCACCTCGGTGCCCGTGGTCGACAGCGCCGCGCGCTTCCCGGTGCATCGCATTTATTGCATCGGCCGCAACTACGAAGCGCACGCGCGCGAAATGAACGCGACGGTGTCGCTCGACGCACCGGTGTTCTTCATGAAGCCGGCCGATGCCGTCGTCACCGATGGCGCCGATGTGCCGTACCCGTCGGCGACGCAGGACCTGCATCACGAAGTCGAACTGGTGGTCGCGCTGCAGTCCGGCGGGCGCGACCTCGACAAGTCCGCGGCGCAGGCGGCGATTTACGGCTATGCGGTCGGGCTCGATCTGACGCGTCGCGACCTGCAGGCCCAAGCGAAAGCCAAAGGCCTGCCCTGGGATACGGCAAAAGGTTTCGATGCGTCGGCGCCGATCGGCGCGATCACGCCGGTCGCGCAGTGCGGCCATCCGGCCAGCGGCACGTTGTGTCTCGACGTCAATGGCGTCACCCGCCAGAGCGCCGACATCGCGACCATGGTGATGGCGATCGCGGACATCATCGCGGCGCTGTCGTCATGCTACGAATTGCGCGCCGGCGACCTGATTTACACTGGCACGCCGGCCGGCGTCGCCGCGCTGCAACGCGGTGACGTCTTCGCCGCACGTTTTCCCGGCCTCGCGGAATTGCGCGGCCGGATCACCTGAATCACCACGAGGGGATCGACCGATGGGCATGATTTCGGAGTTCAAGGCGTTCGCGATGCGCGGCAATGTCGTCGACATGGCGGTCGGCGTGGTCATCGGCGCGGCCTTCGGCAAGATCGTCAGCGCCCTGGTCGACAAGATGATCATGCCGGTCGTGGGCTTCGCGACGTCGGGCAAGAACTTCGGCGACCTCGTCTGGACCATGGGCAGCAACCCGGACGGCACGCCTGCCGTCAGCATCGGCTACGGCGCCTTCCTGCAATCGACGCTCGATTTCGTGATCGTCGCCTTCGTGCTGTTCCTGGTGATCAAGGCGATGAACAAGATGAAAAAGGCCGAAGACGCCGCACCGGCGGCACCGCCGGCGCCGAGCGAGCAGGAAAAGCTGCTCGCGGAGATCCGCGACCTGCTCAAGCAGCGCTGAGGCCGTCATGTACCGACACTGTGCGCTGCTGTTCACGCTGCTCGTCGCATCGGCCACGACCCTGGCCGAGGCTTGGCCGATGCACGACGTGCGCACGCAGTTGTCGTTCAACGCGGCGTTGATGCGCGATCTCGGCCTGAAGGTGGATCGGGCGGCCAAGGCGCACGCGAATTTTCCGGGCCATGCGTTGTCGCTGCGGTTCGATGATCCGATCGCGTTTTCCGGCCGGCCGGACAAGCGCGTGCGCGCCGACATCGAAGGCCATGTGTTCGAGCACCTGCTCGGCCCCGGCGTGCGCCATCGCGGCGGCTTCGAGCTGAGCTGGCGCGACGGCCGACTCTCGATGCGCGACTTCGTCCTCGCACCTGCCTATGCACCGCGCGAGTTCGAGATCCGCAGTCACGACGGTCTCGTGGTGTTTCGCGCCGACTATGCGCATTTCGAAGTCGATGCCGAACGCGGCGACCTGAAGTTGTTCAATCTGGATCTGAAGATCGGCGCCGATCTGGCCGCGCGCATGAACGCGCCGGAGTTGGACGGCGTCGTGATCGGCGGACTGGAAGTGTCGGCGCGCCTCGACGTGCCTCCGGGCACCGCCAAGCTCGGCACGCCGCCCTCGTGTTCCGACTGGTCGGGCGAGCAGGATGTCGCGCTGATCGGGATCGGCTCGGTCGGCCAGTGGCAACGCGGCAACGGGCTGGTGGCGATCAGCCCGTCGGCGACATTGAAGAACGTCGGTACCGCCAACGTGCCGTGGTATGCGAAGTTCACCGGCACCTTTCCGCCCTACGGCAATGACCAGCATCCTTACCTGATCTGGGGCATCTACCGGATCAAGGACGGGCGCATCGAACAGATCGGCGCATCGGCCGTGAAGCACGCCTTCCTGACCACGAACACCGGGTGCGATGCCGGCGCCTGCACCGGTTCAGGCGCACCGGGCGGTTCTGGCCACATTCTCGGCCTCGGCTGCCAGGACACCTACAGCCAGGGCAACAACAACTCGACCGGCGCGCTGTCGTTCCGCAGCGAAATCCAATCGGCACTCGGTCTGTGGAACCACACCGGCTCCCACTTCGACCAGAATGGCGACGGCATCCAGGATCATTCCGGCGTCGGCGAGACTTTTCTCGACCATGGCGCCAACGTGCTGGAAGCCGACCTGCAAACCGCAGACAGCAGCTACTACCTCGATGCCTGGTACGTGGTCCGCGACGACATCGACATCTTCAACACCATGGGCTGGCGCCAGATCACGCCGTCGTTCAACGGCGCGATCTGGACCTTCGCGACGCCGACGCCCTTGGTCAACGGCCCGGCGGTCAACGCCTGGGTCAGCGACACGGCACCGTCGCCCGGCACCCGCAACACCCTGCTGACCCAGCCCGACGGCCATTTGCGCGTGGTCGTGTCGACGACCGATCTCGGCGGCGGCTTGACGCGCTACGAATACGCGGTGGTCAACCATGATTTCGACCGCCAGATCGGCACGTTTTCGATTCCGACCGGTGGCGCGACGCTGAGCGACCTCTATTTCCATGACATCGACCGCGATGCCGGCAGCGACTGGACGGCGACGCAGGACGCCAGCGCCATCACGTGGACGAAGCCTGCGAATGCGGAAGGGCTGGACTGGGGCACCCTGTACAACTTCGGCTTCACCGCGACGACGCCGCCGCGCAACGGTTTCGCGGCAATGGCCGCCGTCGCGCCCGGAAGCCCGTCGCAGCTCGCCGCCAGCACCCTGGTTCCGGACGTCGAAGGATTGCTGTTCCGCAACGACTTCGAGTGACGAGCCGGGTGCGCGGCATGACGAACGCCGCGCTGTCGACCTGCACTGCTCTGGCAGAATCTCCGGCTTGCCCCTGGAGATCATGATGCGCCTGTTGTCCGCTTGTTTGCTGTTCAGTGCCGGATGCGTGCAGGCACAGACGCCGATCGCGCCCTCGCCGATCGCCGAATCGGCCATCGCCACGGCATCGCAATTGCGCGACGAGGCGCTGGCGGGCAGTGGCGCCTATGCGATCGTCGAATCACTGACCACCGAAGTCGGCGCGCGCATGGCCGGCACCGACGCCGATGCGCGTGCCGTGCACTGGGCCGAGGCCCGATTCAAGTCGCTCGGGTTCGATCGCGTGCGCCTGGAACCGGTGACGTTCGCGGTCTGGCGACGTGGCGAGGAAAGCGCGACCGTGCTGTCGCCCGCGCCGCAGAAGCTGGAGATCCTGGCGCTCGGATTTTCCTCGGGAACTCCCAAGGGCGGCGTCGAGGCCGAGATCGTGCGCTTTCCGACACTCGATGCGCTGAACGCAGCCCCGGATTCGGCGGTCGAGGGCAAGATCGTGTTCGTATCGCAGACGATGGAACGACGCCGCGACGGCGGCGGCTACGGCAAGATCGTGTCGGTGCGCGGCCAGAGCGCGGAGATCGCAGGTCGCAAGGGCGCGCTCGCGGTGCTGATCCGCTCGATCGGCACCGACAGCGACCGCTTTCCGCACACCGGCGGCGGCGTCTACATGAGCCAGATCGCGCTCGATCCGGCGATGCGCGAACGTGCGCGCACGCTTTCCGACGGCAGCCTGGTCGCCACCACCCGGGTGCCGGCCGCGGCACTGAGCAACCCTGACGCCGACCAGCTCGATCGCCTGGTCGCGCTCGGCGCGCCGGTGCGGCTGAAGCTCGTGCTCGATGTCGGACTCGAAGGCGAATACACCAGCCACAACGTCATCGGCGACATCATCGGCCGCGAACGACCGGACGAGATCGTGCTGATCGGCGGCCATCTCGATTCCTGGGATCCGGGCACCGGCGCGATCGACGATGGTGCCGGCGTCGCGATCACGATGGCGGCCGGTGCCGCGATCGCCCAGTTGCCGCAACGTCCGCGCCGCACCGTGCGCGTGATTGCCTGGGCCAACGAGGAACAGGGACTGTATGGCGCGCAGGCCTACGCGAAGGCGCACCCGGATGCCGCCCGGACCCACGTCGCCGTCGCCGAGTCCGATTTCGGCGCCGGCCTGATCTATCGCTTCGATTCGAACGTCGATGCCGCCTCGCTGCCGGTGGCCGACGCCATCGGCACCGTGTTGTATCCGCTCGACATCGAACGCGGCGGCAATGCCGCACGCGGTGGCCCCGACGTCGGTCCGCTGCAGAAGCTCGGCGTGCCGGTGTTCTCGCTCGGCCAGGATGGCAGCGACTACTTCGACCTGCACCACACCGCCAACGACACGCTCGACAAGATCGACGCGAAGAAGCTCGACCAGAACGTCGCCGCCTACGCCGCGTTCGCGTATCTGGCGGCGGAAGCCGAGCACAAGATCGCTGCGCCGGCGGCTGAACTCTGAGCCGTGCACAGGGAGGTCCGTTCCCGGGCCTCCTCCGGTTTCAGTACATCATCCCGGTTTCGAGCCGGGCTGCGTCGCTCATCATCGACTGGTTCCACGGCGGATCGAACACGAGGTCGACATCGGCCTCGTCGATCGCCGGCAGCAGTTCGATCTTGCTGCGCACGTCCTCGACCAGGATGTCGCCCATGCCGCAGCCGGGCGCGGTCAGGGTCATCTGCACTTCGGCGCGGCGCTTGCCGTCTTCGGACTTCACGATCTCGCAGCGATAGACCAGGCCGAGTTCGACGATGTTGATCGGAATCTCGGGATCGAAGCAGGTGCGCAACTGCGTCCACACCGCCTGCTCGATCTCGTCGTCGCTGGCGTTCTCGGGCAGTTCCGGCAGCGGCATCGGCTCCTTGCCGATCGCGTCCGCGTCCTCGTTCCTGATGCGGAACAAGTTGCCTTCGACGAACACCGTGAAGCTGCCGCCAAGTGCTTGGGTGATGTAGCCGGTCTGTCCCGCAGGCAGGTTCACGAGATCCCCGGACGGCACCATGATGGCGGGACAATCGCGCTCGAAGCGGACCGGTTCACTGGTTTGCGAATAGCGGGACATGGACGATTCGTCTGGGGCGGCGCGAAAGTGTACCAAATCAGTCCGGTTTTATCGTGGTCGTGGCGCAGCGCCGTTGCAACGCCATGTCACAATGCCACATGCCGTCCCTGCACGTTCGTCTGATCCACTTGTTGATGCTGTTCCTGTTGCCGCTGTGTGCCGGTGCGGTGTGGTCGGTGGCGGTGCAGGTGCTGCATCGTGACCTGCCTTGGGCGGCGCTGTCGATGCCGGTGGTGCTGCTGCTGATGCGCGGCCAGCTCGGGTTCCTGCGGGCCGGGTCGCGACTGCTGCTGCACGGGCTGGCGGCGGCTTGCGGCATCGCTTATGCACAGGCGCTGGTCACCGGTGTCCGCGTGGCGACGCAATTCGGCTACGGCCCGATGGAAACCCTGCAGACCATGGGCGCCGCGATGACCTGGGAGATGGTGTGGCTGCGGGCGACGGCGGTCGACGTCATCGCTGCCCTGCTGGCGATCGCGCTGTCGGTCTGGGTCGGCAACGGCGACCGCCGCAAGCCGCCGCAACTCAGACCGCGATCGGCGCCTTGATCGACGGGTGCGACTGATATGCCTCGATCACGATGTCCTCGAAGCGGAAGCCGTCGATCGAACGCACCGCGGGATTCAACTGCAAGGTCGGCAACGGCAAGGGTGCGCGCGTCAACTGCAGTCGCGCCTGCTCGACGTGGTTCGCGTACAAGTGCGCGTCACCCAGCGTGTGCACGAAGTCGCCGACGGCCAGATCGCAAACCTGCGCGATCATCTGCGTCAGCAGCGCATAGCTCGCGATGTTGAACGGCACGCCGAGGAAGATGTCGGCGCTGCGCTGATAGAGCTGGCACGACAGTCGGCCATTCGCGACGTAGAACTGGAACAGCGCATGACAGGGCGCGAGCGCCATGTCGGGAATCTCGCCGACATTCCAGGCGCTGACGATCAGGCGGCGCGAATCGGGATCGCGCCGGATGCGCTCGATCACCTCGGCGATCTGGTCGATGACGCGACCATCCGGGGTCGCCCAGCGTCGCCACTGCTTGCCATAGACCGGCCCGAGGTCGCCGTTCGCATCGGCCCACTCGTCCCAGATCGAGACGCCGTGCTCGCGCAGGTATCCGACATTGGTGTCGCCTTTCAGGAACCACAGCAATTCGTGGACGATCGAGCGCAGGTGCAGCTTCTTGGTCGTGACCAGCGGGAACCCGGCCTGCAGGTCGAAGCGCATCTGGTGGCCGAACACGCTTCGCGTGCCGGTGCCGGTGCGGTCCGCCTTGTCGGCACCGTGGTCGAGGACGTGCCGCAACAGATCGAGGTAAGCCTGCATCAGACGCTCCGGCGACGATACGCCATGAACAGGAACATCAGGCCGACGGCGATCAGCGGCAGCGACAAGGCCTGCCCGGTCGTCATCCAGCCGAAGGCGATGTAGCCCATGTGGGCGTCCGGTTCGCGCGCGAATTCGACGATGAAACGGCCGAGGCCGTAGACCAGCGCGAACACGCCGCTGGCCGCGTAGCGCGGTCGCTCGCGGCGCGTGAACCACAGCAGCACCCCGCCCAGCACCACGCCTTCCAGGAAGGCCTGGTACAGCTGCGAGGGATGGCGCATCTCGTGGTTCAGCAGGCCTTGCGCCGCCTGCGCCTTGATCTCGTCGACGGACAGGCCGAGGTGTTCGATTGCCTTCGGGAAGATCACCCCCCAAGGCGCGTCGGTGTGGCGGCCCCACAACTCGCCGCCGATCCAGTTGCCGATGCGCCCGAAGCCGAGCCCCAGCGGCACCAGCGGCGCGATGAAATCGATGGTGTCGAAGGCATGCCGCTGGTGCCGCCACGACCAGAACGCCAACGCGGCCATGACGCCGACCAGACCGCCGTGGAAGGACATGCCGCCTTCCCAGACCTTGAACAGGGCCAACGGATCGGCCGCGAGTTCGCTGCGACCGTAGACGACCATGTAACCGATGCGACCACCGATGATCACGCCGAGCATGCCCTCGAAGATCAGGTCGGAAAACTGCTGCTCGCTGATTCCGAATCGCCCCGCACGCACGCGGTTGCGCCCGATCCACCATGCCGCGGCAAGGCCGCACAGGTACATGATGCCGTACCAGTGGATCGCCAGCGGCCCGATCGCGATCACGATCGGATCGATGTCATGGACGTAGGGCATGCGCTTCCTCGCTCAAGACGGCAAAACGCGACAGACGTAGCCTTTCAGGTAATCCGTCTCCGGGATCGCCGGATGCACCGGATGGCAGGCCGACTGCTGCAGGCTCATCAGCACCTGCACGCTGCGGTCGAGATGGCGCGCGCCCTGGTTGATCGCATCCAGCAGCACCGGGCGCGGCAGGTGATGCGAGCAGGAACAGGCGATCAGCAGGCCGTCGCGCGTCAGCAACTGCATCGCCATCTCGTTGATGCGCCGGTAGGCGATGCGGCCTTCGGCGAAGTCCTTCTTGCGCTTGATGAAGGCGGGCGGATCGACGATGACGACATCGAATCGTTCGCGCTGCTGGCGCAATTCCTTGAGCACGTCGAAGGCATCGCCCTGCATGGTCTTCACCTTGTCGGCGAAGCCGTTGTCCTGTGCGGCGCGATTCACGACCGAGAGTGCCGTCGCCGAGGCATCGACGCAGACGACTTCGCTGGCGCCGGCCGCCGCCGCGCGCAGGCCCCAGCCGCCGCCGTAGGAGAACACGTCGAGCACGCGCTTGCCCTTCACCAGCTTCGGCAAGCGGTCGCGATTGTCGCGCTGGTCGTAGAACCAGCCGGTCTTCTGGCTGTCGCGCGGATCGACCTTGAAGGACACGCCGCCCTCGATCACCTCGAGGTACTCCGGCCAATCGCCGATCGCGCACTCATCGTATTCCGGCAGCGCTTCCAGCTTGCGCACCGAACCCGAGTTCTTCCAGAGGAAGGCGCGCGGCTTGAACACCTTGGCCACCGCGTCGACCACCCAGGCCTTCATGCCTTCCATGCCGAGGGTGCCGATCTGGCCGACGAACACGTCGCCGAAGCGATCGATCACGAGTCCCGGCAACCCATCGGATTCGCCGAACACGAGGCGGTAATGCGGCGTGTCGTAGAGTTGCTCGCGCAATGCCAACGCGACGTTGAGGCGATGCACGATCAGCGACTTGTCGAGCGGATGGTGCGCGCCGCGTTCGACCATGCGCGCGCAGATCAGCGCGTTCGGATTGATGTAGCCGAGACCGAGCACGCGCTCCGCGGCATCCACGATCGCCACCTGCTGGCCGGCCTCGAACTCGCCGAGCGGCGAGCGCTTCACGTCCACCTCGTTCGAAAAGACCCACAGATGGCCCTGGCGCAGGCGCGCATCCTCGCCCCGCTTGAGGAACAGGCCGGGCAACTCGGCACCTTCTTCTTCGGCGGGAAGTTCTGCCGACGTGCTCATGCGCCACCGCCTGTCTGCTCGCGTTTCACTTTTTTCTGGCGACGACCCTTCGCGATCAGGTTCAACGCCTCGACACCCGCCGAGAACGCCATGCCGAAATAGAGGTAGCCGCGCGGGATATGGAAGCCGAGGCCGTCGGCGATCAGCGCCACGCCGACCAGGATGATGAAGGCCAGCGCCAGCATCTTCACGGTCGGGTGCTTGTCGATGAAGTTCCCGACCGGATCCGAGGCCAGCATCATCACCAGCACCGCGGCGATGATCGCCGTCGCCATGATCGGGATGTGGTTGACCAGGCCGACGGCGGTGATCACCGAGTCGAGCGAGAAGACGATGTCGATGATCGCGATCTGCGCGATCACCGCGCCGAAGGCGACGGGCGCGCGGCCGCTGGGGCCGTCCCCTTCCTCGCCTTCGACCGATTCGTGGATCTCCATCGTGCCCTTGATCAGCAGGAACAGGCCGCCGCCGACCAGCACCAGGTCGCGCACCGAGATTTCCTGCCCGAATGCGACGAACAGGGGTTCGGTCATGCGCGCCAGCCAGGCCAGCGAAAACAGCAGTCCGAGGCGCGTGATGCAGGCGAGCGCCAGGCCGAACTTGCGCGCTTCCGAGCGGCGTTCGGGCGGCAGGCGGCTGACCGCGATCGAGATGAACACGAGATTGTCGACGCCGAGCACGATCTCGAGCGTGGCCAGCATCAACAGCGACAACAGGCCTTCCGGGGTGAACAGGACTTCCATCGATTCAGATCCAGCGCGGCGCGAGCAGACAGCCCCAGACCGCAATCACGTTGAGCATGGTGACGAACACGGCGGCAGAGCCCATGTCCTTGGCGCGGCCGGCGAAGACCGCGAATTCGGGGCTGATCTTGTCGACGACCTGTTCGATCGCCGAGTTCAGCAGTTCCGCCGACAACACCAGCAGCAGCGAGCCGAACAGCAGCACGCGCTCCAGCGGCGTCTGGCCGAGCAAAAAACTGGCCGGCGCCAACGGGATCATCAGGTAACACTCGAGTCGAAACGACGACTCGATCTTGAACGCGGTATGCAGCCCCTTCAGCGACCACTGCAAGGCCCGCCAGATCTTCCCCGGCCCACGCGGGAACGCGCTGACTTCGTCGGCCATTCAGCGTGCTCCGTGCGTCGGCGCGAACCGGCTGGATGCAAGCCCGGATCGGGCATGCTGCGTGATCGACATCGTGGAATCCGCGGAAAATGCGACCCCTATGATGACAAGGCATTGTCCTGGCAACAAGTTCGGCGCCGCCATCTTGCGAATCGTTCACCCTGTCCCCATCGTCTTGGTTCCAACCCGGAGGCGATGTTCATGTTCGATCCGCAACGACTGCTCGGCCAATTGCTCGGCGATGCCCTCGGCGGCCAATTCGGTCACCGCAAGAAGCGCGGCGGCGGCCTCAGCTTCGGCACCAAGGCACAACTGGGACTGGGCGCCCTCGGTGTCGCGATGGCGGCCTACGAGCACTACAGCAGCCAGCGCGCAGCGACCTCGCAACCGATGCCCGCGGCCGCGACGGTGCCACCGCCGGCACCGATGCAGCCCGCCATGGCCATGCCCGCGACGCCGCCACCACCGCCAGTCGCTTTCGATCCGGCACGATTGCCACCCGAGCAGGCCGATGCGGTGCAGTTGGTGCGCGCGATGATCGCGGCGGCCGCAGCCGACGGCCAGATCGATGCGCGCGAACGCGAACGCATTCTCGGCCGCGCCCACCAGTCCGGGGTCGATGCCGAGACGCTCGCCTTCCTCGAAGCCGAGCTTGCGGTGCCGAAGTCCGCCGATGCGATCGGCGCGATGACGCGCCCAGGCCTCACCGCGGGCACCTATGCCGCAGCAGCCCTGGCCATCGATCTCGACACCGAATCCGAACGTCGTTTCCTGGTGTCGCTCGGCAACGCGCTGGGACTGAGCGAGGCCGAGCGCATCGCAGTCCACGATCAGCTCGACCGTCGCGACGCGTGAATCACGCCGGTCACTTCAGCAATGACGTCGCCAGGACTTTCGACTTGCCGCCCATCACCTTCTCGATGGCGGTGATGAATTCCTGCGTCGACACCTTGCGCATCACGCGCAGGACGCGGGTCAGGTCGTCGATGTCCTTGGCGCCCTTGGTGCGGGCGCGGATCTCGGCATCGAGTTCGTGCAACAGCACGACCGCGCGCGCGGTGATGTCGGCGCTGGAGCGATCCGTGCGCAAGGACTTCACGCCGCGCCCCCAGTCGCCCAGGTTGGCGTAGACGCGTTCGCGGCGCGCGTCGCTCATGCCGCCGGCGCGCCAGACCAGTTCGATCGAATAGAACTCGGCCAGACCCTCGGCGATCCAGTCCGAACGATCTTCGGCACTGATGCGGGTGACGACATGGGTCAGTTCATGGAACAGCGTGCTGGTGGCGTTCTCGCTGACCAGCGGCCGTTGCGAATGGAAGAACAGCGAGTTCGGCGCCGACAGGCCGCCACGCCACATCGGATCGCCGGCGCCGACGATCAGCACCTTGCGCGGCGTCTTTCCGAACGCGCCTTCGATTTCCGGCCAGACGAAATTGATCATGGTCAGCGCGTCCATGCGGTCGAGCGGATCACCCTTGGGCGCCGCCACCGCGATCTCGGTCATGCCGAACTGGTCGCGCCGGGTGCCGACCTTGCCGGCGATCATCCAGCCGATCGGGCGATCGAACTTGCGTTCGCGGTTGTCGATGACGAAGTGGCTGCCCTGGCGCATCCAGCCGGTATCGACATTGGTCCAACCCGGGGGCAACACGAAATGCAGGCGCGCCACCGATTCGGTGTTCTTCTTCATGCGCGCCTTGATGAACGGAATCACTTTGTCGCCGCGGAACAGGGCCCAGTCCGGGGTCATGCGCGCGTCGAAATCACCGCCGTCGCGCGGCCGGGTGATGCGCACCAGCCAGCTCAGCCTGGAACCGGCGCCGGCCGGTGCCCAGGTCGCCTTGCCCGTGCCCGCCGACGCGAACTTGCCGCCGACGGCCTTGAAGCCGCTGTAGCGTTTGGCATCGAAGCCGAGCGCCAGTTCGGTGACGCGCTCGCTGCCCTTTCCGAGCGCCATCGTGACACGCGCCTGATCCTGCTTCGGCAGCATCTCGATCGTGTAGTCGAGCGCGAACGTCTTCGTCGCCGGGGTTTGTGCGCGTGCTTCGCCGCCGAACAGGCACAGCATCAGACCGCACAGCAAGATCGATCGGATCATCACGGAATCCATCTGGCCTCAATGCCTCGATTGTGCGGCCCACTGGGCCGCGAACACCGCGAACGCGGCCGACACGTTCAGGCTTTCGACAGCCCCGCTGCCGGGGATGCCGACGCGCCGGTCGCAGCGCGCGATCAACGCCTCGCTCATGCCGGCTTCCTCGGCACCCATGACCAGGACGGCACGCTCCGGCATCCGTTTCGCGAAAAGATCATCGCCCCCCCGCACCACCGTGGCGAGGACGCTGTAGCGGTGGCGATGCAGGGTCGCGATGGCGAGATCGGCGTCATCGATCGCGACCAGCGGCACCGCTTCGGCGCCGCCCTCGGCGACCCGGCAGGCTGCGCCGGACAGGCCGAGTCCGGCGTCGCGCGGCACGATCAGCCCGGAACAACCGAAGTGCGCGGCGGTACGCAACATGGCGCCGAAGTTGTGCGGATTGCCGACGCCATCGAGCCAGGCGAACCAGGCGGGCACGTCGGGCTTCACGGCCGCGAGCGCATCGTCCAGCGCCAGCAAGGGCGCGCGCAAGACTTCGAAGCAGACGCCCTCGTGATGCTGCGATTTCGTCAGCTTTTCCAGTTCGTCGCCGGGCAGCAGTCGATAACCGATGCGATTCGCGACACAGTGCGCGATCACCTCGCGCAATGCGCCGAGGCGATCCTTTTCCAGATAGACCTTGCGGATCGCGCTGCGCCGGCGTTCGAATACCGCCATGCAGGCATGCAGTCCGAACACGCGCAACTCGCTTTGGCGCTGTTCGCGCCGCGGATGCGCCGGACGCGCCTCTCGATCGAACCCACGTTCACGCATCAGAATCCTCCACCGGTCTTGAACCCGCCGCCGCCCCGGAACCCGCCACCGCTGCGGAATCCGCCGCCGCCACCGCCGAAGCCGCCGCTGCTGCGCCCGCTGCCGAAGCCGCCACCACCGGTGCGGGGTACGCGCGCGATCGGCGGCACGCGCACGCGATGATGGCGGTTCACTTCCTCCCAAGCGTCATTCATGCGCACCGCGCCGCGCAGCAGTCGATCGAGGATGACACCGACCGCGAGTCCGTCGCCGAACTCGGAATTGCTGCTGTCATAGGCACGGGCGCGAAAGCGCGTGCGCAATTCCTCGGCTTCGGCCAACTGCTTGAGCAGCGCGCCCTGCTGCTGTTCACGCTCGCCCACCCGTGTCGCCAGCTGCCCGGATTCGGCACGCAGGTTCGCCAGTTGCGCGACCATGGCATCGTCTTTCGGCGTGGTCGTGCCCTCGGCATCGCGGCTCAGCTGATGCAACTCCTCGCGACCGAGCTGTGCCGCAATCACGTTCAGTGCCTCGGTCGTGAACGGGTCGGTGCCCGCGACCATCGCCGCGCGCGACGCGAGTTGCTGCTGGTGACTGGCCTCCTCCGCTTCGATCATCTGCTCCGCTGCAGCCAGTGCGGCGTCGGCGACATCCAGCGCGTCCTCGAGCGCGGGCACACCGGCTGCAACCAGCGCGGCATCTTCGGCGGCCACGAGCCGCGACTGCGCATCGCCGGCCTCGGCTTCCTGCGCCTCGGCATGGGCGGCGAGTTGGTCCGCGAGCGCGAGCAGCATGCGGTAATTCCGGTGCGCACCGTCATACCCGACCAGTCGCGCGACCCATTGGTCCAGTGCACGCGTCAGCGCGTTCGCGGCGTATTCGGGAAAGCCGAAGCGGCGCTGCCACAAGTACATGAACAGCCGGTCGGACTCGTAGGGCTTGCGCTTGGCCTCGCGATCCTCGGCGGCGGTCGCGGATTTTCCGCGCGCAAGCCGGGCGCGATCCGCGGCTTGCGTCGCGCTCCGCTGCAGGGACTGGTGCTGGGGTGTCGCCGAGATCGCGTCGCGCACCGCGACGGCGGCGGCGTTCGCGCGCGCTGCCGCGGCATCGCGATCGGCCAGGCGCGCCACGCGCGCTGCCGCCAGCGACTGCTGCCGGGCCTCGGACGTCGCGATCGCCTGATTCAGGACATCGAGCGCCTGCGCCCGCTGCGACAGCAACGCCAAGGCACGCTGATCCGCGGCATCGATGCCGCTGGCGACCTGATCGGCCTGCAGCAAGTCGAGACGAAGTCGTGCAAGTTCTCGCGTCTGTCCCGATTCCTGCGTGCGCGCGGCATGGTGACGCGCGGTCAGTGCGTTCAGCTCCGCAGCCAGTGCATGGGCCTGGGCGCGCAAGGCGTCGATGCGGGTGTCCATGTCGCGCAGCACGGCTTGTCCGGATTGCATCGTGCTCACCACTCCGTGATCGCGCCGCCGGCGACGGCGACGCGGTAGTCGACGTCGCGTTCGCCGCGACGCTTCTCGCCGACGATGGCGTCATCGATCAGGCCGTTGTCGAGCTTGTCGGCCTTGACCCTCTCGTATTCGGCCTGCGGCACGCGGATCGCGAATCGCGTCACGGTCTCGGCGCGTTGCGTTTCCTCGTTGGTGACCGGCAGCGACAGGACCTGGCCGTCGGCATCGACCGCCTCGACGACCAGGTAATAGTTCTTCCCGTCCGGCGCGTCCTGGTGATATCGCCATAAGCCGCTCTGCACGCCGTCGCGATTGACGATGCGCAGGGTGTAGCCAAGGTTGACCTGGGTGGCGGACGCTTCGAGCAAGCGCAGCAGCGGGCCCGCGGTCGCGGCATCGCCGCTCGCCAGCGCCGCGCGGATCTGCGCCTGTTCCCCCGCGACCCGCGCCGACACGGCATCCGACAGTTGCAGCCCGGCGAATCGCGCGTCGATCTGCGCCAGACGATTCGCGGCATCGGTCAGTGCTTCGACGCGACTGGCATCGGCCTCGAATGCATCGATGCGTGCATCGAGTTCCTCGAGCGACTTGCGTGGAGATTGCAGCGCTTCGCGTGCGGCGTCCGGCGCGTTCGCAAAGGCCGTGACCTCGACCGGCTTCAGCGCCGCGAGCGCGGTGAGCGTCGGCGTGATCGCGATACGGCCCGAGGCGATCGCGTCGCGCGCGATCGACACCGGCACCGCGACCAGTTCCGGCACCGCAGCCCAGGCGGCGACCCGCGAAGCCAGCGCCTGATCGCGGCGCTGCAGTTCACCCGTCGCGGCGTGCAGTTCGGCCACCGCCGAGGCGTAGCCGCGATATTCGCGCGCATCCATCCACGCATTCGGCAACGCGACGATGGCGTAGCCGAACACGCCGACGAAGCCGGCGATCATCGAGCGCTTGGTCCAGCGCCATCGGTCGACCCAGACTTCGGCCAGTCGCACCGCGAACGTGCGCTTCGGCGGCACATAGGCGAAGCGGTCCTGCTTCAACGCCTCGACCCCTTGGCGCACCAGTGCGTCGCTGACCTCGATGCCCTGGCTCGCGTAGATCTGCTTCACGCGCGCCACGAACGCATCGTCGCGCTGCTCCGCCGCCAGTTCGCGCTCGACCAGCGATTGTTCGTGGCGCAAGGTGTCGACGATGTCCATGGCGAGCATCAGCTCGTCCATCGACGTGCGCGGCAGGCCGAGTGCCGGCACCGTCGTCGGCTGGGGCGTGTTCATCGTTCGCGCTTAGCGCGATGCCGGCAAGGTCGCCGCCGCACGGCCGAGCGCGACCAGGCGCTGCTTGCCGTCCTCGACCGCGGCCTGGATTTCGCGTTCGTTCGCGGTCGAGAGCTCGCGCATTTCGTCGATGATCTGCACCGATTTCTCCTGGTACGACACGACCGCGTCGACCAGCTTGGCCACCGATTCGGCACGCAACGTCGGGCCGTAGCCGGCGCGCGTGGCCTCTTCCAGCACCTTGGTGCCGACCTCGCCCAGCGTTTCCAGGCTCTTGTTCATGCCGTCTTTCATCGCATCCAGCGTCTGCGTGCTTTCGTGCAGGCCATGCATGCCGGTGAACGAGGCGGACAGCGCGGTGAACACGGTCTCGTTGGTGCCGAAGAACATCACCGCCTGCGAGTAGACGCGCTCCTTGGCATCGGTGATCTGCATCAGCCGCGCCATCACCACCTCGGTGGTGTTGTAGGAAATCGACAGGTTCTCGGCCAGATCCTTGGCGATCTGGTAGCGCTTGTCCTCGTCCTGCAGTGCGCGCATCGCGACATCGCGCGCCATCTCGAGCTTTGCATGCGCCTCGCGGTCGCTGCCCGGGCTGGCCGCCACCGCGTCGGAGGCGGCCTGCAGCGCGGCACGCGCCGCGGCGAGCGCTTCCTCGGCCTTCTTGAGCACGTTGAATCCGAGCACCTGCGATTCCTTGAGCGCGCCGCGAAAATCGCGATAGGCGTCCAGGATGGTCTGCTCGCGCCGGATCTGCTCCTTCGATTCCTTGGCGACATCGAGATAATTGTCCTTGATGCGCGCGAAACGGCTCGGAATGTCGCCGCGCGTCACCTTCATCCAGACGTTCGACAGCCGCTCCATGGTGTCGATCTGGCCGTCCTCGACCTGCGCGACCATCGCCTTGGCGTCTTCGCGGATGCTGTTGAAGGCCTCGGTGATGGCGCGATAGCGCTCGCCGATCGCCATGCCGGTGATCTGATCGCGCACCACTTCATTGAACAGTGACGCCTGCGACAGCGTGCGCGCGATCGCCACAGTCTTGTCCGGATCGAGATGGGCGATGCGATCGATCAACGCGACCACCGGCGCCTCCTCCGGCTGCGACTTGATCAGTCCGAGATCGCGCAGCGCGCCGAGCGCCTGGTCGAGTTGCTTGAGCGGGGTCATGGCCTGTCCTCGTGGTTCGGTTCGAATCGGCGAAATGATGCTGGCGGGCACGTATTGCAAGGCTTCGCGGCGCAAAAAGAAAGGGCGGGAAGACCCGCCCTTTCGGTGCCTGCCGTCCGCGCGTGCTTACGCGGCCATGTCCGGCGTCCAGCGGCCAAGGGCGGCCATGCCGTTTTCGCGGGCGCGGCTGGCGACGATGGTCTGCGCCTTGGTGAAGTTTCCGACCAGATCCTGCGACCACAGCTTGAGCGCCGCCGACTGCATGGCGCGGCCGTACGAGAACGACAGCGGCCACGGATTCGGTCCGAGCTGGTTCATCAGGTTCAGATGCGCGGTGGCGTCCAGGTCGGACTGGCCGCCCGACAGGAAGACGATGCCCGGCAAAGCCGAGGGCACGGCCGACTTCAGGCAACGCACGGTCAGCTCGGCCACTTCCTCGGCACTGGCCTTTTCGGCGCAATCCTTGCCGCTGATGACCATGCTCGCCTTCAGGATCACGCCTTCGAGCATGACGTTGTGCTCGTACAGCGCGCCGAACAGGCTGCGCAGTGCCGCCTCGGTGACGTCGTAGCAGGTGTCGATGTCGTGGGCGCCGTCCATCAGCACTTCCGGTTCGACCATCGGCACGATGCCGGCTTCCTGGCACAGCGCCGCGTAGCGCGCCAGCGCATGGGCATTGGCGTCGATGGCGGTGGCGCTCGGCATGTCCTCGCCGATGTTGATGACCGCGCGCCACTTCGCGAACTTGGCGCCGAGGCGGGCGTATTCGTTCAGGCGATCGCGCAGGCCGTCGAGGCCTTCGGTGACGACTTCGCCCGGGAACCCGGCCAGCGACTGCGGGCCCTTGTCGACCTTGATGCCGGGCAGGATGCCGTTGTCGAGCATGATCCTGGTGAACGGCACGCCGGCGCGGCTGCTCTGGCGGATGGTCTCGTCGTACAGGATCGCGCCCGAAATGTGATCCGACAGGTTCGGCGTGGTCAGCAGCATTTCGCGGTAGGCGCGACGGTTGTCTTCGGTGCAATCGATGCCGACGCCGTCGAAGCGCTTCTTGATCGTGGCGTTCGACTCGTCGATGGCGATGATGCCCTTGCCCGCGGCCACCATGGCCAGGGCGGTTTCTTCCAGTTGTTCGATGCTCATGGCGGGGTTCCGGTGGCTCAGAAAGACTGCGGAGTATAGCCGCGTTCGCCTACCGCCGCGCCGAGGTGTTGCGCTTGGCCTCGATCACGTTCGGCAGCGCCGCGACCTTGTGCAGCAGGCTGGAGAGCTGGCCGTAATCGGACACGCGCACCGCGAAGAACATCTCGGCGATGCCGCGGTCGCGATCCAGCCGCGTGCTCGCCGCGAGCACGTGCGCGTCAGCAGCGGCGATGGCCGCGGAGACGTCCTTGAGCAGGCCCTTGCGATCATAGCCGCGCACCAGCACGTCGACTTCGTATTCGCCGCTGCGTCCGCCCCAATCGACGTGGATCACACGGGCCGGATCGCGCGCGACCAGGTTGTTGAAGCTCGGACAGCCCTGTTGGTGCACGCTGACGCCGCGGCCCTTGGTCAGCCAGCCGATGATCGGATCGCCCGGCACCGGCTGGCAGCAGCGCGCCATCGTGGTCAGCAGGTTGCCGACGCCCTCGATCGTGATCGCGTCCTTGTCGCGCGGTCGCAGGCGCACCGGGTCGGCGCTGAACTCGGGCTTCTCGACCTTGGGCTGGACGATGTCGTGCAGTGCCCGCGCGATGTGGCCGGGCGTGACTTCGCCGACACCGATCGCGACCAGCAATTCGTCGTGGCTCTTGAGATTGAAGCGTCCCGGCAACGAACCCAGGTCGACGTCGTGGAAGGCGAGCCGTTTCAGTTCCTTGTCGAGCTGCTCGCGGCCGGCCACGACATTGCGGTCGTGGTCGAGCTTCTTGAACCAGGTGCGGACCTTTTCCTTGGCGCGCGGCGACGTGAGAAACCCGCGCGACGCGATCAGCCAGTCGCGCTTCGGCTCGCTGACTTTGCCGGTGATGATCTCGACGGTTTCGCCACTGACCGGTGGATGGTCGAGCGGCACCAGACGGCCGTTCAGCTTGGCGCCGCGGCAGCGATGCCCGACATCGGTGTGGATGTGATACGCGAAATCGAGCACGGTCGCGCCCTTGGGCAGGTCGACGACCTTGCCCTGCGGCGTCAGCAGGTAGACGCGGTCTTCGACCACTTCGGTCTGCAGGCCGGCGAGCAGGGCCGCATCGGACTCGGTATCGGCCTTGGCTTCGAGCATGGCGCGCAAACCGGCGATCTTGCGCTCGAACGCGGCGTCGCCACCACCGCCTTCCTTGTAGCGCCAGTGCGCGGCGACGCCGAGTTCGGCGTGCTCATGCATTTCCGGCGTGCGGATCTGGATCTCCAGCGTCTTGCCTTCGGGGCCGACGACCGCCGTGTGCAGCGAGCGGTAGTTGTTGCCCTTGGGGCGCGCGATGTAGTCATCGAATTCGCCCGGCACCGGCGGCCACAAGGCGTGAACGAAACCGAGCGCGGCGTAACAGGTGGCCACGTCCTTCACCATCAGCCGCACCGCGCGGATGTCGTACAGCCCGTCGAGATCGACGTGCTTGCGGCTCATCTTGCGCCAGATCGAATAGATGTGTTTCGGGCGACCAGCCACTTCCGCTTCGATGCCTTCCTTGCGCAACGTCGCCGTGAGCTCGCGCTTGACGCGCTCAATGAAGTCCTCGCGATCGCCGCGGCGCTCGTCCAGGGCCTTGGCGATGCGCCGGTACGCCTCGGGATTGAGGAAGCGGAACGACAGGTCCTCGAGTTCCCACTTCAACTGCCAGATACCCAACCGGTTCGCGAGCGGCGCGTGGATGTCGGCGGTGAGTTGCGCCAGCGCGCGCTGTTCGTGTTCGGGCAGACCCGCCGCATTGCGCAGTCGCACCAGTTGCCGCGCCAGCAGGATGAAGATGACGCGCAGGTCGCGGATGATCGCCAGCAGCAGCCGTCGCAGCCCTTCCGGCGCCACGCCCTGCCCCTTCTCCGCGTACAGCGTCCAGACCCGCTCGGCCTCGCGCTGGCCTTCGACCAGCGCGTGCAGACTCATTGGCAATTTCTCGAGCGGCCGGTGCAACTCGTAGGCCAGCGTCGCCGCCAGCGTTTCCGTGTCGACACGCAGATGCAGCAGCAATTCGAGTGACGGCACCAGCGCCGCATCGACCTGCTCCGGCAACACCAGGTCCACACCGAGCAAGGCCGCGACCGGCGGGTGCTGAGCCAGCCAGTCGGAGAGGGGGCGTTGCGTGGCTGGACTCGATCTCACGACGACGCCCCGTCTACGTCAGAAATGGCGGCTCTTGACCAGACAGAACGCGCGCTCATCTCCGTCGGGCGTCGCCGGATCGGACTTGCCGACCGCGCCGACCGTCATGAAATCGAGCACATCCCACCCGGATCGATGCAGAACACGCTTCAGGCCGGCTTCGCTGAAGATCCAGTAATTCGTCGCATCGTTGTTGCACTCGTCGGGCGCGACGAGATATGCGGCGGGCACGGTCGCCAACTCGACGCGACTCGCATTCATTCCGCCATCGCCAGACTTGCGGCTCGAAGGCAGGTTGTGGGAAGCGATGCGCGTGGAAATGACCGCATGTCGCGCCGACTTGGCCAGCGCCTCGAGCACGAAGAACGGATTCTTCAGGTGATAAAGAATGCCGAGGAAGAACGCGAATTCGTAACGCGACTGCGGAAGCCGGAATTGTGCATCGAGATCCGTCTCCAGAATCTCGACACTGGACGACAGCGCTTCGCGCATCGCATGGACACCGCGACAGCTGTTGTAGTTCGTGGGCGGGAAGTCGACAACATGCATCGGCACGCCCAGCGATTCCATGAAGAACGCCACGTCGCCATCCGCGGCACCGATGTCGACGGCCGTGCCCGAGCCGATCAGTTGACGCAAATCGCGATTCTCGCCGCTCAACAAGCGATCGAGGTGCTGAAAATTCGTCAGACTGGGCCAGGGATACCAGGGAAACTCGACCTCGAGATCCCGCTTGCGGGCGTCATGCCGCTTCATGAATTTGACCGCGTCCCGCGACAGCGTACCGATATCCAGCGAGGTTTCCATTCGATCGTTCCGTAGACCAGGATTGATCCGCAAGTATAGCGGGCGGATTCCGGATGCCGGGGTGGTCGCGCGATGACGCCCAGCACATTGACGGGGATTGCGCCCGATCTCAGTCTTAACTACCCCGATCGTTCGATTTTCACGATGTCCGCGACACCCGCACTTGCCGAATTTCTCGACATCCTCAGATCCAGCGGACACACCGCGGAACACTATCTCGCGCAGCACTTCCCCCGGTTCATCGGGACGTTCACCACCTTCCAGTCGACATGGGCGCCCGAGCGCGGTCGGCGCGTACTCGACGTCGGTGCACATTGGCTGCATCAAAGCGTTTTATTCGCGATGCAGGGTTTCGATGTTGTGGCACTGGATCTGCCCTCGACGCTCGCCTTGCCGGACGTCAAGGCACTGGCCAACGCACACCGGATCCAGCTGCTGGAGTGCCCCGACCTGGCGAATCCCACACAACTCGATGCGTTGCCCGAGAACAGTTTCGACGTGATCCTGTTCACCGAAATCATCGAGCACATCACCTTCAATCCGGTCGCGATGTGGCGGCAGATCCATCGCGTAGCCGCACCGGGTGCGCGCATCGTGGTCACCACGCCGAACTACTATGCCTTGCGCGCGATGCTGGTGCGGCTGCAGCGGACGCTGGCCGGTGCGGGCGGCGGCCTGCCGGTGGCGGACATTCTGCGCCAACCCACGCATGCGCATCACTGGAAGGAATATTCACTTGGCGAGCTGCACCGCTATTTCAGCTTGCTTTCACCCGATTTCCGCATCGCCAAACAGAAGCGGACCTACTGGCCGCCTGCGCAGAAAAATCCCAGGCACGCACTCGCATCCCTCGCCTACGCACTTGCGCCGCTGTGCAAGCCGGGACTCCATGTCGAAGTCGAGCTGATCGGGAAATCACACGGCATACAGATCGAACCGCATTGGTGACACGCGTACGCGGACAACTTATCGGCGAGCGACCCATGCCGTGATCAGGCTGGGAAACCCAAGCGAAAGATTCCAATACGACACCGTGTGTGCTTCCGAAAAACCGGCCGAGCGGAGCGCAGCAAGAATGTCCCAACCGAAGTCCTGGTAGCAGAGGATCTGGTTGCCGGCGACCATCGGATCGCCATGGTAGTCCGGCGGCAGCAGGTGCTCGATCGAGCCGTCGGCGCGATGGCGGGCGCGGACTCTCGTCGTTTCATCCCCATCCAGGAACGGTGCGGTCAACACGGCGATGCCGCCCGGTTTCAGCACGCGGGCGAACTCGCGCAATGCCGCGTGATAGTCGGGGATATGTTCGAGCTCATCGAACGACATCAGCGCGTTGAATCGCGCATCGGGATGGGACAGACAGGTCGCATCCTCATGCACAAGGAGCTCGCGCCGCTGATCGCGCAACAGCCAATCCAGTCTCTGCTGAAGCAGCGGACGCGTATCCGGATTGGGCGCATATTCGCTGCCGACGACATCGGCATAGTGGCGCAATAGCCACGGATAGAGTGCGGACAGTTGCTCGTTCACGTAGATCGCGGGGCGCCCATCGCCCAACAATTGGCGCAGGAGGAGCACCCCGAGACGCAGTCGCGCCATCATGCCGCACGAGGAACAAACCGCGTCATCGCGATAGAACCAGACGCCCGGCAACTGCGGTGCGTCGGAAATGCTGAAGCGGACCGCTGCACGACACAACTCGCACCATCCGTCGAAGTGCGGCCCGTCATGGGCATTGCGCAAATGCTGCGACATCAGCCAGCGCGCACCCTGCTTCACTGCCTGCTCGGCCCCCAAGGACTTCCATACGGACAAATCCGCGAAGCATTGGAACCCTGCAGCCTTGAGGCGATCAGTGGTTTCAGACACGGACAAATCCCTCGGCATGCGGAGTCCGAACACTACCTTCATTTCGACAATGCGTTGCGGCAAATCGAGTGGCCAGCGACCGAGCATTGCAACTTCCCGGCAATCACGCGGTCCATTAAGCTGGATCAAGCGAACACTGCCACGACAAGACTGATCATTCAGCACTCTCTCCGCAACAAATCGATCGAAGATGGTGGCGGTTGTTGCAGCGCGCATTTGCGGATCAAGGACGAACAACGATGAGAACGCTCGCCGACGGCCTCGCCCAAAAGAACGACAACTTTCTGCTCTTGCGCTTCATTGCGGCCAGCATGGTCATCTACGGCCACGCGCCGGCCATCACTGGACGCGCCGAACCCGTCGACCTGTTCATCCATCTGAACTGGGGCACGTATTCAGGCGCCATCGCCGTCGACCTGTTCTTCATCGTCAGCGGCTTCCTGGTGACCGGCAGCTTCATGCGCAACCCGCGGCTGGCCGATTTCGCTTGGGCCCGCGCCATCCGCATCGTGCCTGGCTATCTGGCCTGCCTGCTGCTGTCCGCATTCGCTCTCGGTGCCGCATTCACCGAACTGCCGTTGCGCGACTATCTCCAGCACCCGGACACATTCGACTATGTCGCGCGCAATCTCAAGTTCGACACGCTGATGCAATGGCAGCTGCCCGGTGTCTTTGCGGGCAACCCGAGAAGCGACGTGATCAACGGGTCGATCTGGACCTTGCCCGCCGAAGTGCGCATGTACGTGCTGGTCGCGGCACTCGGGGTGATCGGCGCGTTGTCTTGGCGCGCACTGTTCAACGTCGTGGCGGTCAGCCTGCTCGTGCTGGGCGCTCTGTATCCGGAACAGACACCGATGTCGAACCCACGCGAGTACCTGCGCCTTGCCGGATTGTTCGTCGCGGGCGCGTTCTGCTACGTCAATCGCGACTGGATTCCGCTCCGCGGCAGCCTGCTGCTGGCGCTCGCAGGCATGAGCTGGCTGGCGCGCCACACGCCCGCCTTCCCCTACCTGTTCGCTGCAGCCGAAGTCGCCTTCGTGTTCTGGTTCGCCTACGAGACGCGCTGGCGCGGCTTCAATCGCTTCGGCGACTATTCCTACGGCATCTATCTCTGGGGTTATCCGGCACAGCAGATGCTCGCCGCGTTGACCGGCGGCACGCACAACTACGTCAATGCACTGGGTGGATTCCTGATCGCGCTTGCACTCGCCATCGCCTCCTGGCACCTCGTGGAGCAACCGGCATTGCGGCTGAAGACGTGGCCGTCGAGGATTCGGCAGCGCTGGCGCGAACGACAAGGCGGCGCGGCGCCCGAGCCACAAACCGCCGACGCGTGACCCTCAACCGGCCGCCTGCTCCAGCAGCTTCTGCACACGCTTCTCGCTGACCGGTTCACGCGTGCCGAGCTCCTGTGCGAAAAGTTGCACGCGCAACTCCTCGAGCAGGAAGCGCAGTTCCTCGTGGCGGTTGCGGGCCAGCTTCGGGGCGAGACGGCCGAGTTGTGCCTCGAAGTCGCGGACGACGAGCATGCGCGCCTGGTCCTTGCGCGGGTCGTTCTGCAGGCGCTCGGCGCGTTTGGCCATGGCCTTGAGGTAGCGCGACAGATCTTTCAAACGCGGCAGCGCGAACGCCTTGGCGAAGCCGGGAAATACCAGCCGGCGATGCTGTTCGCGCAGGTCTTCGAAGTTCGCGGTGGCGAAACCCATCAGCGGCGGTTTCAGCTTCGGCAGGAGTTCGGCGTGTGCGGCGAGCGCGGCTTCGACCGCCTTCAGGCGCTCGACGGCGTCTGGAAACAGCCGCTTCTCGATCGCGGCCAGCGACAGACGGAAACTGTCCTCGCTGCGCGCCGTGCATGGATCGGCGCGGATCAGATCGGCGAGTGCGCCTTCGATGATGTCCTCGCGCAATTGGTCCGGCGATGCGATCGGCGTGTAGGCGAGCGCAAGTTTCGGCGCCAGCGGCAACTGCTTGCGCAACTGCTTGCATCGATCGAACAAGGCCGCGCGCATCAGGCGCTCGACGCCGCCGCGATGCGCGGACGCGGCTTCGTCGGCGCGTTCGAACACCACCAGATCGACACGATGGCCGCGATCGACGAGCGCCGGAAACGCCGACAAGCCGGTGTCGGTCTTGACGATCTCGGGAATCGGCTGCGACGGCAGCGTGCGCACATCTTCGCGCGCGAAGTCGCGACTGGTCTGCACCGCGAAGGCTTCGCGCGCCAGCGCGCCGAATTCACGGCGAAGTTCGAGCAGATCGCGGCCG
>DATMVT010000312.1:0-2253 GCA_035562895.1 Patescibacteria group bacterium | reverse complement strand
CCCTGGATGCCGAGGTGCTTGTTCGAGGTGATCTTGCGTGCGATCAAGTCTTCGCCGATGGCGATGAAGTCGTCATAGGCGCGTTGCCGATTTGCCTTGAGCGCGGCTTGATGCCAGCGCGGGCCGAATTCGCCGCCACCGCGGATGTTCGCGAGCACGAAGGCGCCGCCGCGTTCCAGCCAGCCGGCGCCGGCACCCGCGTAATAGCCGGGCGTCTGCGAGACTTCGAAACCGCCGTAACCATAGAGCAGGGTCGGGATCGTGCCGTCGCGCACACGATCTTTCTGCAGGACGATGAAGTAGGGCACCTTCGTGCCGTCCTTCGAGGTCGCCTCGTATTGTTCGACCACCAGTCCGGCGGACTTGAAATGGGCCTGCTGGCGCTTCAGCGGCACGATCTCGGGTTGGCCGACCGTGCCCAACAGCAACGAAGTCGGCGTCAGGAAATCGGTCACGGTCATGAAGTACTGGTCGCTCGCGTCCGCGTTTTCCGCGCTCAGATTGACATCGGCGTTCAACGGAACATCCAGAGCCTTGCTCGACCAAGTCTTGCCATCGAGCGCCATCACCTGCGGGCGGCTCTTGACGTTGTCGAGAATGTTCAGCAGCACGGCGTTGCGCGTCGTCGCAAATCCCGCCAACGAGCGCTTCGGCGTCGGCACGAACAGTGCCGTGTAAGCGTCCTTGCCGGCGAACAGGTCGTCGACGCGAATCGCCACCAGACTGCCAGCCGCAAGCTTGTCCTTGCCCGGCTGCCAGTCGCTGCGCAGGGTGATCAGCGCAAAGTCCTGGAAGAACCCGACTTCGGCATCGTCCGGCTTCGGCACCTTCACGAGTTTGCCATCGCGGAACAGGTGCGTTTCGTTCTGGAAGAACGCCGGGACGCGGACCACGCCGTCATACCGCTGGCCCTGTGCATAGTCGCTGAAGCCGAAGGCATAGACGTCGCTCGCCGACACCTCGTAGATCCGGGTCGCCTGCTGCCAGTCGGTGCCGCGTTTCCATTCGTGCACCGTGCGCGGATAACCGGAATCGGTCAGCGAGCCCGTACCGAAATCGGTGCCGATATACAGTGTGTCGCGGTCTTTCCAGCTCGCGGCCGACTTCGCTTCGGGCAGCACGAAGCCGTCCTTGACGAAGGCCTTCGTCGCGATGTCGAACTCGCGTACCTCGACGGCATCGCCACCGCCACGCGACAGTGAAATCAGGCACCGGTCCTGCTTCGGCTCGATGCAGTCCGCCCCCTTCCACACCCAGTTCGCGTTCTCGGCCTTGTTCAAGGCATCGAGGTCGAGCACGGCTTCCCAGGCCGGGCTGGCCTTGCGATATTCGTCCAGCGTGGTGCGTCGCCAGATGCCGCGGACATGCGCCGCATCTTTCCAGAAGTTGTAATAGCGCTCGCCGATCTTGTTGATGTAGGGAATGCGGTCGGTGGCGTTGTTGATCGCCAGCAGGCGGTCGTACAGCGGCTTGAAGGAAGCGTCCGCCTCAAGCACTTTCCGACTTTCCGCATTGCGTGCCTTGACCCAATCCATGGCTTTCGCGCTTTCGACGTCTTCCAGCCACAAGTACGGATCTTCGTCCGCCGCGTTCGCCATCGTGCCACCCGTCAACATCGTCAAAGCCACGATCGATTTCGTCAGGTTCATGCGTTCCTCCGGAACCCGCGTTGTATCAGTCATTTGGATCAAGCGACACTCGGGCCTGTCTGCAGTGCCCAGAGACGTCGCCACGACGGATGTTGCGCTGCAGCATTGGCGCGACTAGCATCGCGATCTCAAATGGGAGGGCAGGTCATGGCGAAAGCCGGTGCGGGTGTGTTCAAGGATTGGGAAGCGTTGCACCAACAGTGGTGGAATGCCGTGTCCGATGGCGCGAGCAAGGTCGTTCAGGGCGACTGGCGCGATGGCGCCCAGGCCTTCGGTGACCTGTTCGGCGGCAAGCTCGGCGACAGCACCGATGCGGCCACCCAGCGATTTGTCGGCGGTACCAAGCAGTATCTTGACTGGATCGAGAAGTTCTCCGGCCAACTTGCGCATGGCGCGTCCTTCCCGAAGGATGCGGCCGGCTGGATGAAGCTGTTCCAGGGCGCGTTGGGTCCGATGGGCGAGATGAAGAATCCGCTGCACGACCTGTTCGCGACCATGACCGGCGATGGCGCGCGCGGTTTCGAGCAGTTCTTCAGCGGCTGGCCGAATCCGGCCGACTGGATGAAGGGCGAAGTCCAGGGCGTGCTCGGCATGCCGGCGTTCG
>DATMVT010000311.1:0-15282 GCA_035562895.1 Patescibacteria group bacterium | reverse complement strand
ATCTTGGCGAGCTGGCCGCTGCGCGCGAGCTGTTCGACCAGACGCCATTCGCCGTGATCGAGCCAGACCAGGTCGCAGCGATCGCAGTGGTCGATGTGGTTGGCGGCGTCGGCCGAGAAACGGAACTTGGTCATGAAGCCCTTGCACTGCGGGCAGCGCAGCATGGCCTTGTTGTCGGTGGCTTCGGGGCTGGCTTCGCCGGCTTCGCTGCGGTCGTCATCGGGTGCGGCGTGGGCATTGCGCCAGTCGCGATAGGCGATCAGCGACAGCAGCGCGCCGCGGCATTCCGGGCAGGACCGCGCCGGCAAGTCATCGGTCAGCGTCGTGTCGCGCAAGTCGTTGGCGGAGCAGGTCGGGCAATGCAGGTTCATCGGAGTGTCCTCGGGTGGTCGACCGGATGACGCGATACGGTGCCCGAAGCACTCACCGTGATCAATCGAAGCCGTCCGCAGCGGTGCCAAAGTCGTTGCCGCTACCGTCGCGAACGTGGCGTCGCCTTGGTGGCAAAGACGCCATCGAGCGCCAGTTCGGTCGTAAACCCGGACTTGGCCAGGCGCCGCGTCACTTCTGCGGGCACGTCGCGACCACTGGTCCTGCGGTTCGGCGCGCCGGTGTAGTGAAACAGGCGGCCCTGCGGGCGCAGCACGCGCGCGAGCTGGTCGTAGAAGGACTGCGCGTACAGCTCGCCGGCGATGCCGAAGCGAGGAGGGTCGTGAAGCACGGCGTCGAAACTCTGGTCGGGCAGGTCGGCGATCGCGACGGCGACATCGCCCTGCACGAGTTGCAGCCGGCCGCCGGCTTCGACGCTGTCCGGGTCGGGCGACCACGGGTTGTGCCGGCGCAGCCACGACACGTCGCGATTCTTCTCGAAACTGTGGATGCGTGCGGCACCTTCGGCCAGGCAGCAGGCCGCGAAATAGCCTAGGCCGCCGCAGGTATCGAGGATTTGCTTGCCGCTCGGCTGTACCAGAGCGACCTTGCGCCGCGCGTCCTCCATCGGCGCGATCCGCGCCGAGACCAGCATCTTGATGCCGTCGATTTCGAAGATCGGCGTGCCCCATTCGGTCGGCACCAGCTTGATCAGCGCGTCGGCATAGCGCTGCAGCGGCACGAACGCGGCACCGTCGAAGGCGTAGATCGTCCGCTCCTTCAACCCGTCTGGCCACGGGTAGCGCTGATCACGCAAGCACCAGCCAGCGGCATCGAAGGTCGCGGTGGTGTTGCTGCGACCGAGGTCGAAGGATGCCGTGAACGTCGAAGCCTGCGCATCTCGGGCAGCGAGCAGGCTTTCGGCAAGCGCACGGGTGAGCAGGGGGCCGGCATATCGGGGCATGGCGTCGCGTCCCGAAAACGACAACGCCGGCACGAGGCCGGCGTTGTGTCTGGATATGGTGCCCAAGAGAGGACTCGAACCTCCACGGGTCGCCCCGCTAGTACCTGAAACTAGTGCGTCTACCAATTCCGCCACCTGGGCAGGTGTCCCTGCGACGGCTGGACCGTGCAGGGGCGCGCACTCTAGGTGCGACGCGCGATTTTGTCAACGCGGTCGGCGCCTGCGTCCATTCCGCTTACCATGGGCCATTGAATCGGGAGCACGGCGTGAAAAAGGCGGGTGGCGGCGAGAACAAGTCAGGTGGCGGCGAACGGCGTGCGCGCGGTCCAGGCAAGCGCGCCGGCGGTTCGGCGGGTGCGAAGCCGGGCGGTCCGCCGAAGAAGAAGGCCGCCCCTTGGCTGCCGGATGTGCTGACGGCCGTGCCCGTGCGCGCGAACAAGCCGTCGCGTTACGCCGATCCCCAGGCTGAGCGCGAATCGATGCGCTACGACAATCCGATCCTGTCGCGCGAAGGCATCGCCAAGTTCCTGAGCGAGTCCGCCGAGCTGATGACGGTCGAACGCATCGCGGTGAAGCTCGGCTATCGCGATGAGGAGCGTCTGGACGCGCTCACGCGTCGCCTCACCGCGATGGTGCGCGATGGCCAGTTGCTGGTGAATCGCCGTGGCGGATACGGCGTCGCGGCGAAGCTCGACCTGATCGCCGGGTCGGTGATCGCGAATCCCGATGGTTTCGGCTTCCTGAAGCCGGACGATGGTGGCGACGACCTGTTCATTCCGCCGAACGAAATGCGTGCGGTGATGCATGGCGACCGCGTGCTGGTGAACGTCACCAATGTCGATCGCCGCGGTCGCCGCGAAGCCGCGATCGCCGAGGTGCTGGAGCGGCGCCGTCCGCGCCTGGTCGGCCGATTCGACGAACGCCGCGGCCTCGGCATCGTCATTCCCGATGACCGCCGGCTCAACCAGGACTTGCTGATTCCGCCCGACCAGCGCGGTGGCGCGGTGGCCGGCCAGATCGTGGTCGCCGAGATCGTCGAGCCGCCGACCAAGGAGCGACCGCCGCTCGGTCGTGTCGTCGCCGTGCTCGGCGAAAAGCTCACTGCCTCGCTGATCGTGCGCGTCGCCATCGAATCGCACGGACTGCCGCACGACTGGCCGATCGAGGTGACGCGCGAAGCCGAGCGCGTCGAGCCGCAAGTCACCAAGCAGGACCGCGAGATGCGCGTCGACCTGCGCGACACGCCGCTGGTCACCATCGACGGCGAGGACGCGCGCGATTTCGACGACGCCGTGTTCTGCGAACCGCGCAAGGGCGGCGGCTGGCGCTTGCTGGTCGCGATCGCCGACGTCTCGCACTACGTGCCGGTCGGCAGCGAACTCGACAAGCAGGCCTTCGAACGCGCGACGTCGGTGTATTTCCCCGGCTTCGTCGTGCCGATGCTGCCGGAGACGCTGTCCAACGGCATCTGCTCGCTGAACCCGGCGGTCGAGCGCCTGTGCATGGTCTGCGAAATGACCGTGAGCGCCGAGGGCGAAGTCTCGCGTTCGCGATTCTATCCGGCGGTGATGCGTTCGCATGCGCGCCTGACCTACACGCGCGTCTGGCGCGCGATCGGCGAACGCGATGGCGAGGAACGCGCGGCGATGGGCGACCTGCTGCCGCATCTCGAGAACCTGCACGCGTTGTACAAGGCGTTCGTGAAGCGACGCAGCGAGCGTGGCGCGATCGAGTTCGAATCGCAGGAAGTGAAATTCTCGCTCGGCGCCGCCGGCGAAGTCCTGGCGATGCAGCCGCAGGCGCGCAACGACGCGCACAAGCTGATCGAGGAATGCATGATCGCGGCGAACGTCGAGGCGGCGAAGTTCCTGAACAAGGCCAAGGTTCCGGCCCCGTATCGGGTGCATCCTTCACCGCCGGAAGAAAAATTCGAGGAGCTGCAAAGCTTTCTCGCCGAGTTCAGTCTGCGTCTGCCGCCGCATGCGTCGGTGAAGCCGGGTGACTATGCGGCGCTGCTGCGCAAGATCCGCAAACGTCCCGACGCGATGCTTCTGGAGCAGGTGCTGCTGCGCTCGCAGAGCCTCGCCGTCTATCACCCGGACTGCAACGGCCACTTCGGCCTCGCGCTCGACGCCTACGCGCATTTCACCTCGCCGATCCGGCGCTATCCGGACCTGCTCGTGCATCGCGCGATCCGCCATGTGCTGAACGGCGGCAAGGCGTCGAACTACGAGGCCGGCCCGAGCGAGATGCTGGCGCGCGCGCAACATTGTTCTCAGCGCGAACGCCGTGCCGACGAAGCCTCGCGCGAGGTCAACGAACGCTATCAGTGCGCGTGGATGAGCAAGCATGTCGGTTCCGAGTTCGACGGCATCATCAGCGGCGTCACCTCGTTCGGCCTGTTCGTCGGCATCGCCGACACCGGTGTCACCGGCCTGATCCACGTCACCCAGTTGCCGAACGACTACTACCACTTCGATGCCGGCCGCCGCGAGATGGTCGGCGACCGCCAGGGTCTGCGTTTCCGTCTCGGCGACACGCTGCGCGTGCAGGTCCTGCGCGCGAGCATGGAAGAACGCAAGGTCGACCTGCGTCTGGTACCGCCGACACAGGTGCAGGGACAGGGGAAGAAGAAGCGATGAGCAAGGACATCCTCGCCGGCATCCACGCCGTCGAAGCGGCGATGAAGCATGACGCCGGCAACGTGGTCGAAATCATGGTCGCCGATGCCGCGAAGAATCCGCGCCTGAAGCGGCTGGTCGACGAAGCGCGCGAACTCGACATCAAGGTGCATGCGCGCGACATGGCGCAACTCGACAAGTTGTGCGGCGGCGAACGTCATCAGGGCGTCGTCGCGTTCTACGACGCGCCGGCGGCGAAGACCGAGAAGGACTTGCCGGCCTTGATCGAAGCCGCGGGCAGCGAGGCGCTGTTCCTGATCCTCGACGAGATCACCGACCCGCACAATCTCGGTGCCTGCCTGCGCAGCGCGCTGGCGGCGAAGGTCACCGCAGTCGTGGTGCCCAAGGACCACGCGGCACCGTTGAATGCGACGGTGCGGCGTTCGTCCGCGGGTGCGGCGGATCGCATCCCGATCGTGCGTGCGACCAACCTGGCGCGCGCGATGGACGTGCTGAAGGACGCCGGCGTCTGGATCAGCGGCCTCGATGGCGACGCCACCCAGACCATCCACGAGGCCGACTTCCGCGGGCCCTGCGCCTTGGTGATGGGTGCGGAAGGCGAGGGCATGCGCCGGCTGACGCGCGAGCGTTGCGACTACCTCGTGCGCATCCCGATGCCGGGACCGATGGAGTCTTTGAACGTGTCGGTCGCGACCGGCGTCGCCTTGTTCGAAGTGGTGCGCCAGCGGCTGGGCTGATCCCGAATCGCGGGCAGGTCATGCGCTTGGCGGCGGGGGTTGTGTTTGTCCGGCCCGTCGTCGCTGCCATTGGTGCCGTCGCCAGCGACGTTCGCCGACGATCAGCAAGCGTCGCATCGGCCGTCGCAGCAGGGGCAGATCCTGCGCCAGCAACAACAGGCCGAGCGGCAACATCCAGAAACCCAGCACCGGCAGGAAGCCGATCACGCCGGCGAGGCTCAACAGCAAGGCGAGCGGAACCCGCACCCAGCGCGAGGCCGGATGCCGGAGCCAGCGCAGGAAGTGCGCGAATCGCCCGGGAAAGCGTCGTTCGACGCGCTTGAATGCGCGCCGGATGCCGCGTTGGTCCTTGTCGTGTCTCATCCGGACAGATTCCGTCACGCCCGCGCGCACCGGTCAAGGCCGATGGGTCGTGATTGCGCAGCGATATCGCGATGCGTGATTGAGTTCCGTGGTGAATCTACGTCACCATCGGTCGTGAAGCGGGCGTGAAATCCAGCCGCATCCATCCATTCCAACCGGGGAGTTCCATGGAACACAGTGCACCGCTCGGCGCCAGCGTCGAGGAAGAAGTGGTTTCGGTCAGTCGTCGCGGATTCCTCGGATCGACCGGTGCCGCCGCCGTCGGGCTGATCGGTGCCTCCGCGATGGTCGGGAGTGGCGAGGCCAAGGCTGGGTTCATTCCGCGCCCGCGCAACACGCCGCGCGGCGCCCGCGCGCTCGAGCAGCGCATCGCGCGAGCCAACGCGAACCTGGCCGGCATGATGGCCGACCCGGTCGGGAACGGCGACGAGCAATCGGTGCCGAACTTCGCCGCGCAATACACCAAGGGATTGCCGCACGATGCGATCGGGGAAGTCGATCCGGCCGCGTACCGTGCGCTGCAACGCGCCTGCGCAAGCAATCTGGAGGCCGATTGGGCCGCCGTGCCGATGGGCGGCAGCGCCAAGCAGGTGAGCCCGCAGGACGCCTGGGCGTTCCAGATGGAAGGCGCCGATCCGACGCGCCTGCGCATACCCGCGGCGCCGACCTTTTCCAGCGAGCAGCGCGCCGCCGAAATGTGCGAGGTCTACTGGATGGCGGTACTGCGCGACGTGCCGTTCGAACAGTACGCGCAATCGTCGCTGGCGGCTGCCGCCGTGGCCGATTTGCGGCGGTTCGCGCTGTTTCGGGATCTGACGACGCAGACGCTGTTCCGCGGCGTCACGGCGGGCGAAAAGATCGGCCCCTACCTGTCGCAGTTCTTCTGGCACCCGATTCCCTACGGCATGACCACGATCACGCAAAAATATGCAACGGCTGTGAACGGCGTCGATTTCATGACGACGCTCGCGGAATGCCTGCGCATCCAGAATGGCGTGGCGCCGTCGCAGTCGCTGACGCTCGGTGCGCCGGTCTACGGCCGCTGCGGACGCGACCTCGGCGAATACGTGCACAAGGATTTCAGCTATCAGGCCTTCCTGAATGCCGCGCTGATCCTGCTCGGACTCGGCGGTGCGGCGCTCGACGACGCCAATCCCTACAAGGCCTACGTGAACCGGGCCAACTTCGTCTGCATGGGCGGTCCCGACGTGTTGTCGATGATCGCCCAGGTCGCGGTGCTGGCACTGAAGGCCGCGTGGTACCAGAAGTGGTCGGTGAACCGCACCCTGCGACCCGAAGTGTTCGCATTGCGCGTGCATCAGCACGAGAGCGGCGTGCGCAGCTATCCGATCCACACATCGCTGTTCAGTTCGCCGGTGCTCGATCACGTGCATTCGGCGCACGGCACCTTGCTGCTGCCGATGGCGTTCGCGGAGGGCTCGCCCACGCATCCGGCCTACCCGGCCGGACACGCGACCATTGCCGGCGCCTGCGTCACCGTGCTGAAGGCCTTCTTCAAGGAGACCTTCGTGCTTCCGAACCCGGTGGTCGCCAGCGACGACGGCACCGCGTTGAATGCCTACGGCGGTGCGGCGCTCACCATCGGCGGCGAACTCGACAAGCTGGCCGCGAACATCTCGATCGGCCGCAACATCGCCGGCGTCCACTACTGGTCGGACGGCATCGAAGGCATGCGCCTGGGCGAAAAAGTCGGCCTGGCCTTTCTGGCCGACATCCGCACGACTTATCCCGAGTCGTTCGCCGGCTTCAGTCTGCGGTCGTTCGATGGCACGTCCGTGACGATCTGATTCGTTTGCGGCAAGTTGCGGCCGGTCCGTTTCGTGACCGGCCGCAGCGGCCCGGTGCGCGTCCCGAAGCCCTCGTTTTTCCAGGTGCCTAGAGCCAAGGCTCTACGCGTGCCCGATACCAGATTGACCATGTCATTCACAACGTCTCGACGCCTGTCGTCGTGACGCAGCATGGGCGAACATCATGGGCGACGATCGGCAGCAAGGCTTGTATGACCCGCGCTTCGAGCACGACAGCTGCGGCTTCGGGCTGATCGCGAGCCTCGACAACACGCCTTCGCGCAGCCTCGTCGATGCGGCGCTGACCGCGCTCGAGCGCATGGCGCATCGCGGCGCGGTTGGTGCGGACGGCAAGTCCGGTGACGGTTGCGGCGTACTGCTGCAACGACCCGAGAAATTCCTGCGCCATGTCGCGACCGAATGCGGCATCCGCCTCGGGCCGTCGTTCGCGGCCGGCAACGTTTTCCTGAGTCCTGACGTGCGCTGCGCGGCCGAGGCCCGCGCGGTGCTCGAATCCGAATGCCAGCGCGTCGAACTGCGCGTCGCCGGATGGCGCGAGCTGCCGACCGACACCGAACCCTGCGGCGCACAGGCGCTGGCCAGCATGCCGCGGATGGAGCAGGTGTTCGTGATGCCGACGGTGGCGATGGACCAGTCGAGCTTCCAGCGCGCGCTGTTCCTGGCGCGTCGGCGCAGCGAAATGCGCCTTGCCGACGACCGCGACTTCTACGTGGTCACGCTGTCGGCACACACGCTCGGCTACAAGGCCATGGTGCTGCCGGCCGGCCTGCGCGTGTTCTATCCGGACCTGGCGCATCCGCTGCTCGCCGCCGCGTTCGCGACTTTTCACCAGCGTTTCTCGACCAATACCGCGCCGCAATGGCGGCTGGCGCAGCCGTTCCGACTGCTCGCGCACAATGGCGAAATCAACACCATCGAAGGCAATCGCCACTGGGCCGAGGCGCGCAGCGCGAAATGGCGCACGCCGGCCATCGATCTGCGCGAGTTGAAGCCGCTGGTGTCGCTCAGCGGTTCGGATTCGATGAGCCTCGACAACATGCTCGAAGTGCTGCTGGCCGGAGGCATGGACCTGCTGCAGGCGATGCGCGTGCTGATCCCTCCGGCGACCGGCGCGCTCGAAGCACGCGACCCCGATCTCGCCGCGTTCTACGACTACCACGCGTTGTCGATCGATCCCTGGGACGGCCCGGCCGGGATCGTGTTGTGCGATGGCCGCTATGCCGGTTGCACCGTCGATCGCAATGGCCTGCGTCCGGCGCGCTGGCTGATGACGCGTGATCGCCACCTGGTCATCGGTTCGGAGACCGGCATCTACGACATCGACGCCGCCGACATCGCCGCCAAGGGCAAGATCGGTCCCGGCGAGATGATCGCGGTCGATCTCTACTCGGGCGAATTCCTTGATTCATCCGCCATCGACGAGATCAACCGTGCGCGTGCACCGTTCAAGCGCTGGCTGAAGCAGGGCAGCCGCTACCTGGTGTCCGACCTGATCGATCCGGCACTCGCGACCGAGCCCTTCGATGCGGCGACCCTGCATCGTCACCAGAAGCTGTTCCAGTTGACGCGCGAAGAGCGCGAGGACCAGTTGCGCGTGCTCGCCGAGACCGAGCAGGAAGCGATCGGTTCGATGGGTGACGATACGCCGCTCGCGGTGTTGTCGCGGCAGACGCGTTCACTCTACGACTACTTCCGCCAGGCCTTCGCGCAAGTCACCAATCCACCGATCGATCCGCTGCGCGAGCAATGCGTGATGAGCCTGTCGACGCCGATCGGGCGCGAGGGCAATGCATTCGAGATGGCGCCGGAAAATGCGCGCCAGACCATGCTGAACTCGCCGATCCTGTCGCAGCGCAAACTGCGGCAGATGCTGGCGCACGAGGAATTCGCGAACGCGCATGAACGCTTCGCGCTGCATTTCGACGCGACGCGCGGCCTGGAATCCGCCATACGCGACTTGTGCGGGGCGGTCGAGGAATCGGTGCGTGCCGGAACCGTGATCGTGATCCTGAGCGACATGCATCCCGAGGCCGGGTGCCTGACCATGCACGCGCTGCTGGCGACCGGCGCCGTGCATGATCATCTGGTGCATGTCGGCTTGCGTTGCGAATGCAACCTGATCATCGAGACCGGCACGGCGCGAGACCCGCATCATTTCGCCTGCCTGATCGGCTACGGCGCGACCGCGATCTATCCCTACCTTGCCTACCAGACGTTGATCGAGCTGGCGCAAGGCAAGATCATCAAGCCCAAGCGTGGCGGCGAGATGATCGAGCTCGGCCGCAGCTATCGGCGCGGCATCAAGAAGGGCCTGCTCAAGATCATTTCGAAAATGGGCATCAGCACGATCGGCTCGTACCGCGGCGCACGCCTGTTCGAGATCATCGGCCTGAAGCGCGAGGTCGTGGACCTGTGCTTCGCACATACCCCGAGTCGCGTCGCCGGCGCCGGCTTCGCGGAGCTTGAAGCCGACGCGCGCACGCTGCATGCACTCGCCTTCAGCGAGCAGGCGAACATCGAGCCGGGCAGCCTGCTCAAATACCGGCATGGCGGCGAGTACCACATGTTCAATCCGGACGTGGTGCAGAGCCTGCAACGCGCGGTGCTCACCGGCGACTACGCCGACTATCGCGTCTATGCCGACCACGTGAACACGCGTCCGGCATCGACGCTGCGCGACTTGCTCGCGCTCAGGTTGCCGGGGGCGCCGCTGCCGATCGATGCGGTGGAGCCGCTCGAATCGCTGTTGCCGCGCTTCGATTCTGCCGGCATGTCGCTCGGCGCGCTGTCGCCGGAGGCGCACGAGGCGCTCGCGATCGCGATGAACCGGCTCGGTGGACGCTCGAACTCGGGTGAGGGCGGCGAGGATCCGGCGCGCTACGGCACCGAGAAGATGTCGAAGATCAAGCAGGTCGCGTCCGGCCGCTTCGGCGTCACGCCGGAATACCTGATCAATGCCGAAGTGCTGCAGATCAAGATCGCCCAGGGCGCCAAGCCCGGAGAAGGCGGGCAGCTGCCGGGCCACAAGGTCAACGAATTGATCGCCACGTTGCGTTATGCGCGCCCCGGCATCGGCCTGATTTCGCCGCCGCCGCATCACGACATCTACTCGATCGAGGATCTGGCGGAACTGATTTTCGACCTCAAGGAAGTGAATCCGGAGGCGCTGGTCTCGGTGAAACTGGTCGCGCATGCCGGCATCGGTACGGTCGCGGCCGGTGTCGCCAAGGCCTATGCCGACATGATCACGATTTCCGGCTACGACGGCGGCACCGGCGCGAGCCCGATCTCGTCGATCAAGCACGCCGGCGCACCGTGGGAACTGGGCGTGTCGGAAGCGCGCCAGACACTGCGCCGCAACGGCCTGCGCGGCAAGGTGCGACTTCAGGTCGATGGCGGCTTGAAGACCGGGCTCGACGTGATCAAGGCCGCGATCCTCGGCGCCGACAGCTTCGGCTTCGGCACCGGGCCGATGATCGCGCTCGGATGCAAGTACTTGCGCATCTGTCATCTGAACAATTGCGCGACCGGTGTCGCCACGCAGGACGAACGCCTGCGCGAAGGCTATTTCACCGGACTGCCCGAGCGCGCCATGAACTACTTCCGCTTCGTCGCGATGGAGACGCGCGAGTGGATGGCGCGTCTCGGGGTGGCGAAGCTCGACGACCTGATCGGGCGCACCGATCTGCTGACCTTGCTCGAAGGCGAGACCGACAAGCAACGCGGGCTCGATCTGCAGCCGCTCCTCGCCGACGACGTGCTCGACCGCGACGTGAATTCCTGCGCCGCCGGCACGCGCAACCCGCCGCGCGACCCGGCACTGCTCGCGAGCCGGATGGCCGCCGACATGCGCGTCGCCATCGAGGCCAGGCAGGGCGGCGAATTCGCGTACGAGATCCGCAACGCCGATCGCGCCATCGGTGCACGCATTTCGGGCCTGATCGCGCGCCGGCATGGCAACCACGGCATGCGCGACAAGCCGATCTACGCCCGCTTCAAGGGTCACAGTGGCCAGAGCTTCGGTGCCTGGAATGCCGGTGGCCTGAACCTTTACCTGGAAGGTGACGCCAACGACTACGTCGGCAAGGGCATGGCCGACGGCAAGATCGTGATCCGTCCGCCGACCGATGCGCGCTTCATCGCGCGCGAGACGCCGATCATCGGCAACACCTGCCTGTACGGCGCCACCGGCGGCGAGTTGTACGCCGCGGGCCGGGCCGGGGAACGATTCGCGGTGCGCAATTCCGGTGCGGTCGCGGTCGTCGAGGGTGCCGGTGATCACTGTTGCGAATACATGACCGGTGGCGTCGTCGTCGTGCTTGGCCGCGTCGGCATGAACTTCGGCGCCGGTTTCACGGGCGGCTTCGCCTACGTGCTGGACACGGATCGCGACTTCGTCGATCGCTACAACCACGAGTTGATCGACATCCTGCGCCTTTCGCCGGAAGGCATGGAGCATCACCTGCAGCATCTGCAGCGGCTGGTGCGCCGTCACGTGTTCGAGACCGAGAGTGCCTGGGGCCGGACCCTGCTGACCGAATACCGGGATTTCCTCGGCAAGTTCTGGCTGGTCAAGCCGAAGGCCGCGAGTCTCGAATCCTTGATCGACACGCTCGGGAGGGCGGCATGAGCAAGTCCGGCAGCAAGCCCGGTGTGTTCCAGTTCCTCGAGGTGCCGCGTCGCACTCCGCGCGAAGTGCCGGTCAACGTACGCGTGCTCGGCTGGAACGAGATCTACGGCCAGTTCGACGCGCCCGGCGCGCTCGAGCAAAGCGCGCGGTGTCTCGATTGCGGCAATCCGTACTGCTCGTGGAAATGCCCGGTGCACAACGACATTCCGAACTGGCTGTCGCTGGTCAAGGAGGGGCGCTTGTTCGATGCCGCGGAACTCGCGCACGAGACCAATCCGTTGCCGGAGATCTGCGGTCGCGTCTGCCCGCAGGATCGGCTGTGCGAAGGCGCCTGCACGATCAACGTCGGCTTCGAGGCAGTGACGATCGGCGCGGTCGAGAAGTACATCGTCGACGAGGCCTTCAAGCAGGGCTGGCGTCCCGATCTGTCGCGCGTCGTCGCGACCGGAAAGCGCGTCGCGATCATCGGTGCCGGCCCGGCCGGACTGAGTTGCGCCGATCGACTGGCGCGGCTCGGCATCGAAGCGCACGTGTTCGATCGCTACGAAGAGATCGGCGGCTTGCTGACCTTCGGCATTCCGCCGTTCAAGCTGGAAAAGCAGGTCATCGCCACGCGGCGGGCCGTGCTTGAGGCGATGGGCGTGACGTTCCATCTCGGCGTCGAGATCGGCCGCGAGCGAACGCTCGACCAGTTGCTGGCCGAATTCGATGCCGTGTTCGCCGGCACCGGCGCCTATCGTTATGTCGATGCGCAACTGCCCGGGCAGAGCTTGGCGGGCGTCGTGCCGGCGTTGCCTTTTCTGGTCGCGAACGGTCGCCACGTGTTGGGCACGGCGGCGCCGGAGCGCTGGCCGGTGGCCGGGTGGTCGCAGGCGGCGCCGGATCTCGACGTGCGCGGCAAGCGCGTGGTCGTGCTCGGCGGCGGCGATACCGGCATGGATTGCGTGCGCACCGCGGTGCGTCTGGGCGCAAGCGAGGTGACCTGCGTCTATCGACGCGATGAAGCGTCGATGCCGGGCTCACGGCGCGAAGTGAAGAATGCGAAGGACGAAGGCGTGCGCTTCCTGTTCAATCGCCAGCCATTGGCCATCGAAGGCGAGGCTGCGGCGAGCGGCGTCCGCGTCGTCGAGACCCGGGCCGACGCCGGCAGTTCGCGCAGCGTCGGACCGGCGGTGGTCGATGGCAGCGAGACCGTGATCGCCGCCGATGTCGTGATCCTCGCGTTCGGCTTCCGTGCCGATCCGCCGGATTGGCTCACGACCCATGCCACGGATCGCGCCAATGACCAGCGCCTGATCGTCGGGCAGTCCGGGCGACGTCCATTCCAGACCGCGAATCCGAAGCTGTTCGCCGGTGGTGATGTCGTGCGCGGCGCCGACCTCGTCGTGACCGCCGTGCATGATGGCCGCGAGGCGGCAGCCAGCATCGCCTCGCAGTTGCTCGGAGAGCGCTGACGCCCGCGACCAGGCGTCGGGCTCTTCCCGGTTGTCCCTCGGCGTCCTGCTGACCGGCCACGCGCATGGCGCGACGGATGATGGCCCGACTCGACGCCGCAGGATTCGAACATCCGCATCGACATCGCGAGGTCGAGGGCGGACTCGCCGCCGTGCCTCGTCACTTCGCCGCCGTCGAAGACTTCCTGCAGCAACAGGTCGCGCAACGCCCGGGATGTGCCGCTACCCGTCCGAACCTTCGTTGATGCCTTCGAACAGGATGGTGCTGAGGTAGCGTTCGCCGGTATCGGGCAACATCGAGAGGATGACGGTGCCCGGTTCGGCCGACCGCGCAACCTTGAGTGCTGCGGCGAACGTGCCGCCCGAGGACAGACCGCAGAAGATGCCTTCCTGCGCCGCCAGTGCGCGCGCCGTGTCGCGTGCTTCGAGGTCGGTGACCGTCTCGATGCGGTCGTAGATGTCGCGGTTCAGCACGGCGGGAACGAAGTTCGGGGTCCAGCCCTGAATCTTGTGGGGCGCCCATTCGCGGCCGGAGAGCAGGGCCGCGCCCTCCGGTTCGCAGACGCAGATGCGCAGGTCGGGGCGCGCGCACTTCAATACCTCGCCGGCGCCGGTCAGGGTGCCGCCGGTGCCGTAGCCGGTGATGAACCAGTCCAGTCGCCGACCGGCGAAGTCGCCCAGGATTTCCGGTCCCGTCGTGTTGCGGTGATATGCCGGGTTGGCCGGGTTCTCGAATTGGTGCGCGACGAAGGCGCCGTGTTCTTCGGCAAAGGCCAATGCGATGCGCAGCATGCCGGTCGCGCGTTCCGCGGCCGGCGTCAGGATCACCTTGGCGCCGAGTGCGCGCATCAGCTTGCGGCGTTCGACCGAGAACGAATCGCTCATGAAGGCGACGAATGGATAGCCGCGCGCCGCGCAGACCATCGCCAGCGCGATGCCGGTGTTTCCCGAAGTTGCCTCGACCACCATCTGTCCCGGCGCCAGCACGCCGCGCGCTTCGGCGTCCTGGATGATCGCCAACGCCAGTCGATCCTTCACGGACGACATCGGATTGAAGGCTTCGAGCTTCACGTACATCGAGATGCCGTCGGGCGCGAGTCGATGGATGCGCACGATCGGCGTGCGACCAATGGTGTCGAGAATGCTGTCGTGGATCATCGGCGCGTCCGGTTCGGGTGCGGAAGTATGAGTGACTTCCCGATCGGGCGAGTTGCGCGAGGGTGCTTCTTGGCCCGGATCACCGATGAATGATAACGTCCGCGCCGGTCCCGGGTCGTTCGGGCGAGGCTTGTGTCGTTGTTTCCACTGTCACCGCATTTCAACCGGAGTTTCCGATGAAGAAGTTTGTCTTGTTGGCCACGTTGGCGCTGGTGCCGGCGTTGGCGCTGGCGCAGAGCCAGGATCGCTACGATCCTTCGCAACCGGCGACCCGCACCGTGCATCCGGCGGCGCCCTTGCAGGTGTTGGGTTCGCCGATCCTGCTTGATCAGCGCGCTTCGCTGATCAACAGTCCCGGCACGGGGCCCGGTGGGGCCGATGAGAGCTTGCTGCAGAATGGCGCTCTCGCGATGACGATTTTGGGGTTCGGTCACAGCACGACAACTGTGAACCGGGTGGCGGAAGACTTCGTCGTGCCGCCCGGTGGCTGGGTGATCGATGCGATCACGACGTATGCCTATCAGACCGGATCGGCGACGACGTCGACGATCACGGGCATCAACTTCCAGATCTGGAATGGTCGTCCGGGTGATCCGGGGGCGACCGTGGTGTTCGGCGATACCAGCACCAATCGACTGACCAGCACCGCCTTCACCAACATCTATCGCGGCACCGAGACGGCACCGGGCGCCACCAATCGCCCGATCATGTCGGTGGAAGCCGCCGGACTGAATCTGAACCTGCCGGCCGGAACCTACTGGATCGACTGGGCCGTGACGGGCTCGCTGGCCTCCGGTCCTTGGGCGCCACCTGTGACGATCAACGGGCAGACATCGACCGGAAACGCCAGACAGTTCGACGGCACCAATTGGATCGATTTGTTGGACGTCGGTCAGCAGGGCTTGCCGCTGACGATCACCGGCGCCACGGCACTGGTGCCGGATCGTCCGGTGCCGGTGAACGCCCTGTGGTTGCTGATCGCGCTCGTCGGCGGCGTGCTGGTGGTGGCCGCGATGTCACGCCGCTCGGTCGGCTGATTCGCAACGGTGTCGCATTCAAACGCCGGGGCCGCGTGGTCCCGGCGTTTTTCGTTGGGCCGAGGCCGGGTGAGGGTCTCAGGCGTTTTTCACGACCAG
>DATMVT010000310.1:0-16680 GCA_035562895.1 Patescibacteria group bacterium | reverse complement strand
GTGCGCGACCGCCTCAACGAAGCCAACCGCCCGTCCGGCGTCGATGAAGGCAACACCTTCATGATCCGCGTCGGTGCGTACCGACCGGTGGTCGATCCCTTCGCCGATGCCGACCGCGACCTGGCCGCACTGCGCGCGATCCCGGGCGTGATCCACGTCGCCGAAGCGAACCAGATGCCGCTGTCGCAGAGCGGCAACAACTCCGGCGTCTCGGCCGCACGCGGCCAGCAGCAGGTCAGCAGCAGCGCGGCGTTCTACGAGAGCGGCGACTCGCTGATCGATGCACTCGGGCTCAAGCTCGTCGCCGGTCGCGACTTCACCGCCGCCGACGTCGTCCGCATCAATCCCGGCGAGCCCGGCCCGGAAGGCCCGTATCCGATCATCGTCACGCAAGCCCTGATCGACAAGGTGTTCCCGGGCGAACAACAGCCGATCGGCAAGGCGCTCTATCTCGGCACCGGCCCGAATGCCGACGAAATGCGCATCGTCGGTGTCGTGGAAGCATTGACCACGCCCTGGGGCCGCGCCTCGTGGGGCCTGGCGAATGCCGGCGACGTGTCGATGATCGCGCCGTTCCGCCGCGGCTCGGACTCGCCGCTGTACATCGTGCGTACCGAGCCGGGCGCACTCGAAGGCGCCATGAAGGCGGCCGAATCGCTGCTGGTGACCCCCGGCAATGGCCGCGTGCTCGGCAGCAATCGCTCGATGAACCAACTGCGCGACCAGCGCTATCGCGGCGACCGCTTCATGGTCGGCCTGATGGGCACGATGACCGGCCTGCTGCTCGTCGTGACCGCCAGCGGCATCCTCGGCATGGCCAGCCTGTGGGTGAACCAGCGTCGCAAGCAGATCGGCGTGCGCCGGGCCCTCGGCGCGACGCGCTTCGACATCGTGCGCTACTACCTGACCGAGAACTTCATCGTCACCGGCATCGGCATCGTGATCGGCATCGGCCTCGCTTTCGCCTTGAACGCCGTGGTCGCGAGCGAACTCGGACTGGAACGGTTGCCGCTGCCGCATCTGCTCGTCGGCGTCGTGCTGCTCTGGGTGATCGGCCAACTCGCGGCCTACGCGCCGGCCCGGCGTGCCTCGCTGATCGCGCCGGCCACGGCCACGCGCAGCGTGTAATCATTCGCCCATGCCGACCGTTCTCCTGATCGACGACAACGCGGGCGTGATCGACGCGCTCGCGTTGCTGCTCTCGCTGCATGACATCGACACGCGTCGCGCGTTCTCGCCCGAGGAAGGGCTGGCTGAACTCGCGCGGTCGCCGGTCGACCTGGTCATTCAGGACATGAACTTCAGCGCCGACACCACCTCGGGCCGCGAGGGTGAAGCGCTGTTCCGCGACCTCCGCGCGCGCCACCCGGACCTGCCGGTGATCCTGCTGACGGCATGGACGCACCTGGAAACCGCCGTCGACCTGGTCAAGGCCGGCGCCGCCGACTATCTGGCGAAGCCCTGGGACGACCGCAAGCTCGTCGCCACGGTGCGCAACCTGCTCGAACTCGGCGAAGCCAACCGTGCGCTGACACGGGCGCGCGAGTGCGATCGCGGCCTGCGCAAGTCGATCGCCGGACATGACCTGCGCGGCTACGTGTTCGCCGATGCCGCGACGATGCGCGCCGTGCACCTGGCCTGCCAGGTCGCACGCGCCGATGTGCCGGTGCTGATCACGGGCCCGAACGGCGCCGGCAAGGAAGGCATCGCGAGCATCGTGCAAGCGAACTCGAGCGTGCGCGACGGCCCGTTCATCACCGTCAACTGCGGCGCGCTGCCGAGCGAGTTGATCGAGGCCGAGCTGTTCGGCGCCGAGGCCGGCGCCTACACCGGCGCGAACAAGGCGCGCGAGGGCAAGTTCGAGGCGGCCGATGGCGGCACCCTGTTCCTCGACGAGATCGGCAACCTGCCGCTCGCCGGTCAGATGAAATTGCTGCGCGTGCTCGAGACCGGGAGGTTCACGCGACTCGGTGCGAACCGCGAGCGCGAGGTCAAGGTGCGCGTGATCAGCGCGACCAATGCCGACCTGCCGACGATGATCCGCCAGGGCCGATTCCGCGAAGACCTGTATTACCGCCTGAACCTGATCGAGATCGCGCTGCCGGCACTCGCCGAGCGCCGCGATGACCTGCTGCCGCTCGCCGATCATTTCCTCGGTGCCGGCAAGCGCCTGTCGGAGGACGCGCGCGCCGCCCTGCTGCGCCACGACTGGCCGGGCAACGTGCGCGAACTGAAGAACACCATCAGCCGCGCCAAGCTGCTCGCGGACGGCGAGTGGATCCACGCCCGCGACCTCGGCTTGAGCGCGACGCCGACGCCGACGCCGGTCGGCCATGCCGCGGCGACGGGTGATCGCGGCGAACCCGACCGCGACGCGATCGAGGCCGCGCTCGCGCGTGCGAACGGCGTCATCGCGCAGGCCGCGAGCGAACTCGGGCTGTCGCGTCAGGCCCTGTATCGGCGCATGGAGCGCCTCGGCATCGATCGCGCATGAATCCGCCTCGACGCCGCTTCGGCCTGCGACTGCGCTATGCGCTGGTGATGCTGGTCCATGGCGCGGTGGTCGCGGCGACGACCTTGCTGATCGACCGCGTGCTCGATCCGTCCTGGCTTGCGGCGGTCGCCGCGGTCGCGCTGTCGCTGGTTCCGCTGTGGCTGCTGATCGGACGCGAAGTCGACCCGATGCGCTCGCTGTTCCGCGCACTCGCCGGCACCGTCACCAGCTATCGCGACGGCGACTTCGGGTTCGGCCTGCACTGGACGCGCAACGATGAACTGGCCGATCTGGTGCGCGCCCACAACGCGCTCGGCGACACGTTGCGCGAGCAGCGCCTGACGCTGGCGCAACGCGAACTGCTGCTCGACACCATGGTGCAGAACACGCCGGTGGCGATGCTGCTGTTCGATGCCGCCGGCCACGTCATCTACGGCAACCTCGCGGCGCGCAAGCTGCTGCATGACGGCCGTCGCATCGAAGGCCTGCATCGCGACGCGCTGTTGCTGCTCGCGGTACCGGCGCTCGCGGACGCGTTGCGTCGCGGCGGCGACGGCCTGTTCACGGTCGAGGGCGACCTTCCCGATGACGAGCAGGTCTTCCACTTGTCGCGGCGTTCGTTCCGGCTGAACGGCCGCCCCCACGAACTGGTGCTGCTGCGCGGCCTGTCGCAGGAACTGCGGCGCCAGGAAGTGCAGACCTGGAAAAAGGTCATCCGCCTGATCAGCCACGAACTGAACAATTCGCTGGCACCGATCGCGTCGATGGCGCACTCCGGCGCCGAACTCACGCGTCGCGGCCAGCACGACAAGCTGCCGGCGGTGTTCGCCGCGATCGAGGAGCGCGCGCGTCATCTCGATGCGTTCATCCGTGGCTATGCGCAGTTCGCGAAATTGCCGGCGCCACGCGTCGACGCCGTCGACTGGCCCGCCTTCATCGACCGCCTGCATGCGGCCGCACGCTTCGTGTCGCAGGCCGACTTGTCGCAGCGCCCGAAGTTCGATCCGATGCAGATGGAACAGGCGCTGCTGAACCTGCTGAAGAACGCGCACGAATCCGGCTCGCCGCCCGATGCCGTGGAACTGATCGTTCGCGATCTGCCGAACACCCTGCGCATCGAAGTGCTCGACCGCGGCCCGGGCATGAACGCCGAGGTCTTGGCGCAGGCGCTGCTGCCGTTCTATTCGACCAAGCGCGGTGGCACCGGCCTCGGCCTCGCCCTCACCCGTGAAATCGTCGAGGCCCACAACGGCCACGTCGCACTCGCGAATCGCGACGCCGGCGGCCTGCAGGTGACGATCACGTTGCCGCAATAGCTTCAACGCTTGCACGCGCTGCGTCCGCGCAGACCGGCTTGCCGGCGCGGGGGCTACGGGCGCGCTGCCGTGCCTTGCCAGCGCACGGCCTTCAGTCCGATGCCGAGCAGGCGACCGTCCCTGCCGAGACGATGCTTGGACGGGCGGAACGCGTGGGCGAAGCGCAGCTCCAGGATCACGCAACTGCGCCCGGCCAGCAGCTCGGCCGGAATCAGCAGACGCTGGCTGCTCTCCTTGTTCACGCCTTCGCGCAGTTGCCACTGCGCAAGCGTGCGGCCAGCGAGCGCAACGTCGACGGTGGCAAGCGGGAACTTGCGGTTGGTCGGTGCCAGCAGATCGAACTCGAGCTCGCCATCACCGGTCAGGCCAGCCGGCGTCGGCAGCACCAGCAGGGCGCGCCGCTCGGCGCTCCAGAGGCCCCAGTCTTCCGGACCCGACCAGCCCGAGGCGACCATGTCGCGATCGATCGCCGTCGACGCGAACGAGATCGACTGGGTGCCGACAGGCAAGTGGCCGCGCGCACAGACGGCGTCGCGCCGACGGGCAGCGATGTGATCCTCGCTTTGACTCACGAAGAACGCGAACAGCGCGATGTAGCCGAGCCCCGAGGCGAGCAGGGTCAGCAACAGCAGCCAGCGCCAGAAGGCAGCACGCGTCATATGGTGATCATCAGTTGCAGCGCCCACGCGTGCATCACGAAACCGCCAACGAGGCCCATGGCCGCGAACAACGCCATGCGCACCGATTCGCGGGCATCGAGCGCACGCGCCAGCGCAATCCAGGCCGGGAACAGGATCATGCTGTAGCGCCACAGCGAATTCGGCACCACGCCGCCCCAGATCAACAGGAACACCACGGCCGCGAACGCCGCTTCGGCATACCAGCGATAACGCAGAGCCAGCACGGTGCAGCCGACGGTGAACACGCTGCCCAGTACCCAGAAGCGTGCATTGGGGCCGGACTTCCACCACATCGCGAGGTTGCTCAACGGCGATTCCCAGGCCCATCCCCAGCCGTGGCGCACGGTGGTGGCCATCGCGAATGCGTCGCCGGTCTCGAGATAGGCATAGCTCCAGAACGCAAACGCTCCGAGCGGCGCCATCAGAAGCGGCAGATAGGCCTGCGGCTGCTGCCAAGGGCGCAGGAAATTGCGGGTGCCGAGCTGCAACCAGGTCTGCACGATGATGAAGACGACGATGAACACGCCATTCGAGCGCGTCGCCGACAACGCCGCCGCGCACAGGCCCGCCAGCAGGAAACGTTGCTCGCGCAATGCCACCATCGTCGCCGCCAGCAGGCACAGGAAGAGGCTTTCGGTGTAGGTCGACGAGAACACGATGCCCTGCGGCAGGAACGCGACCAGCAGCACGCTGGTGGCCGCGATGCGCTCGCTGTTGCCCAGCAGGCGTGCGTAGCGATGGATCAGTCCCAGTGCCAGCACGAACAGAACGCTGGAAGCGAGCATGCCGGCGACGCGATAGTCGGCGATGCCGGCGAGCTTCTGCACACTGCCGACCAGCAGGGGCAGCAGCGGATAGAAAGCCCAGTTCGAAGCGCCCGGCTGCTCGGGGAAACTGTAGCCATAGCCGTGGGCGAGAATCGTTCCATACCAGCCGCAGTCCCAGCGGCAGCTCAACTCGACCCAGGTTGCCCAGTCCAGGTGGGCATCACGTCCGTGCACGTAGAGCGTGAACAGGCCGACGAAGAACAGCAGCAGTCGCGATGCCAGCGCAATCGCGACGATCTTCATCCACGGCGTCGGCGACTGAACCTGCATCAGCCGCGATCCGCCATGATCAGCACCAAGCCGGCCAGCACCATCACCGTGCCCGCTCCGGCGCGCCAGCCGGCGCGCTCACCGAACAACACCACCGCGCCGACCACCACCAGCACGAAGGTGAGGGCGGTGTAGGGATATACCACCCGCAGCGGCAGTTTCGACAGGCAGTACAACCACAACAGGGTGCTGATCGCATAACCGCCGAGGCCAAGGAACACCTGCCAGTTCACGAACTCGAGCAGCTGCGTGCGTCCAGTGGCGCCAGCCTTGAGCAGCATCTGGCCGGCGGCGGCGGTGATGCAGGCGAGCAGGAGCAGCAAGTGCAAGAGCTTCATCGCTGCGGATCACGCGGCCGCAGCACCACTTCGCTGACGATCGCGAGCGGACGGCCTTTGGCCTGCATGAACATGCGGCCGATGTATTCGCCGAGGATGCCGAGACAGAGCAACTGCGCGGAGGCGAACAGCGCGATCACGCCGACGATGCTGGCCCAGCCGCGCACGGTGTCGAAGAACAGCCAGGACCCGAGCGCATAGGCGCCGACGGCGAGCGCGACCACGAAGCCGACGATGGCCAGCCACAACGCGGCGCGCAGGGGCACGGTCGAGAAGCCGGTGATGGCGTCGATGGCGAGTCGCAACATGCGCTTGAGCGGATACTTGGTTTCGCCGGCGAAGCGCTCCTGTCGGATGTAGGGCAAGGCCACCTGGTTGAAGCCGAGCCAAGCGAACAGGCCACGCACGAAGCGATGCGATTCCGGCAACTGGCGCAGCGCTTCCAGCACCGGGCGCGTGACCAGGCGGAAGTCGCCGGTGTCGGTCGGGATGTCGACGTCGGTCAGGCGGTCGAGCAGTCGATAGAACGCCGCCGCGGTGCCGCGCTTGAACGCGGTCTCGCCGAGTCGCTCGGTACGCTTGCCGTAGACGATGTCGGCGCCGGCGTCGATCTTCGCCATCATCTCGCCGAGCAGTTCCGGCGGGTCCTGCAGGTCGGCATCGATCATCAGGATGCGTTCGCCACGGCACAGTTCGAGACCGGCGCTCAGCGCGAGCTGGTGGCCGAAGTTGCGCGACAGACCGACCGCGACCACGTTCGCGTCCTGCGCCGCGAGCTCGTTCAACATCGCCCAGGTGCGGTCGCGCGAGCCATCGTTGACATAGACGATCTCGAAATCTTCGCCGACCACGGCGACACAGGCCGCACGCAAGCGCCGATGGGTTTCACCGATGACTTCCTGCTCGTTGAAGGCCGGAACCACCACGCTGAGGCGCAGCGCGGGGCGGGCGGCAAGTGCCGCAGGAAGGCGCGGCAGGACGAAGTGCGACATCGGCGATTCCATGGGGCGAGTGGTCGAGGCGGCAGGGAAACCGGAGGACGCGACCGGGTGTTCGAGAATGATACCGTTTGCAACGCCGCTCGGCGCGCACGGCGCCCGACCCGCTGCCGCATCAACGCGCCGGATCGGAACACGTCGACAGCGTGGCCAGCGCCACGAATCTCTTCGCGGCAGCGTCCACGCCATACAGGCGCAGACCGTCGCAGGCAGCATCCGCGACGATTGCCGCGTCGAAGCCGTCGGCGATGCGGTCGATGCGCGTGAACAAGCCGGCACGACGGCTGCGATGACTGAACTCGCCGATGCCGACCACGCGTTGATCCGGATCGACCACGACCAGCCCATCGATCCGCTCGCGCAGATCGCCCGCGAGCAGCACACCCTGAACTTCCCAGCCGGCAAATGCCTGCGATCCGTCCTCGCGCACGGGTCGCGGATCACCCACCCAGGCGCGCGGCGCCGGTCCGACCGGCAGATCTTCGAGCACCGCCCCGAGCAGATGGTTGCGCGGATGCCGGAACATGCCGACCCGTTGCTCGCGGAGGGTGGCGACGAAACCGCGCACATAGTCGAGGTTGGCGATCGAGCAATGCCGGGCCATGCCGGTGGCGTACACGCCGGACTGCAACTGTGCCGCCCGCGCTTCGATGGCCCGCTCCATCGCTGCGGCCCAGCCGTAGCCCAGCCGGTGGGTCGGATAAAGCAGCATCGACAACAGCAACGCGGCGACTGCGGTCACCCAGGTGCCACCCGGACGGCGCACCACGCGCGCCGCCGTCGCCATGGCGAGTCCCAGCCAGAACAGCGCCGACCAGGGCACGTAGCGATCCGCCAGGACCTGGTCGGGCGCCACCGCGAACAATTGCGCACGACCGATCGCGACGAGCAGGGCCACGCCGACCGCGAAGATCGCCAGCCCGAAGCCGACCACTTCGATCCGTGTCGCGTCGGCGGGACATCGCCACAGTCGCACGCCGAGCAACGCGAGCACCCCCAGTCCCGCGCCGCCGATTGCCGTGGCCATCGACACGTTCGAGGGCTGTCCGAACACCGACGAGATCCACCGCGCCGACAGGACCAGCGGCGACCCCAGACGCTCGTGCAGCATGCGCTCGCCGTCGACCCCGAGGATGCCGGCATCGGCGAAGACCAGCCAGGCATTCGTCCACGCCGCGCCGAGCCAAGCCGAGGCGTGGCTCGCGATCGGGCCGGGCGCCAGCGACACCATGCCGCGGATGCTGTCGCTGCCCGGCATCAACACGGCGTACGCCAGCACCAGCAGCAGGGTCGCGGCGACGGATGCCAGCACCCAGCGCCCGCGCAGGCGCCGCAGCCACAGCATGGCGACGACCAGGCCGAACACGGCGATGCCGCTTGCGAAGGTCATCGCCGCCAGCGTCGCCGTTCCCAGCGCCAGCCACAGGAATCGTGGGCGCGAACTGGCGCGCAGGGTCTCGACGGCGAGAATGGCCAGCAGCGCACACAGCATGATCAGGTAGATCTGGAAGGCCTCGTTGCCGTGGAACTGCATGCGCGCCGAACCCATCCACATCAAGGCCATCGTCGCGAACGAGGTGAGTGCAGCGCGTGACAGCACGGATTCCTCTCGCTGCCGCCAGATCACCGCCAGCACCGCCGCCAGCATCGCGGCCATCGCCAGCAGCCCGACGACGATGCCGATCACCTGATCACCGTGGCCGTAGCGGATGTCCGCAATCCGCAGCAGGTGCGACAACACCTGGCGATGCTGGCTGTCCGGCACCAGGAGATTGTCCGGGAACGGCTGCTCGATCAGCTTCGTGTACTGCCAGAACTGGTCGGCGAACATTTCGCTCCAGCCGTAATGCCAGACTGCGAACAACGTCGAACCGGCGTAATAGATCGTGACCGCCAGCAGCGCCGTCGTCATCGCCGCAGCGGCCAGTCGCGAAGCTGCGTCAGCCCGGCTCGCGAACATCGTTATCACCCCTTGCGTGGCCGCTTCCAGCCGCTTACGGTGCGGGCCTTGGCACGGGCGACGGTGAGTTCGCCGGGCGGCGCGTCGTGGGTGATCACGCTGCCGGCGGCGATGGTCGCTTCGGCACCGATGGTGACCGGCGCGACCAGCGACGAATTCGAGCCGATGAAGGCGCCGTCCTCGATGCGGGTGACGTGCTTGTGCGCGCCGTCGTAATTGCAGGTGATGGTGCCGGCACCGACATTCACGCCAGCGCCGATCACGGCATCGCCGAGATAGCTCAAGTGATTCGCCTTGGCGCCGACACCGAGACTGGCCTGCTTGGTCTCGACGAAGTTGCCGATGTGCACGCCGGCCGCGAGTTCGGTGCCTGGTCGCAGGCGCGCGAACGGTCCGATGACACAGGGCCCGTGCGTGACCACGCCGTCGAGGTCGCAATGCGCGTTGACCACGGTGCCCGCCGCGAGCCGGCAATCCTTGAGGCGCACGAACGGCCCGACGCGCACGTCGTCGCCGAGCGACACCACGCCTTCGAGCACCAGTCCGAGGTCGAACTCGACGTCGCGGCCGTGCGCGACGTCCGCGCGCACCTGCACGCTGGCCGGATCGGCCATGCGCACGCCATCGAGCAGCAAATCGTTCACTCGGCGCGCGTTCAGGCGCCGCGACAGGTCGGCAAGCTGCACCGCGTCGTTCGCTCCCAGCGCCTCGGCCTCGTCCGCACACAGCGCGACGCATGCGGCCGCGCCTTCGGCGGCCGCCTTCGCGAAGACATCGGTGAGGTAGTACTCGCCCTGCGCGTTCGCGGTGCCGAGCGTGGCCAGCCAACGCCGCAGCGGCGCGGCGTCGGCGGCGATCATGCCGGTGTTGATCTCGCGGATCGCGCGCTGCACCTCGGTCGCATCCTTCTCCTCCACGATCGCGGCAACGTGACCATGGGCATCGCGGACGACGCGACCGTAACCTTTCGGATCGGCGAACTCGGCGGCGAGCACGGCCAGCGACCCGTGTGCGTGCACGAGCACGCGCAAGGTCGAGGCGCGCGTCAACGGCACGTCGCCGTACAGCACCAGCACGCGCGCGTCGTCGGGAATGCCGGGCATCGCCTGCATCACCGCATGGCCGGTGCCGAGCTGCCGCGCCTGCTCGGCCCAGCGCAGGTCGGGATCCCGCGCGAACGCCGCGCGCACCTGGTCGCCGCCGTGTCCGTGGACGACATGGATCGCCGCCGGACCCAATTCACGCGCCACGCCGATCACCCGCGCCAGCATCGGCACCCCGCACACCGGCTGCAACACTTTCGGCCGCGCCGACTTCATGCGCTTGCCTTCGCCGGCGGCGAGGATCACGACGTGCAAGGGCCATTCGGACATGCGGATCCAGCGTCACCGGGAGAAGAGTGCGGATTCTAGGTGGCGCAGGCGCGAACACCAATCAGTCGCCGAGGGTCGCCCGCCTGCGTCCTCGTTGCGACCCTGCGAGCAGCAGCATCGCCACGGCCAGCAGCAACGGACCGACCGGGTTCGTGAAAGCGTCCACGGCGACCGGCGCGGCCCCGGCGCGCAAGGCGCGACCCCGCGACACGACGCCGCCGGTCGGCCAGACCGTCTGCACGGTCGCGCCGCTTCCGGTATCCAGCAGCACCTGGCTCGAGCCGGTGTAGATGCAGACGATGAGGCAGATCTCCGTGGCCGGCGAAACGAACTGCACCCAGCGATCGAGCACGTCCATGTTCGCGCCGAAGTCGAGAGCGACCGGATCGGCCACGGTGGTCCATTCGCCGCTCTGCACATCGAGTTGCACGATCGCGGCCGCCCAGGTGACGGCGTCGAGACCTCGCGCATAGACGACACCGCGGTGCGTGCCGAGCACCCGCAAGTAGGTCCAGCGCGGCGGAATCGGAAACGGCTGCGGCATGGCCGAACCGGCCATTGGGTGCAGTTCGATCCGGCTTCCGACCTGAACCAGGACCGCGGCGGCGTCGTCCAGCAGCGGGCCGGCGCCCTCGGGAAATTCCCGCAACAGCACGCGCGGATTCGCGACATCGACCACGACGGTCCGCGCGCTTCGATCCGGCGCGCCGACGTCGTCCAGCAACAGGTAGCGCCCGCTCGCCGACAAACCGTCGCTGGCGGCGAAGGCGCTGCAGGCGACACCGAGCGTCGCCGGCGTCTCGACCCATTCCCCGGTCCCGAGGTCGAGCCACCAGCAGCGCGACAACATCAGCACCTCCGGTCGCGTCGGGTGTTGCGCCATGGCCGTCTCCACCGACCAGAAGAATGGCGGCTGCACCGTCATGCTCGAGCGCAGTCGCAGGTCGACGGCGTCGAGCACCTCGATCCGCATCCGGCCGGCGTCCGCCGCCGAGACCACGAACGCCGTCTGGCGATCACGCGACAGTGCGGCCGTCGCCTGCGCCGTCATCGGTCGCCGCAACACGGGCTCGGCGCTGCCCGGATGCAGCTGGACGATCGAGTATTCGGGGGTGACGAACAGCTCGGCCTGATCCACCCACGCCACCACGCTGAACGGCGCCGCCGCGCGTGCGTCGGAACTCGCGCCCAGCGCGAACAGCAGCGACAGGGTCAGAACGAATCGGATGGCATTCACCTCGGTGCGGCAATGCCGACGACGACGACCGGGCCAAGGCCTTCCCCCAATCGCGACGCGACGGCGGTCCTCGCGACCCTCCCGCGTTCGCGATGGACCACCTGACCGATGCATCGCCGAGCACCGCTGGTCGGGTCCGACATGCGGTTGCCGCAACTGCCGTCCATCACACGAAATCGGAACATGCCGCTGCCTATACTCCGCGCATCTAAGTGAGCGGCCGGTCTGCGGTCGCGTGGAGTACTTCGATGAACCTGCGCCGATTGTGTCTGTCTGCCTTCGCCATCGCGTTCGCCCACCCTGCCAGCGCCGCCGACCTGAGTGCCGACATCGTCGATCGGGCAATGCGAACGGAAGTCGGCGCGTTCATCGAGTTGCCGATGCCGGAGACGCCCGCAGCGCTCATCAGCATGCCGGTGAAGATGCGTCGCATCGACGTCGTCGCTCCTGGCACGAAAACCCATGTGATCGATGCCGACGGCGTGCACGAATTGCCCGAGTCAGGCTGGCGGCATTTCATCGCCGACGCTTCCGAGCCCGGAGCGCCGCGCTACGGATTGTCGATTTCGCCCGATGGAAGAGAAGCCTTTGGCGTCTTGCTGGGCGGCGACGGACGCTATTCGATCCGCAGCAGGAAAGCGGGCGGGTCACTCACGCTTGAAGCCATCGCGCGACCCACGACGGATGCCGAGGGCAATCCGATCTTCTTCGCCTGCGAGCTCGATGCGCACACCGGCCTCGATTTGTCGAAACAGGTCGGTCTGCCTTCGCGTGACGACGTCCACGCCGTGCTCGACGCCGCAGGAGTCCCGAAGGCCACGACCGCAGCGTCGCGCTCGGCCACCGTCGCCATCGACACCGACACCGAACTGCTGACGCTGAAGTTCGGCGGAAGCACGGCGAATGCCACGGTCTATCTCGACCAATTGTTTCTGGGCATGAACCTGATCTATGAGCGTGATCTCGACGTCACCCTGCTGCGCGGCACGACCCTGCTGCGGACGGCTTCGGATCCCTACGGCACGACATCGGCCAGCAGCACCATCGACCAACTGGACGAGTTCGGCGAAGAATGGGTCGCCAACCAGAACGCGGTCAGTCGCGCATTTGCCGCACAGATTTCCGGGAAATCGGCGTCCAACAACTCTTCGGCCGGCGTGGCATGGCTGATCGGCGCCGACAACATGTGCACGGAAAAGGGATTCACGTTCAACTCCGGCATCTGCAGCGACGGCCAGTGCACCGCCGGCCACTACAGCATCTCGCGCGTGTTCAAGTTCAACGGTTCCGACGGCGCCGATGACGTGATGGTGGTTGCGCATGAGTTGGGGCACAACTTCGGCGTGAATCACACGCACTGCACCAGCGCGACGACCGGCAACGAGCCGGTCGCCACCGGAACGATCGACCAGTGCTACAACGGCGAGGCGGGCTCTGGCTGCTATGGCGGCACTGCGACCTGTCCGGCGGCACAGACGATCAATGGCGTCACCAATGTCCGCGGCACCTTGATGAGTTATTGCCACATCACGCCGGCAAGCTGCGGCACCTCGGAAGTGTTCCATCCGCGCAATGTCATCAATCTCGATGCCGTCGCCGATGCCAATGTCACCAGCGGCTGTTTCACCACCGGGGGTGGCGGCACGATCGCGATCGCGGACCGCACTTCGGGCGAGGCGACGACGCCGATGCAGTTCACGCTGACGCGGTCGACCTCGACCGGCACCGCCAGCGTCGTGGCGACGACGGCAACGACCGGTTCGGCGACCGGTGGCGGCACCGACTTCAGCAACGTCAGCAGCCAGACGGTGAACTTCACGGCCGGCTCGACCGCGGCGACGCTGAACGTGACCATCAACAACGACAACATCGACGAGCTCGACGAGACCTTCGTGGTGAACCTGACCACGCCGTCCGCGGGCTACACGATCAGCGACGCACAGGCGACCGGCACCATCACCGACGACGACACCACCACGATCACCGTGAATGACCCGGCGGCGGTCACCGAGGGCAGCCCGATCACGTTCACGGTCACGCTGTCGAACCCGAACAGCCGCACCGTCACCGTCTCGCGCGCCACCGCCAACGGCACCGCGACGTCGGGTGACTACACCGGCCTGGGCGCGGCGACCCTGACCTTCACTTCCGGCGGCGCACTGACCCAGAACGTCGTCGTGAACAGCACCGACGACGGTCTCGATGAACCCGGTGCCGCCGAGACATTTTCGCTGAACCTGAGCAACCCGAACACCGGCGCCAGCGGTGCCGTGCTCGGCGGCGCCGGAACCGACATCGGCACCGGCAGCATCAACGACAACGATCCGACGCCGACGATCCGCATCGCCGATGCGCCGATCCAGCCCGAGAACGGCATCAACCCGACGCGTTTCGTCGTCACGCTCTCGAACCCGAGTCAGCCTTCGATCTCGGTGACCGCCAGCACCGCCAACGGCACCGCCACGCTCGCCGACAACGATTACCAGCAACGCTCGCAAGCCCTGACGTTCACGAGCGGCAACACCAGCATCGACTTCGACGTGACGCGCTTCGGCGACACCCAGTTCGAGGCCGACGAGACGCTCGCGGTGAACTTGACCAATCCGACCGCCGGCTATTCGATCGCCGACGCCGCCGCGATCGGCACCATCGGCAACGACGATCCCGGACCGGCGGTCTCGATCGCCGACGCGTCGCTGACCGAGAACGCCGCGAACATGGTGTTCACCGTCTCGATTCCAGCCGCTGCCGGCGCGAATGCGTCGGTCACCTACGGCACCGCCCCGATCGACGCGACCCCCGGCGTCGATTACACCGCGGTCACCGGCACCGCGACCATCAATGCCGGCGCCACCAGCACCACGATCAACGTCCCCGTCCTCGGTGATGCGATCGACGAGTGGGACGAGCAATTCATCGTGAACATCGCGGCAACGTCGAGTTCGACGCTGTCCGACGGTCAGGCGGTCGGCACCATCATCGACAATGACGCGGGCGGCGATCCGATCTTTCGCAACGGCTTCGATTGACGCGGAGCGCGACGGGACGCCGCGATCATCCGCGCCGCACCGGTTTCCCGAAGTCCGGATCGCTGCTGACCTTCGCGGCGACCGTGCCTTCGGGGTGATCGAACCAGCCGGGGTCGCGGAAGTCGTTTGCGGCCAGGCCCTTGCGCACCTTCACGACATTGAACATGCCGCCCATTTCCAGACGCCCGAACGGACCCTTGCCGGCCATCATCGGCAAGGTGTTGTACGGCCCCTGCATGTGGCCCATGTCGGTATGCATCTGGTGTTCGGCCATGCCGGATTCGCCCATCGCCATGTAGCCCGGCAGGTGTTCGCGGATGCGTTCCTCGACGCCGCGCTGATCGACGCCGAGCGTGTTCGGCACGTCGTGGCCCATCGGCCCCATGGTGTGGTGGCTCATGTGGCAGTGGAAAGCCCAGTCGCCCGCGATGGCATCGAATTCGATGTCGCGGCACTGGCCGACGCCGACGATCTCGGTGACCTCGCGCCGCCACATCGTTCTCGGCCAGCGACCGCCGTCGGAACCGGTGACTTCGAACTGGTGGCCGTGCAGGTGGATCGGGTGGTTCCACATCGACAGGTTGGCGACGCGGATGCGCACGCGTTCGCCGGCCGCGCAGATCAGCGGCTCGGTCGCCGGGAAGACCTTGCTGTTCATCGTCCACTGCGAGGCGTCGAGCATCACGTTCGGATCCGGCCGCGTCGTGCCCGGATGCAACGCGAACTGATGCAGCAGGACGGCGAAGTCGCGATCGACCTGGGCCGCGCCGCGCGGATGGATGATGAAGAAGCCCATCATGCCAAGCGCAAGCTGCACCATTTCATCGGCGTGCGGGTGATACAGATGCGTGCCGTTCTGGCGCAGCGTGAACTCGTAGGCGTAGGTTTCGCCGGGCTTGATCGACGGCTGCGTCAGCCCGCTGACGCCGTCCATGCCGGAGGGCAGCAGCAGGCCATGCCAGTGGATCGAGGTGTGCTCGGGCAGGCGATTGGTGACGAAGATGCGCACGCGGTCGCCTTCCACGGCCTCGATGGTCGGGCCGGGCGTGCTGCCGTTGTAGCCCCACAGCCTCGCCTTCGAACCGGGCGCGAACTCGTGCGCGATCTCTTCGGCGACGAGGTGGAATTCCTTGACGCCGTTGTTCATGCGATAGGGCAAGGTCCACGCGTTCGGGGTGTGGACGCGACCGCTGCGCGCGGGCTGCTTCGCGGCCGCTTCGGCGGCGCGCAACGCTTCGGGGGTACTGACCAGGGTGCCGGCGGCCAGCGCGCCCGCGCCCATCAGCCAATCGCGTCGGGACAGGATCATGGCGTGTCTCCATGGGTGTGCGAGGAATGATCGACGGCGTCGGTGGCCGACGCGGCGCCGGGCAATTCGGGATCGGACAAGGCATCGCCACCACCACCGAGATCGGCGCCCACGGCGCGCGACAGATCGATGCCGGCGAGCAGGTGCCCGGCGACGGCGGCGAGGTAGTCGCGATAGGCGCGGTACTGGTCGCGCCGCGCTTCGATCAATTCGAACGCGCCGGCCAGCATGTAGTCGTACTCGCGCTGGTGCTCGCGCACCAAGTTCTCGTGCGCCGGCAGCACTTCCTCGCGCAGCAAGGCGATGCGTTCGCGCGCGGCGCGGCGTTCGGCCAACGCGGCATCGATGTCGTGGCGCAGCTGGAGTTCGCGTTCGGCGCGATCGGCCTCGGCACGCTCTTCCAGCGCACGCGCCGCGAGTCGCGTGTCCTGGCCCTGGCGGAACAGCGGCAGCGACAGGGAGAAGCCCGGGCCGCTTTCGATCACGCCGCTGTCGCCACGCTCGCGTTCGACCTCGGCGTCCAGTTCGAGCAGCCACCACGCGCGCTTCGCGATGCTTGCGGCGCGCACCATCGCCTGTTCTTCGTGACGCGCGGCGATGATCTCCGGATGCTCGCGCAGCGCGCGTTCGACCAGCGCATCGCGTGCGGCGTCTTCGCGCGCGGGTAGATCGAGGCGAGTATCGACGGCGGGCAAGCTCGCCACGTCGGCCCAACCGATCGCCGCGGCCAAGGCCAGTCTCGCGGCATCACGCCGCGTGCGGGACTCGACGGCGTCGAGCGACGCATCGGCCGCCGCGGCGCGTTCCGCGGCGAGCTGCTTGAACGCGATCGTGCCAGCCTCGTACATG